>PXCO01000193.1 GCA_003565295.1 Cyclobacteriaceae bacterium
ACCCTACGTTTTTTCTTTGCCTTCCCACGTCTTCGGGGCCAAATTCCTTTGAACCAAACCATTCCACATTCCATGTGAGCAGGTCAAGGGTATTGTCCCCATTAATGGTCGATGCCGAAAGGTAACCCACCCTTTGCTTTAAAGTGTCACTTTCAAACACAATAGGGCCTGCAAATACACCTTCATCCCCAGAAGATGGAGAGAATTTCACGGAAATGGACTGTGGCTCATTAAGTTCATCTATGGAATAAATTAGGGAGGTAGTGTATTGCTGCCCATCCTTAGAAAGCTGAAAGGCGGGATGGGAAGATACCTTGAGTGGCGCAACAGGGTCATAAAATTCCACGGTAAATACCCGGGCACTATCTTTCCCACTCTCTTTTGTAAAATGCCAGTAGTCGATGTACCCAAGGCTGTGCTGGAGAAAGGGTGCAGGGGGAGTGCCGCTGTCGGCCAACCTTATATCATCAATACTCCACCTGGCGGCCCCCTGTTCTGGGTGGGATGTATATACAAAAGCGAACCTTACAGACGCTTCTTTATGGTTCACCAAATTGAGAGGCTGGGAATATGTCCACCTATTCTCCCTGGCAAATCGGTCGCTAAGGGTTTTCCAGTTAGCTGATAGGGGATCTCCATCTAAATAATCGTAAGAGATTTTCAGGGATAACCTTGGCCCTTCGAAGGCTACACGGCTCCAAAAGGAAAGCAGGGGATAATCGAATGCTTCCAGGTCGAAGGAGGGACTTATCAACCAGGTTTCTTGTGCCGTGGGCCCTTCAATGGGGACAAACCCATTTGCCTGCAAACCGTAGGGGGAGTTGTTCGTGGGCTGGTTTTCCCGCCTTCCAAAGCCTGAGCAATCCCAGGATAGGTCTCCGTTCACCGAATAACTTGTCCAGCCCTTAGGTAGTCCAAATTCGCAACTTTTGTTAAAGCTTTCTTCCCAGTTTTTGGGGTCCATGATATGAACCCTAATCGACAAGGAGACATCTGCTGCCCCGCGGCTGGAATGCGTTATGCTCCCGGTGTAAAAGCCCGGAGGCTCACCCGATGAATAGCTAATCCAAACCTTAAGCGAATCCTTGACTTGGGAAGGGTGCAGGGCTATGCTCGATTGAAAGGCTCCTCCTTCTGTGCGGATCTTAAAGGGTGGGGGAGCAGTAATTTTGAGGCTATCTGCAAGGTGGCTTGCCATTAGGGAATACGAGCTTTCCGTGCCAGGTAGTTGGATACTGCCGTATCCTAGATCTTTTTGTTCCCTTGCTATGGTTATCTGTGGTGTTTCGCTTTCGCTTTTGATGCGGCCTGTGATGCTAAAGGGAAGGTTTCCTGGCTGGTAATGAATAATCCTGGAGGTGCCCGTGCCAGTGATAGTGTTTCCATTTACAGCAACCGTGTCACGGGGAACTATCCTGAAATTGACCTTTTCTTTCAAGAAAACCAGTCCGGTTAAATCGAGCGCAAGAAAAACCGGCTGCCCGGGCTGAGACAAAGTCCATGTGTGGAGATCACTGACAAAGTCGTCCATATCCCAACGTAAGGCAAACTCCCTGGGGCCTGTGGCGGATGAGGACATTCCTAAAAAAAGAGTGTCCAAGGTTATTTCAACCCCATCTAAGGTTGAAATGCCAAATCCAAAATAGTTTCCTTCGGAATGCTGCCAGCCGTTGGCATTAAATCCATTTGCAGCGGAAGATGGGTTTAAGCCTTCTCCCCTATATAAAGGATAAGCGGTAATCCCCCCCTGATGGGATTCCCCGGGTTGGAGGGGCTGATTTCCGGGAGTTCCTTGTAGGGACCAGCTCACTAGTAGGACAGATGTGTTGTCATCAGTTATCGGAGCATTTTTTTCCTGGCCTTTGGAATGGTGGATAGTTAATATCTGGAAGAGAGCTATCCCAAAAAACAGGCAAAGAAATACGTTTCTCATGGCAAAAAAGGCAGGTAAAAATTAAACTTTTCGCCCCCACAAAAACCTTCAGATTTTGAAGTTAATAATTTCCTTTTAAATTTTGAAATACAAAATCATTATTTGTAGTTTAGCGAATAAATAAAATATTTTATAAATAAAACTAACATTATGAGCAAGTTTAAGTCTACATCTTTTGTGCTTACCCTTCTGACCTTATTAGGGATAGGAATGTGGTCATGTGGAAGCGACGATGATTCGCCCTCTACTACCCCCGCAATTGTGGGGACCTGGGTGTATGAATCACATGCAGTTAATGCAACAATAAACGGTCAGAATTCAATAGATTTTTTAATTGAAAATTTAGGTCTTACAGAATCAGAGGCAATGTTTGTTCAAAACATGTTTCTGGGGGAAGTAATGGATGCCTCTGATTTTCAAGATTTCTCTATAGTGTTCAGGGCAGATGGCACCTATCAGATCACAGATGAGGATGGTGGGGAGTCTGGCACCTATGAACTTAGAAACAATAACACCATTTTGGCCTTGAACGACGGGGATGAAGTAGTGGAACTGGAAGTGACAGAGCTCTCCAATAGTTTTATGACAGTGGTATTTGAGGAAGAAGAGGACTTTGATATTACCGGTGACGAAGAGGAAGAAAACGTTTTGCTTCAATTTACCCTACGTTTACAAAAACAGGGTTAAACAAATTATTGTCTAAAACAGGGGCTTGTTTCTTTAAAATAAGCCCCTGTTTACATTTCTTCCTATTTTTCCGGGATGGTCCATAGATAAACCCTTGCCCCGTCCACCTCTATCTGTTTCTCGGGTTTCCAATCCCCCATGTCAAAGGCATGGGAAACCACCCTGGTTCCTGGCTTGAGTTGTTTCATAAGAATGGGCTTGAGTCGTTGATTGAGTGATCCCAGAAGGTATAAAGTTACCACGGAGGCATCGCTGAAATCGGACTCAAACAGGTTGGCTTCGATGAATTTCACCTTGTCGGTCACTCCGGCCTGGGCAGCATTAGCGTTGGATTCCTCGATGCGCTTGGGATCAATATCGATACCCCTGCCATTGGCCCCATATTTTCTGGCCGCTGTGATCACAATCCTTCCATCCCCACACCCCAAATCATAAACCATGTCGCTATCCGATACCTGGGCCAGGTCCAGCATGGCATCTACCACAGCCTGCCGCGTGGGGACATATTGCACATCTTGGGCACTAATCTCATTCCAGGCTATACTTAGCCCCATTAGCAAAGCGAATAATTTTAAAGTTTTCATTTTATCTGAGTTTTGGTGTTCATTGAGTTGATCCTTTGTACACGGGAAAGATATACATAAGTAATACCCCTATCAAGAGTACCCCCACTCCCAGTAAGGCTCCCCAACCTGTGTAGGCAATGGAACTGTATAGCAAGTAGGCACTAGAAGCGCAAAATAGGATGGGCAGCACGGGGTAAAATGGCACTTTAAAGGGTCTTTTGGTTTCCGGTTCCTTTTTTCTCAACACAAATAGGGCAATGCCTACAAGCAAAAAGAAAAACCAAAAAACCGGGGCGGTATATTCTACCATGGTCTCAAACCCATCCCTGGAAAAAATGCCCAACCCCACCAATAGCATGGCCACTATACCCTGCACAATAAAGCTGTTGATAGGCCCACGGTTGCCCTTCTCCCATTTTCCCAACGGAGAGAACAACTTAAAATCCCGGCCTAAGGCAAAATTTGACCTTGCGCCCGTAAACATGGAAGCATTGGCCGAGGTCAAGGCGGCAATGGCCACCAAGACGGCCATGACCCAGGCGCCGGTATCCCCAAAGCTCACCTTCATCAGGTCTCCTGCCACTGCATTAGAGGAAGCCATACCTTCCATGCCCAGGCCCCTGAAGTAAGCCAAGTTGATCAATAGATATACAAGGGTGATGGCGACTATGCCTGATAATAAAGCTTTTACGATGACTTTTTTTCCGGCTTTCAGCTCAGCAGAAAGGTAGGCGGCCTCGTTCCAGCCACCAAAGGTCAGGAGCACAAACACCATGGCCAACCCAAAGGAACCGGACTCCCCGGAGGAGGTGTATTGATCGGTAGTTGATGCCCAGTGCTCTGAAGGAGATAGCAAAAGCCCAGCCGCAATGACCAGGGCAATACCTGTAAGCTCTGTAATGGTGAGCAGCTTCTGCGCTCCGGCACCCATTTTCACCCCCCCAATGTTTAATGCTGTCAATACTGCCACGGTGATAAGTGCATAAATCACTGATGAATGAGGCCCCAATTCGTAGATGAGTGTGGCATAATCCCCAAAAATGAATGCCAATAAAGCAATGGAACCTGTCTGTACCACACTAAGCCTTGACCATGCAAATAAAAAGGACAACCGCTTTCCGAAAGCTTTTTGAAGAAAATGATAATCACCTCCCGTATGCGGAAAGGTACTGGTAAGCTCCGCATAACATAGGGCTCCAACTATGGATACCAGGCCCCCCAGTAGCCATGCCCCCATCATCCACTCCCAGCTCCCGGAATTGGCCGCCACCAAAGAAGGTGTCCTGAAAATACCTGCGCCTATCACTATTCCCACAATCAGTGCCACAGCGTCAAAATAAGTCAATGTAGCTTTCGGGGCCAGGGAGGTGGGGTTATTCATGGGGGAAAGAATTTGGTTAAAATCCCAGATTTTTCAGCAAAAATCATGCTTCAATACCATGGGTGGCAAAAGTATTGCCGGTGACAAAGCGGATTTTCCATATATGGGGAATTAGGGTGATGAAACCGAGCACTACACAAGCGACGCACGGGTATTGACCATTGAAAAGCAAATTATAAACAAATGAAATCGAGCCTGTCCTGACGGCAGTCAGGGCACGACACAAGCGACGCACGGAGGGATGCCCCGATAACTATCGGGGTTGCGAGATTCCCCCGAAACGAGTTCCCCGAAACGAGTTCGGGGCAGGCTGGGGCAGGCTATGTGGCCATTAAATATCAATTATAAACACTTGAAATCGAGCCTGTCCTGACGGCAGTCAGGGCATGACGAGAGCGACACACGGGGGGATGATTATCGTTGCGAGATTCCATCTGACCATAAAAAGACAATTATAAACAGATGAAAAGAAAATATAAACATATGGAATTTGTTTGTTTTTTTGCCACAGATGCACATATACTGTTGAATATGTGGGATTTATTGTAAAGAGGTGAAATCGAGCATGTTGAGCACGCCACACACTGATCAGATGAAGGGATGCCTAATCAAAATAGCCTGTAAGTAATAGTAAGCATGCCCCAAAGATGGCCCCAATGAAAAAACCTACCCCCACTTCGCTAAGGCTGTGCCTGGATTGGACCACCCTGGCCCAGGCTACCAAAGGCACGCCTACCCCCATAAGCAAGCTCAAATCAGAGTCCATGGGCCAGAGTCCTATGCATATATAAGTGAGGATAGCCGTATGAAGGGAGGTTTTTAGCCAGAAATTGAAAACAAAGGATGAAAATACCAGCCCTATCACCAATGCACAGCCTATTAGCAATACCTCCGGTTGCCCGGTATACCATAGGTAGGCCATCAATACAGTAGACAGCAGGAAAACCACGCCAAACATACTGAATCGCTGCTCCCGGATGGAAACGTCAAAATTACTGTATTTTCCGGTTTGAGTACGATAGATGTTCCACAGGGCAAGGGGCACAATGCCTATCCCCACTATACTGACTGTGGTAAGGATCGCCCGCCCGGGGGGAAGTAGAGAGAAAACCACGTAGCCTATAAACAAAGGCATAAGAACCATGGGGTGCAATATCCTGGATATTGTTAAGGCAATTTTTTGCTTCATTGACTAAAAGATGATTTTTAAATATAAGGGCTAATCTATATCTTACAAAAAACTATTCATGCCATGACCTTTTTCCTGCACTGGCTGCTGAACCTTTGGGCTGGAGTCTTTCTGATTATCTCATCTGAATCGATACATATGGACATATATCTCGCCATAGGCCAATCCAATATGGCAGGAAGGGCACCTCTGGTAGATTCATTAATGGGTCCACTGAGTGACGTATATCTTTTCAAAGGGGATACATCCGAAAGGTGGGTGCCTGCCACTAACCCAATGAATATTTTTTCGACCGTAAGAAAGGAGGCCGATATGCAGCAATTAAGCCCCTCCTTTGCTTTTGCAAGGGATTTGGCCGCTCGGGGCAACAAGAAGTTGGGAATGGTAGTGAATGCCAGAGGCGGCACCTCTATCAAGCTTTGGTTGCCCGGGACGGATTACTATGCATCCTTTATCGAAAGGCTAAAGGATGCCGCTAGGGATGGGGAAGTAAAAGGGGTGATATGGCATCAGGGGGAATCCGATGTGCAGGACCTAAATCATTATCTACAGGATTTACAGGATATCATTATCCAAATAAGAAAGGATATTGGGAATCCCGAGCTCCCTTTTGTGGCCGGACAAATCATTGACAATACCCCTGAAAGAAGGTCATTTAACCAATTGATCTTGCAATTGCCCGAGCTGCTGCCCCATACGGCGGTGGTAAGTTCAGAAGGAATGGAGGTGTTTGATGGGGTACATTTTGACCAGGAGAGCCAACTTATGCTGGGGAAGAGGTATGCAGAAAAAATGCTGGAATTACAGGGTAAATAATTGGAAGGATGAAATCGGGGGTTTATTTATCTCCGATAATAAAATTATTGACAAAAAATCAATAGAATGCGGCTTTAGCCCATTTCATTGTTGGTTTTCCATGAAATAAAATTCTTTATAGATTTGTCAGAAAAAATTGTCAATTTATTGGTCAATTAACCAAAACACCCAAAATGAAATTTTCGATATTGGTTGCTATAATGATAAGTATGTACGCCTCTGTGGGCATGGCGCAGGAAAAAGCAGCTCCACTCTTTCAGTTTGGGGTATTTACAGATGTACAATATGCAGACGTAGATCAACTGGGAGAGAGGAATTACCGGGAGGCTCCTAAAAAACTGGAGAAAACTCTGAAAATTTTAAATCAGCATGACTTGGTGTTCACGGTGAATTTGGGCGATCTTATCGATCGGGATTTTTCAAGTTTCGAATTGCCCTTAACCTTACTGGAGAAAAGCAGGGCAAAGGTTTACCATGTGTTTGGTAATCATGATTTCACTATTGAAGATGGAAAAAAAGCACAGGTACCGGCGGTGCTGGGCAACCCAAAGGGATATCATGCCTTCGATCATGGTTTTGTCAAATTTATAGTATTAAATGGCCTGGACAACAGTTTGGATGGACATGCAAAGGGGAGTAGGGGCTATACCTTGGCGCAGGAAACACTTAAAAAACTGGAAAACACAGGAGCTGATAATGCCAAACCCTGGAACGGGGGAATAGGGGAACAGCAATTTGATTGGTTGGCCGCTCAACTAAAGCAGGCAGAGGAAGCAGGCATGCGCACCGTTATTTTTTGTCATTACCCTTTGCTTCCCGAAAACGGTTTGCAACTGTGGAATAACCGGGAGCTTTTGGAATTGATTCATCAATACCCGGGGGTGGTGGCCTGGTTTTCAGGACATCATCATAGCGGGAACTATGTGGAGCAGCAAGGGGTACACCATCTTACCTTCCTGGGGATGGTGGAATCCAAGGAAGAGGCCTTGGGTGCTGTGGTTCAGGTGTTTGAGGATGCATTAGTGATCAAAGGGTTTGGGGAACAGGAGGATATGCGGCTCTCTTTTATGCCCTGATGAAAACTAAGCACCCGGGGGAACAAGGGTAGGGTAGAAAGCCCCATTTCTATTTTTTAATCTTTATATTAGCGGCTTAAAATTGCAATTATGTATTCCAGACTTTCAAAGGCCTTCTATTTTCTTTCCATATTCTTTTTCTTAATTGGGTTCATGTTCATTTATTCCTCCTCACCGGAATTTGTGACCTACGAAGTGAGCGATAGAGGTTTGCCACTTAAGCAGTTTTCAAAAGAAACCTTTTTCTACCTCTTTTTGGCGGTATTTGTGTTAAGTAATATACTCCTTATAGTTCCTGCAAAATTGATAGAGCTTCAATATAACCTTACCTTAAAAAAAATTTTCCCCAAAGGGGGCAGGTTCAGGGACATTATTTTGGTATGGATCTATTCCTTTGCCGGAATGGTGAACCTCTCCACATTTATTTTGATCCTCTATCTCTATAGGATTACCTATTTGGAGGAGTTTCAGGACAGCTCCTTTAATTTCTTTTTTTACCTTGTACCTGTCATATTTGTGGCTTGGATAATAGGATTGTTTTATATTTTGGTGCAAAAAATAAAGGAAGTCAGGGGTGGGCAGGCTCCTGTCGCTTAATTGGATCATTAACAGCTTAAGATAAAATGGCCGAAAACGTAAAGTATAACGAAGACAGCATCAAGTCCCTGGATTGGAGGGAGCACATCCGGTTAAGGCCCGGGATGTATATAGGGAAGTTGGGAGATGGTAGTGCCCAGGATGACGGTATCTATGTGTTAGTGAAAGAGGTCTTGGACAACAGCATTGATGAACACATGATGGGGTATGGCCGCACCATTGATGTGAAGATCAGCGAGCACATGGTGGAGGTCAGGGACTACGGGAGGGGCATCCCCCTGGGCAAGGTCATTGACTGCGTGTCCAAGATCAATACCGGAGGCAAATATGACTCCGGTGCCTTCCAGAAATCCGTGGGCTTAAATGGGGTAGGTACCAAGGCCGTCAATGCACTTTCCTCATATTTTAAGGTGCAATCCTTTAGGGAAGGTCAGAGTAAGATGGCCATATTCGAAAAAGGGGTGCTGAAGGAAGAAAAGATGGTTGAAAAGGTTTCCGAAAGAAACGGTACCAAAATCACCTTTTCCCCGGATGGCTCGGTATTTAAGAATTACCATTTTATCCCGGAATACCTGGAGAACCAGCTATGGAATTATGCCTTTCTTAATGCCGGGCTTACCATTAATTTCAATGGGAAGAAATTCTTTTCCGAAAATGGGCTAAGAGACCTACTGGAGCGAAAAGTGGATGAGGAAAGCAGCAGGTACCCCATCATACACCTCAAGGGTAATGATATAGAAATCGCCATCACCCACTCCAACCAGTATGGGGAGGAATATTATTCTTTCGTAAATGGCCAGTTTACCACTCAAGGTGGAACTCACCTGGCGGCATTCCGGGAATCCATAGTAAAGACGGTAAGGGAATTCTTCAAGAAAGATTACGACGCCGCAGACATACGGCAAAGCGTGGTGGCGGCCATTGCCGTAAGGGTACAGGAACCTGTTTTTGAGTCCCAGACCAAAACCAAACTGGGCTCCCAAAGCGTTGGCCCGGATGGCCCTACCCTGAGGACTTTCGTCAACGACTTTATTAAAAATGCTCTGGACAATTACCTGCACGAAAACCCGGATACCGCCAATGCACTGTTAAAGCGGATACTGCAATCCGAAAGGGAGAGAAAGGAGATTTCCGGTATAAAAAAACTGGCCAACGAAAGGGCCAAAAAGGCCAACTTGCACAATAAAAAATTAAGGGACTGCCGGGTGCATTATGACGATGCCAAGGGAAATGCTGAGTCCAAAAACCAGACCATGCTCTTTATCACAGAAGGAGACTCTGCATCTGGATCCATCACCAAATCCCGGGACGTGCAGACACAGGCCGTATTTTCCCTAAGGGGTAAGCCGCTTAATTGTTATGGCATGTCCAAAAAAGTGGTGTATGAGAATGAGGAGTTTAACCTCCTTCAACATGCCCTGAATATAGAAGATGGCATAGAGAACCTCAGATACAGGAAAATAGTGATCGCCACCGATGCAGATGTGGACGGGATGCACATTCGCTTGCTTATAATGACCTATTTCTTACAGTTTTTTCCTGATTTGGTTAAAAATGGGCACCTTTTTATTTTGGACACCCCTTTGTTTAGGGTAAGGAATAAGAAAGAGACCATCTATTGCTACACCGATGAGGAGCGTCAAAGAGCTATCTCCAAATTGGGAAAGAGTTGTGAGATTACGCGATTTAAGGGACTGGGGGAGATTTCACCCGAGGAATTCGGTGGATTTATTGGAGAGAACATCAGGCTAGATCCCATTATTCTGAACAAAGACACCAAAATTTCGGATTTATTGAGCTTCTATATGGGGAAGAATACCCCTGACCGGCAACATTTCATCATAGATAACCTTAAGATAGAAAAGGACATCGTAGAGCAGGACCCCAAAAAAATAGGAGAGGAGCTGGAGGAAGTGGAGTCGGCTTAAGGAAACTGGTTTTTTTCATATTTTATGAAAAAATATATCATTTTGCATGAAATGTGAAAAAATGTACCATATCATAATGGCAGATATTGTAGGGAGTGGTAAAACCGAGGATGCTAGAGGGCTTTCCTCGGCAAAGATGTTTCGTTGACCTGGAAAAGGCAGCATTCGTTGGGATTAAATAATTACTATTAACTAAAGAGGACATTGGAATTAGTGTTTTGTTCGAATGATACACATTCTACTTAAAATTGGTATTTATCTGTTCTCAGGATTAGTGGCAATTTCGGTTTTTGTGCCAATGAGAAAACATTTTACCCAAAAGGAGTTTGAGTTTCGGCCAATATTTTACGAGATTATGAGATCATAGAGCGGTTGTGACTTTATGTAAGTTTGTTGAATGGTATAGGTCATGCATTGGTCTTTTTTGGGGCACTGAAAATGGGTGCCAGAATAAAACAGATGACAAAGTTTCCCATGATTATTTTCTGATAGGAAATTTGGTTTCGGTTGGATCAGTGATAGTGACGATTTTAATAATGAATTATATAAATTAATCATGAGTGAAGAGCAGCCAATAAACCCTGAGGGACAGGACGAAAGCTTACATGATTCCATTCCGGTGACCGGGATGTATAAGGATTGGTTTTTGGACTATGCTTCCTATGTGATCCTGGAGAGGGCGGTGCCCGCCATAGAAGATGGGCTGAAGCCCGTTCAGCGCCGTATTCTTCATGCCATGAAGGAAATGGATGACGGGCGGTTCAACAAGGTGGCCAATATCATCGGACAGTCCATGCAATATCATCCCCACGGAGACGCCTCTATAGGGGATGCCATTGTGAACATGGGTCAAAAAGAACTCTTAATAGAAACCCAAGGCAACTGGGGCGATGTGCGTACTGGGGACGGAGCTGCCGCTGCCAGGTACATAGAGGCCCGTTTGTCCAAGTTTGCCCTGGAGGTGGTGTTTAACCCGCAGACCACCGAATGGCAACTTTCCTATGATGGCAGGAAAAGGGAACCGGTAACCCTACCGGTAAAATTCCCCCTTCTTTTGGCACAGGGTGTGGAAGGCATTGCCGTGGGTTTGTCCACCAAAATCCTTCCCCATAACTTCTGTGAATTGATAGAGGGTTCCATTCAGCTTTTAAAAGGAAAGCGTCCCCATATCCTTCCGGACTTTGCCACCGGAGGCTTGGCCGATTTTTCTGAATATAATGAAGGGCAAAGAGGGGGCAAGGTAAAGGTCAGGGCCAGGATAGAGGAAGCAGATAACAAAACCCTGCTGATCAAGGATATCCCCTACGGCACCACCACCAATTCCCTGATAGAATCCATCATTAAAGCAAATGATAAGGGGAAGATCAAAATCAAAAAGGTGGTGGACAACACCGCCAAGGATGTGGAAATCCAGATACAATTGGCTGCGGGGCAGTCCCCAGACATGACCATTGACGCATTGTATGCCTTTACAGATTGTGAGGTAAGTATTTCCCCCAATGCCTGTGTGATCATAGAAGATAAGCCAGTATTCCTCTCCGTAAATGACATCCTGTCCTATAATACTGAGCAGACCAAAGCCCTTTTGAACCGGGAGCTTGAGATCAGAAAGGGGGAGTTGATGGAAAAACTGCTTTTTTCTTCACTGGAAAAGATTTTCATAGAAAACCGCATCTATAGGGACATAGAGGAATGTGAAACCTGGGAGGCGGTGATCGAAACCATTGACCGGGGACTTATTCCATTTAAACCTCAATTTTACCGGGAAATCACCACGGATGATATCATTCGTCTTACCGAGATAAAAATAAAGCGAATTTCCAAATTCGATACCTTTAAGGCAGATGAACTGATGCGCAGGCTGCAGGAAGAGCTGGAACAGGTCAACCACGACCTTAACCATCTCACTGAATATGCGATTGGCTATTATAAACGGCTGCTGGAAAAGTTTGGTAAGGGAAGGGAAAGAAAAACCGAGATACGCACCTTTGACAGCATAGAAGCCAACGTAGTAGCGGCAAACAATGCCAAACTATATGTGAACAAGTCTGATGGTTTTATAGGATATGGGCTGAAAAAGGATGAGTTTGTATGCGACTGCTCAGACCTGGACGATATCATTGTCTTTAGAAAAGACGGGAAATGCGTGGTCTCCAGGATACAAGACAAGGTATTTGTGGGCAAGGACATTATCCACGTGGCCGTGTACCGTAAAGGGGACGAGCGAATGGTATATAATTTGGCCTATGTGGATGGGAAAAGTGGCAGGACCATGGTGAAAAGGTTCCAGGTGCTTTCGGTGACCAGGGACAGGGAATATGACCTTACCAAGGGCTCCAAAGGCTCCAAGGTGCACTATTTTACCGCCAACCCTAACGGTGAGGCGGAAATCGTCACGGTTTACCTTACCCAGGGAGC
Source organism: Cyclobacteriaceae bacterium (assembly GCA_003565295.1). GTDB lineage: Bacteria > Bacteroidota > Bacteroidia > Cytophagales > Cyclobacteriaceae > Pleomorphovibrio. The sequence goes on from PXCO01000193.1 coordinate 12,592, forward strand.
AAAGGCCCGTATCAAGGTGTTCGATTTCGATTTCAGCACCATTGAAATAAAAGGTAGAGGGGCCGGTGGGAATATCCTCACCAAATACCCCGTAAAAAAAATCCAGTTGAAAATGGAAGGGGTCTCAACCCTCGGTGGACTGGACATCCATTATGACGGTTCTATTGGCAGGTTAAATACCGATGGCCGGGGAACCCTGATCGGAAACTTCCTGGGGGATGACCGCATCGTCGTTTTCTATAAAAATGGGGATTATGAGCTCACTAATTTTGAACTTACCAACCGGTATGAGCCAGACAGCATCCTCCGCTTGGAGAAATTTGACCCACAGAAAGTTGTTTCTGCCATCTACTTTGACGGCGGAAGCAAGGCTTACATGGTAAAGCGTTTTCTCATTGAGACCAGCTCCCTTAATAAGAAGTTCAATTTCATTTCAGACCATAGAGCATCCAAACTTGTCTTTGTCTCCACCGACAAACAGCCCCAAATAAAGGCATTGATCAAAAAGGGCAAGGAAAAGGAGGAGAAGGAGTACGACCTGGACATGTTAATAGACGTGAAAGGATGGAGGGCCATAGGAAATAAACTTTCCACTCATGAAATCCTGAAAATTATCCCTTTGGCAGCCAAGGAGGAGGAAAATAAGGACGAGGAGCTTGATGTGGGCAGCACGGTGGACTTCAAGATCAAAAAGGAAAACGATGACGATGAAGACCAGATGAACCTTTTCTGAGATGGATAGCCTTGAGCGCGATTTCCTTAATTACCTGAGCGGGTTCATCACCGACCACAAGAAGTGCCTGATGGAAGAAGTCCTGTCCAGAAGGACCCGTTATTTCACCGTGGTGTTGGAAAATATCTATAAGCCCCATAATGCCTCAGCAGTGTTGAGGACTGCCGATTGTTTTGGGATTCAGGACATCCATGTGATAGAAAAGGAAAACAGCTATAAAATCAACCCTTACGTGACAAGAGGGGCTTCGCAATGGGTGGATATCCACAAATACCAAAACCAGGAATGCAGGGCAGTAGGTGATTGTTTCTTGGCTTTGCGTGCGCAGGGGTATAGGATTTTGGCTACAAGCCCGAAAACCGACCACAGCTTTTCCATCCATGAGCTGGGAGCCGGGCAAAAAACGGCCCTGGTCTTTGGAAATGAACACGAAGGAGTGAGTGAAGAGGGGATAAAGTCGGCCGATGGCCTCGTGCATATCCCCATGTTTGGGTTTACAGAAAGTTTCAATATTTCGGTCAGTGCGTCTATCTTTCTTTTTGAATTGTTAAAGAAGGCCGGGCAACTGCAAATCCCGGATTTTTATATCTCTGAGGGAGAGAAGGAAATTTTAAGGTCCAAATGGTACCGGGGCCTGGTGAAGCAGGTAAGCCTGCATGAAAGGGAGTTTTTCAGCAAACATGGACGTTGAGATTTTGCCCGGTATTAATTAAAACACCTACCAATTCAGCATATCCTTTACCCGCTCGTCTATACCTTTAGGAACTTAACCTATTTTAAGGCAACAGGTATACCAGTTGTACCTGACCCAGCAGGTTGAACTTATTGACGGATGTGGGGAAGTTGGGGTTGGGGTTTTGGTTACCCATCCATTGGTAATTTAGGCCTTGAACGCCTCGCAGCTGCGTATCCAACAACAGCTTATCCCACTGCTTGGACCATTGAAGCCCCATACCTACATCCACCCAGGGGCGGTATAGTAATGGATCGGGGAAGGCACGCTCAAAGAAGCCTTTATGCTGCTCTGACCGTTCAAGGATAAGTCCCAATTTGTCCAATCCCTTCACTAAAGCCAACTCCAAAATCTGCATATTGGTACCGTTTCCGGCACCTATACCCATGGTCTGACCCTGATGCTGAAACCCCAGCACCGCACCGTGACTGTGCCAGCTGAAGGCCGAGGACAGGTCGCCATATCGGGTTTGACGGTTAATGCTTTGACTGCCTTGGACCATCTCTCCCCTCACCTGTAGCCAGGTATCGGCTTTTGTAGTGGCAAATAACTTTTTGAACCCCATGATATAGCCCCTGGCATGCTCTGGGTTGGTTAGAAATTCCCTCCAGTTATAGGCATGGTCCCTTCTCCCATATTCGGCATAGATTTCCATTCGGACCCCTTGAATAAGGTAACGGGCAAATATGCTAGCCTGCTGGTCTTGCCTGCGACTGTCGTAATCTACACTGTGCCCATCTTCAAAATGCCTTACCTTTTGGAAGGGCTCTAACACGGGTAGCCAATCCCTAACTCCATTGCCCTGCTCACTTCGGTACCTTTGAAAAGTGCGAGCAAGCCCAAGATGCAGGCCTTGCGGCCATTTAGGGGAGATCACGATGTTCATCGCATTCAGGTAGCGGTTTTCGTTGGGCCTGGGATTGGCGTGGCGACCGTTTAAATGCCGAACCTGGGAATAAGGCATATCGTTGGGTTCAAGTTGCCCCATAATCAGCTGTGCCTCTATGTTGCCCAGGAAGGTTTCCATTGGCCGATGGGTATTTAAGGAGAGATGGGCAAAGCCGGGGGCATGGTGGCTGAAGGTCAGGGAATGAAACTGCCCAGGCCCCCACCAGAGGTTTTCCGTGGATACCCCCATTTCCCAGGCCCCCAACCTAAGAGCTGCCTTGCTGTTTCCCCAGGCCAATCGTGCCACCCTTCCGGGGTACAGACGCTCAGACATATCACCGGTTCGCCAAATACTATACCGAACCCTGTCAATTGCGTTACCAAACCCGGGATAACCCTGGTAGGTGGGGTTGTTGGCCAAAAGCAGACTTGGCTGGGCATATACATGAAGCCAGGGAAGCCGGTATTCTACGCCTATGCTGCCCAGGGCCTGCATGCCTGCCGCCGGAAGCATTTCATAGGGGCTTGCACCATAGGGTCTGGATCCGGAGTGTCTGGCGGATCCCCTGAAGGGAAGTAGCCTCAGCCCTCCGGGGGCTTTTATTGTGTCGGGCCGGGTGCTATAAAAAGCATCCCAGGAATCTGGGAAGACGGGGTTACCTGACCATTCGGTCTTGATCGGCCTTAGGGAAAAAGAGCTCTCCTTTTGCAACCGACCCAGCAATTGCTGCCTCCTAAGTGCTTCTTCCAATAAGGGTTGCCCGGCTACAATTACCTGAGCCCTGGCTTGAAGGCCGATAAAAGTCAATAGCAAGACCAGGCATAGGTGTTTTGGGTGAAAAATAGGAAGCATAAAACAAATTTCGCTCTTTTTATGAAGTTTACAAGCTAGTATTTGTATTTCAACAATTGTGCCTTTTTCTTATGTATGAATTTTCTTTTCAGCGGTCATTACCTGTCCCGAACTTGTTTCGGGAACTTGTCCCGCACCGAATTTTCAGTCCCATAGGGACGGCCGATTTTGGTTGGTGCTGCAAGGCGGGCTAAGTGCAGTTTCCATGTATGGGGCTGCCTTTCCGCCATTTTTTATTGGGCTCCTCATTCTTGCGCAATGGATACCTGCCGCTCTTTTTAATTAGGTGTGTTTTTTGATAATTGATGCCCTGTTTTATAAGAGGTGTTGATAAATGGAAAAATTTTATTCGGCACAAATGATGAATAGTTGGATGAATTCTTTAACTTGAAAGGAAAACTATTTTTAAAAAATAATTCTTTCAACTATGGCCAACACCTATTCAACCCTTATCGCACAAGCAGTATTTGCAGTAAAATATCGAAATGCACTTATACAGGATGATTGGAAAAAAGAGTTATTCGGAATAATTGGAAATCTTATCAATGAAAAAAATGCAAGACTTTAATCGTCAACGGCGTTTCCGACCATGTACATTGCTTGTTTGGATTTAATCCTGACCATTCCATTTCTGAACTTATGCAATCTGTGAAAGCCAAATCATCAAAATGGGTTAATGAAGCCAGTCATCTTGGGAACAGGTTTGAATGGCAAAAAGGATTTGGGGCTTTTACTTACAGCCAGGGACAAACCGATAAGATTTACCGATATATCTTAAATCAAGAGACCCACCATAAAAAGATAACATTTTTGGAGGAGTACGAAAGGATGTTAAAAATTTATAAGGTTGACTATGAGCAAAGATTCTTATTTGTCGCACCAATTTAAACGCTCATCTATAAAGCAATCGTTTACTAGGCATGGGTTTTCTACCAACTTTTGTCAACCTGGAATTTCCCTAGAATTTTGATTTTTCTTCCAATCCTTTTATCATAACAATTTTGGCATGGATTTTTCTTTTATTTTCCCTAATATTGGATAGAGAATTCCTTTATATAGATGAGATGGAAACTTGTACTCCTTTTGCTGATAGGGCACACCCTGTGCCATTGCGCCCAAAAGGAAAATAAAACCGAAATTACCCCTACTAAGGACTATATCCGCCCCATCCCCGGAAAAGACGAACCGGTGGCGCAGGAAACCCTGGACAAAGGTGAGGTGCTTATTTCCTATAACGGCTGCTACGATTGCCACCGAAAAGAAGTCCGCTCCAAGGGCCCTGCCTATAGCGATATCGCCAAGAGATACCCCCGTAAAAAGATTTATATCAGCCTGCTCAGCCAAAAAATCCTTAATGGAAGCACAGGTTCTTGGGGTAATCCGGTGATGCCTCCGCACCCCAACCTTCGCCCCGAAGAGGCTTCCGCAATGGCCACCTATATCCTTTCCTTAAAATAAGTCCCTACTTCCCTTTTATTTGTGGCCTAAAGATTGCTATTTCCAGCTTCTTAAAGGATTGCCACCATGAGAATGCTTTTGTTGATTTTTTGTGTGATCATATGCCACACCATAGATGTACGTGCCCAGGAAAAAGACACGGTTTACTTCTACCACCAAAACCCTTTGATCGGAGAGCTCAAAGGTATCCGCTACGGCACCATGCTCTTCAGGGGGGAAGATCTGGGGAATTTGGAAATTGACCTGAACCAGGTGAGGACAATCAGGGCTTATGGCTATGGTTACCGCATAAAGACCGCCCATCGTGAATTTATCATGGGAGTGTTCAAACCTCATGATGAGGACGGAAAGGTGACCGTTTACGACGGATATGAAGACCGTACCTTCACCGTACGCAATCTAAATGATGTGCAACTGATCCATAAAAATTTCTTCAGGAGGATAGCAGGAAGGGTGGGGGCAGGCTATAGCTATACCCGCAGCAGCGACATTGGACGTTGGAACGGGGATCTGGTACTGGGATATGATACCGAAAGGCTGGATGTGGACCTCAGGGGATCCATCATCATCACACAGGCAGAAGAGGTATTGGACAGGGAGAGGGAAAGCCTGCTCCTAACCGGCAATTATTATTTTAATCCTAACTGGTTTGCCTTTGGAATGGGCGTATACCAGCGGAACATTCAACTGGGCATCAATAGGAGGATACAGCAGGGCCTGGGCGTAGGTCTTCCCATGGTTCAACACAAAAGGGGGATACTCACCCTGCAATTAGGGATTGTCACCAACCAGGAAATCAACATTGAAGATGTAAGGACTACCAATCTCTATGAGGTGCCTGTAATTTTGGATTTCACCTTTTTTAAACTCAACAAGCCCAAAATCAATTTTACCTCCAACCAAACCCTCTTTATAGGACTCACGCAGGGGGGAAGATACAGGAACGACGGGGAAACGCGGATCAATTGGGAGATCGTTAACAATATTGACCTTGGGGTCAATTTTTATAATAACTTCGATAACCAGCCCCCCATACCCATGGGCTCAAACTTTGATTATGGATTGGTGTTTAACCTGGGTTATCGGTTTTAACCCCCTTTTTAAGTTAACAGTTGAAAACCTGCCAGGTTTAAGATCAGTAATGTACAATATCAGGCAAAAAATTCTAAAACCTGGCAGGTTTTATCTTCCATCTGAACAGAATGAAAAAAGATTAATTCACTACAAACAGGGATTGTCGAATGACTTTTTCCACTCCTAAGGAGGCACTGCTGAATTTCACCACCAAGGGGTAGGTTCCCGAAGGCAAAGGATCACCGTGCAATACCCCGTCCCATTCACATAAAGGGCTCATTACCCCATTATTACCGGATTGACAGGTATAGATCAATTCCCCTGTACGTTGATAGATAAACACCTCTACTTCGTCTACTTCAGCGTGTGCAAAAAGTTTAAAGTTCTTTTCGGGATGGCCTGGGATCAGGGCATTGGGAACACGGATATAAATATGGCAATGCTCCACTGCTTCAAATTCCAGCACTTGTTCACAGCCTTCCTCTTCTCCAATGCGCAGCTCATACCGTCCAGACTGTGTCAACTGTAGTTCTGCATTTTCACTTATTAATTCACCTTCCAGCCACCATTCGTAATAGGCAAATTCCCCCGGGTTTACCCTTGGAAAAACTCCTTCCTCACTACAAATATCGTATTGCTCCTTCAATTCGGGGGTTTCCAGGATCAACCTTCTTACCTCAAAGGTGTCACTGCCCAGATTACAGTTGATTTCATTTCTCACCACCACTTCATACAATCCTTCTTCGGCCACATCTATGCTGGTCTCGTCATCAAACTCGAACAGCCATTCCTTATCCCCCCCGCTTTCATCCAGTTTAAACCATTCAACCCTTTGCACCAGATCCATGTCAGCTTCCATACGGAGCGTGGTAAAGGGATCATTTTCACATAAGGGCTCCCCTTCCAGCCTTACATCAGTTTCGCTTAACGGTATCTTCACCTCAAAATAGATGGGCTCCACCTCACAACGGCTGCTGGCCCTGGGCTGCACCTCCAGTATATAGTTGCCCGTTTGGGGTGGGAAAAATTCCCTTTCCCTTCCCACGATTTGCCTATCCTCCCTCATCCACCGTATGGTCACATTGTCGATGCTTACCCCGTTAAGCACTGCGGAGAAAATCTGGTTGCCAAAGCAATCAATCTTCCTTACATCCAGCTCATAATCCAGGGGTTCATTGATGGTGACTTCAAAAGTTCTGGTTCTTGGGCACAAAGGGGAATCCGGGTCTGCGGCTACGGCCAATAGCCGGTATTCTCCGGAAGCATCCAGCCTGAATTGATCCCCGCTTTCCCCCTCCACCGTGCTTCCATCAGGCTTGGTAAGCGTGTAAGTGAGATCCTGGCTGGATTCGGGCATCAGTTCATAAAACTGGCAGGCCCTCAGATCTGTGGGGATGGAGAAATTCACCTGTCTTTCCCCCGGCACATCGTGAACCTCGGTGCTGGTGGAACTACAGTTGTCCCCATCGCTCACTTCTACTTCATACCTGCCTGAAGGAACCGAGACGGTGACCCTGGTCTCATCAGAAAAATCTCCGGAATACACATTCCCATTGCTGCGGATCACTCTGTATTGACCACTCTGAGCTATACCTCCGAAATCCAAAATTATGGATCCGTTCCTTGTGCCGGTAGGTGAACAGGTCTGGGGAGTAGCACTCACCTCAAAGGAAATCCCCTCGGTCAAATTTAAATTCTCAATGCTCACTGTTCTTGAAATCGAACAATTCCCCCTTCTGGCGGAAATAGTATACAGGCCTGGACTTAACCCTTCAAAGCTCCTGCTGGCCCCCTCGTTAAGGTTTCCAATATTTCCATTGGCCACTCCGCTCACCGTTACATTGGTCAGTGGGCTTAGTGCGGTAAACTCAAATGCCCCATCGGAAGCTTCACAGCCATCCGAATCCTGCAACTTGTTCACGGTAAGCTGGGCGGCATCGGAGACCTCCAGGTCAAAGGACCTTTCCACTGAACATCCCGGTCTCTCCGGGTCCTCCACGTTGAAGAAGATGGTGTAATTACCCAGGCCCTCAAGATCATTCTCCGTGTTCAGCTCCAGTTCAAAACTCCTGCCCAAGGAAACCCGCTCAGCAGTACCGTTTCTTTGATAGGCCCAGTCTGCCAAATAAGGGGTGTCGGGCCGGTAAGATACCGTTTGGCCCAAGCAGGCGTTCCGGGTACTCGCCGTTACGTTGACTTGAATGGAAGGTCCTGCATAGGTGCTCCCTACAGCCTCGCAGGCTGCTGAGCTCACCTTTACATAATATCTTCCGGGTTGATTGGTCTCAAACACATTCCCTGTGCCCAACACGGTGCCGCTGGGGTTAAACCATTCGAAGGAGTACGTGCCGTAATTGGGGTCATTGGTATCTATGGCCTGCATCTGTACGGTCTCATCTGCACAGAGAACGTAATCAGGGGCCAAAACAAAACCAGGACCTCTTTCCACATTTACCGGAAGGGTGGCGGAGAAAAAATTTTGATCATCTCCTCTGATTACCCTAAGGGATATGGTATAAGAGCCGGTGGAGGTATAGGCAAACTCAATAGTCTCCACATTTGCCCCACCAGACTGATAATAAATCTCAAACCCATTGGCATCGGTAATGGACCAGATATACCGGTCTGTGGCCGGGTCACCCCCTGCGGAGTACGCTGCATAAACAAAACTCCCATTGATGCATACCTGGTTTGGTCCCTGAATTTGGGGTTCTTGCATATTTTCCTCCAAAGATGAAGAAATACCCTGATCCATCACTTCCTCCCCTGGCACCATCCAGGTAATACCTGCCAACAGGCCCAGCCAAACCTTCCATAAAACGCCCACCATCATGTTTATCGTCTGCCTAAAAAGGCCATATTGGATTTGAATTTGATGCACCGGGTTCCAAAAGAGGGTTTCCCGGCATTCCTTAGCCCTACCAGGGCAACCTGGAATTATGGTGCAATCAACAAAAACTTTGCCCGAATATAAAAGATTTTAAAATACAAAATTAATTTTTCAAAAAACATTTTTATGCGGTCAAAAGATAAAACTTTAGGAGCCAAAGAATTTCCTTTGCATCACCCCCTAAGGACGGAAGATGCCCTCACCTGATAAACACCCACTCATTCTCCCCGCTTAATTTGTCATCATAAGCATACCCCCCATCATCGAAGAGTTTTAGCTTTTCAGGGTCATTTATGCGGTTTTTAATCATATAATTAGTCATCATTCCCCGGGCCTGTTTGGCAAAAATGCCTATAATTTTATATCCCCCCTCCCGGTATTCCTTAAATATTGGGGTAATCACCTCTGCTTTTAAGGCCTTCTGGTTCACAGACTTAAAGTACTCTTGTGAAGCCAGGTTGATCACCCATTTGTCGTCCAGTACCTCATTGATGGCTTTGGCAATTTTAGTGCCCCAAAAGGAATAAAGGTCCTTACCCTTGGGATTGGAAAGCCTGGTACCCATTTCCAATCGGTAGGGTTGTATCAGGTCCAGGGGCTTTAGCAGACCATATAAACCGGATAAAATCCTCAAATGATCCTGTGCAAACTCAAAGTCTTCCTCGGAAAATTCATCCACGTCTATCTTGGTATACACATCCCCCTTAAAGGCCAAAAGCGCCTGTTTGGCATTGTCAAAGTTAAAATCCTTGCCGAACTGTTGATAGCGTTCCACATTTAGGGTGGCAAGGTCATCACTCACCTTCATCAGCGTCTTGAGGTGGGAGGGCTTTTTTTTCTGCATGATCCCCACAAGCTGCTGAATTTCTTTTTTGAAGGCTGGAGTGCTACTTATTTGTATGGATGTGTCGGAGTAATCTAGTGTTTTTGCAGGTGATATTAATGTGATCATATAGGTTTGTCTAATTTTTTCTAGTCTATTACTACAATGGCTCTTCTCAGGGTTCTGCTGATCTGCAATCCCTCATTTTTAAACCTCACAACCACCGGATATGTTCCCACGGGGACTTTTTGGCCAGATACAAAGCCGTCCCAGCTGCACACTGATTCGTTTTGCGGGGGATTCTCCATTTCACAATAATAGATCAATTCTCCCCAGCGGTTGAAAATCAGTACCTCCAGGTTTTCGATGACCCCTTTGGTGAAGACCACGAAGTTTTTCGAGGGGTCTGCCGGAATGATGGCATTGGGGAAGGTCACACCCAGGTCACACTCATCGATCACCGTAAATTCCACCTCAAATTCGCAACCGTCCTCATCCCAGACCCTAAGCAGATAGGTGCCCGCCTGTTCGGGTTGGAATTGTCTATCCTCACTGATGATCTCATCATTGAGCCTCCATTCATAGGTGGTATAATCCCCTACCTCCAAACTGATCATCTCATCGTCCAGAGAACAAATGGCATAGCTGTCGGCAAGCTGGGGAGGGGTGGCCTCAGACCTGATGATCTCAATGGCATCGCTTCCGATAAGGCAGTCAAACTCGTTAAAAAGCCGAATTTCGTAGAGCCCGGGATCTTCCACGAGGATCACCACATCCTGTTCCCCTTGAATTTGTAGCATTTCCCCGTTTACCTGCCTGTACCATTCTACCCTGTCTATGCCGGTAAGATCGCCAGAAGCGGTAATGGTGGTGAACTCCGCCTCGTCACAGAGATTGGGGCTGCTTAATTCCACCTCCACTTCTTCGAAGGTTTCAATGAGAACCACCTCCGTATCGGGATTTGCACAGCCTCCCACATCCAGTACCTCTACCTGGTACTCCCCGGCAGGTACTTCCACACTGATACTGGCCTGATTGGTGAAATCCCCTTCGTACAACTCCTCATCCGTCAAACTCTGAATCCTATAGGTCCCCGAGGTGGGGCCATTGATGAATTCCAGGGTAATCTCGCCAATAGCGGTGCCATCTTCCCTGCACACCTCCGGAGTGGCACTCACCTCAAATAAAATATCATCAGGAGGGTTGGTGTTTTCCACCACTCCTGTCCTTGAAAAAGGGCAACCGTTGATATACCCGGTAAAGGTATAGGTGCCTGGTGCCAGCCCCGTAAACTCTACTACTTCTTCCGCCTGAAGGTCAAAAAACATGACGGCCTCCTCTTCCAATACCAAACTGTCCATGGGCGTAAGTGCCAATACCTCTATTACCCCATCCGGGATATCACAACTCTCTGCCGGTTGCACGGGGATTACCTCAAAGTCTGCGGGCTCGTCCAGTACCAGCATGGTGGACCTTTCCACAGGGCAATCCTCATTCAGGGGGTCGGCGGTTAGGAAAAAAAGCTCATAGGTACCGGGGCCATCCAAAATTTCGGTATCCAGCTCTAATTCCATCTGAAGGGTGTCCGAAAGTATCAACCTGTCTGTCTCCCCTTCCCGTTGGATGGACCATTCCCCATACACAGGGGAATTTGGGGTAAAGGTCACCGTTTCACCAAAACACACTTCCTCATCGGATTGGTCAATCTCAAATTCAAAGGCCGGCCCCACAAATACAGACCGGGATACTGGACAGGTTTGGAAGGTTTCCATACTTTCTCCTTCAGGTAACCTATAACTCACAGTTACGGTGTAAATGCTTTCTTCGGTAACTTCCAGCACATTTTCCTCCCCTAACACCTCCCCGGCAGCATTTTCCCATAGGAATTCATACTCCTCTAGCCTGGGGTCCTCAGGATCCACGGCCACCAGTTCCAGGACGGATGCCTCACAAATGGAGATTTCATTGGGAACGATGATTTCCGGGCTGTCCAGCACCTCCACTTCCATGGTGAAGATTTCATCCCAGGGCTCGCCGCAGCGGTCTACCTGAAGTTCTACCGTAAAGATCCCCACGGTGTCAAATTCATATTCTAAATCCTGAAATTCCTCCCCCCCATTGAGGAACTGGTCCACCACCTCACCCTCCTCATTGTAGATGGTCCAGTTATAAGTGTCTATATCCGGTTCTCCCCCGCCTTCAAAAATACCCACGGCGCCTCCGTCGGCACTTAGGCATAACCTGTCGGGGCCGTCGAGGCTGGGGTCTGGGATGCTGCTGCCCGAATTTTGTACAAATGAAGGCAGGCCAAGATTCGCGGTACCCGGCATGGGCTCCATCCCATCCTGGGTAAAGGTGCTAGGGTTACATTGAGTACCGATATTGATCTGCCCTATTTGGTTAGAACCCACCACGGCCACATAAACCTGCCCATTCGGCCCTATTTGTATGGCACCCAAATCCAATCCCTGGGTTTGGGAAACTGCCTCCCTGGTTTCCAGGATACATTGCTCGATTTCAGCCTTTGTGTTGGCATTTTCAAAACATTCAGGACAGGTACTGGTCACGGGGTTTTCGGGATCACTATCATCGGTGGTTTCCAGAGATTGGATAAAAAACTCTTCAACTCCCGGGCCACCGTTTCTATAGGACACAAATAGCCTGGTGGCGTCACTGGAAAACTCCAAACCATAAATATCCCCGTCACTGCCCAAATCCAAAGTAGCGTATTCGCTGAGTTCTCCCGTACTCTGGTCAAATTCGAAAATGTCCACCTTATTGACACCCCCGTCCTGATAGGCAACGGCCACCTTTGACCCATCGCTGCTAAACTTCATGGTGCCGATTCCTCCGCCGAAATTATGGTTGCCTCCCAAAGAATTGAACACAGGTTGACCTATACCTTCCTGAGAAATGGGATAAAAGCGGAAGGTATTGTTACCCATCTCCTTAAATGCCACCCATGTGGTGTCCCCTGAGGCAAAAGCGGCGGCATGCTCCGTACTGGGGCTAAAGAGGAAATTGTCCTTGGTAACCACATTCCCAATGCCATCGGGGTTGTCTCCTTTGATATCCACCACGCTAAATTTCACCTCATTGCTGCCCCCCGGGCCGGCTTGAGTGGTGAAAAGATAAAACATGGTCTCATCCCCAGGCAGTGGAATAGCCATCACGCTCTGTGCGGAAGCATTATCACCCCCTATGTCAAGGCCGTTTTGCATGGGGTTGCCATTTAGATCCCAAACAGTAGATCCGTCGGTATAAAAAAGTACCTGCCCGGTCTGGTCAGAAACGGTGGTCACCCCAGCAGGGATATTTTGAGGGTGGGGGTTTTGTATGGGCCGTGGGGTAGGACCATCGGGATCGTCAGGGTCGGGGTTGAAATCCAGCCCCGCGCCATCTCCAAAATACCAGATGTTGTTCGTCTGGTCATCCACATCCCACATCTGAATACGTATGCCTGCATAGGAGTAACAGTCTGTGCCCACTTCCCTAACCAACACCCAATAATATCCCGGCCTGCATACTTCGTTTGGCGCCTCCGGCCCCCAGCCTTCTTCCCTTTTGTTCGACCAGAAATACTCGTAATTGCCGCCCATACCCGGCTGACCCATGCCCGGTTGCCCTACGCCCGGCTGTCCTATCCCGGGTTGTCCTATCCCGGGTTGTCCTATCCCCGGCTGTCCTATCCCCGGCTGTCCAAACCCGGGTTGGCCAATCCCCGGTTGCCCAAATCCGGGTTGGCCCATTCCAGGCCCCGCCCCCGGCTGCTGGCCCTGCTGGTCCTGCCCACTCTGCACTTCCAACATGGGCATCAGGTCTATACAGGCCGGTTCACAAAGCGTGGTGTCTGCCGGAGTAAACTGCGCCTGTAGGTCGTTTTCGGTGAAGGTGATGTTATGGGTCACCTCCCGGGTTTCCCCATTGGCAAAAGTGACGGTGAGCGAAACGGTGACCTGCTCCTCAGAAGTGGCATCCCTGGGCAACAGCAGGTGCTTGGCGTTCAAATCCATCTCAATTTCTTCGCCTTCCTCATCCACAATGGGGGGGAGGATTTCCCATTCGAAGCTCACAGGCCTGTAATTCAGAGGGGTAATCTGGCTGGTGAGCTGCAGGGGGTTGTTCATACAGGGGTCAAAGGGCTCCCAGGTAAAATCCACCTCAGGGTTGATATCTATGGTAGGGGTGAACACCGTGAATACCCGCCCACAAAAGTCGGTGCCTTCGAAAGGGTCCTCTTCCACAGACACGTCAAACAAGGAGGCTTCGTCGGGATCCATCACCCTTCCCACAAATTGGGGACCTCCCTCAGTTTCCTCATAGATATAGTAAATGTTGCCGTCGGGCCCCAGCCTCACATCATAGATCCTAAAAATATCCTCTGAAATGGGAATGGCTATGGGGCCACTATCAGGAAGTTCAATTTCCCCTTCCCCAGGCTCCTCCTCATCGGGGTCTTCCTCATCGTTTTCTTCTTCTTCCTCTTCTTCCCCATCCTCATCCGGTTCAGGAAGTTCATGGGCTAAGGATCCGTCTGCTCTGATTCTATACAGCCGGTTGCCCTGGGAATAATAGACCATCTCACCATTCGGTGAAAAGGCTGCACCTTCTATGGGTTCGGCGGCGCCGGTTCCCTCCAATGCAAAGGGCTCACCGAAAGTGCCGGTGGAAGTGTCCATTTCCAAAATGACCAAATCCTGTCCCTCCTCTTCAGGGATCAGGATCAATTGCTGTGTGGATTCGTCAAAAACCATGGCCTTGGGGGTAAAGCCCAAAGGGAGGTTATCGGTAATGGAAAATTCTCCTTCCTGTTCTTCCAACCTTCTGGCCACCAGCTCGCTGCCGTCAAAGCTGAGTAGATAAGAAGGTGAATCCGGAGATTTCACTACCAATATGGCCCCTTCTGCATTTCCTATCACCTCTCCCTCCGCCACCGCCCCGGCCGGGGGTTGATTACCGGGCGCCCCCCCTTGCTCGTTCATGTCCACCAGGCTGTATTCCAGCTCCCCGTTGCGGTTGATGTGAAAAAGGTAAAACCTGCGGTTGCCCTCCGGCCCCAGGTCAAAGTCCTGTACGCCAATGGCCACAGACTGCCTGCCGGTTTCGTCTCCGCCCAGTTCTCCTATAATGCCTTGCATGGGGTTGTTGAGGTAATTGTACACCAGTGCACCGTCGGTGTAAAAGAGGATTTTGCCTGTGATGGGATCTATGGCCATGGCCACGTTGTCCCTCCCAAGGGTAATATCGCCAGGCAACGTGGCCGTCCTTGCCCTGCCGTCCTTACCAAAAGTGAGGTAATTATTGTTCCCCGTTTCACAATAACCGAAAATCCAATGGTTGTTGTTAAAACCCTGCGTCCAACCGGTACCCGAAATTAATACAAAAATCAACAGGTATATTCCAGTAAAAATATTTTTATTTGTAAAGTTTTTACTACCGGATTTCATAATTTATGAGCTACCTTACATACGCAGTAAGTCTAGCAAACGTTTAATAGCTGTTTAGTATCCAATTAACGAATAATTCATTGTTAAAGTCACAAGCACATAGAGTTTTTTTATTCGGGATATTTATGTGGCTCTCTGCCACGGCGTTTGCCCAGGATCCCCAGTATAGCCAATACTATGCTGCCCCTCTATTCCTCAATCCTGCCTTTGCCGGATCTGAGCTTGCCACCCGGGTCGGAGTCAATTACCGCAATCAATGGCCGGGATTGGATGCCAATTTTAGCACTTTTTCCGCGTATTACGATACCTTTCTCGAAGATTACAACGCAGGGGTGGGTTTTTTGATCACTAACGATGTGGAAGGGGCCGCCGGATTACGCTCCACCAATATTTCCGGAATGTTCTCCTACGAACTAAGGGTAGGGGAAGGCGCCTACTTCAGACCGGGTTTTCAGGCCTCCTATATACGCAGGGACATTGGCTTTTACGAAAATCTGGTGTTTGCCAATCAAATCAACCCCGGAGACCCTTTTGGCCCCATACTGCCGGGGGATAACATGGCGGGGTTCGGGGAGCCGGTAAATATGTTTTCCTTGTCATTGGGCGGGCTTTTCTTCACCGATAGTTTCTGGTTCGGATTCACCACCCACCATGTCAATGAACCCAATCAGAGTTTTATAGAGGAAGGGGTGAGCAATCTGCCCATGAAATTTTCCATTCATACGGGCTACAGGATTCCCCTGGGAAGGGGTTCCATGCGCAGGGATTTTACCCATACCTACCGGGAAAGAGCCTTTACACCCACGGTGAACTATAAAAGACAGGGGCCTTTTGAACAATTGGACGTCGGAGGCTATTTCTATTTGGAGCCTGTGGTGTTTGGGCTGTGGTATAGAGGGCTGCCCTACAAGCCGGTAGAGCAGCAAAATAACCGGGATGCGCTGGTCATGATGGTGGGTTTCCACCTTGAATCCGGCCTCAATATAGGGTATAGTTTCGACTATACCGTTTCCCAGCTGGGGATACAATCAGGTGGGGCCCACGAGGTGAGCCTTTCATATGTGTTTCCTCCACGAAACCCTGGCGCCCCAAGAAAAAGGGACACCATATTGCCCTGTCCCAAGTTTTAACCGTACCTTTCAGAGATGGAGCCAACGACCATTCAATATTTATTGATAGGGATTTTAACGTTTAATTTTGTTTTCACCAAGCTGCTCAGCGGGCTGAACGTGACCCGAAAGCTGCCGGCGGTACCTTCCACCTTGGAGGGCTATGTGGATGAGGCCAAACTTAAAAAATCAAGGGATTACCAACTTGCCAATTTCAGGTTTGGCCTGTTGACGGGGACTTTTAGTTACCTGCTTACCCTGGCCTTTCTGGTTTCGGGCTTCTTTGGATGGCTGGATGCTGAGCTCAGGGAGTTTATCCAGGATCCCATAGGCCTGTCCCTTTTTTATTTTGCGGTGCTCTATATAGGCTCTGATATCCTGGGCCTTCCCTTCGATTACTACCACACTTTTGTGATTGAGGAAAAATTTGGCTTTAACAGCAGTTCTAGATCTACCTTTTTCATGGACAAATTGAAGGGCTATCTGCTTTCCATTGTCATAGGTGGGAGCTTGCTCTTTGTCTTGCTGTGGTTGGTACATGTCATGGGTCGGGATTTTTGGTGGCAGTTCTGGTTGGTGGCGGCACTGTTTATGATTTTGGCCAACAATTTTTTTTCGAGCCTGATATTGCCGCTTTTCAATAAGCTCACCCCCATGGAGGATGGGGAGCTGAAGGAAAAAATCATGGCATATGCCAAATCTGTGGCTTTCCCCCTTGATAATGTCTTTGTGATTGATGGAAGCAAGCGCTCCAAAAAGGCCAATGCCTTCTTTAGCGGTTTTGGAAAGCGAAAAAAGGTGGTGCTTTATGATACCCTGATAGCTCAGCATTCCCGGGAAGAGCTTGTGGCGGTGCTTGCCCATGAGGTAGGTCACTATAAGAAGAAGCATATCGTTTGGGGCATGTTATTGGGGCTTGTTCAGACAGGGCTTATCCTTTATGTGCTTTCCTTGCTGATTTTTAGTGAACCGCTAAGCCTGGCCTTGGGCGGGCAAACCATGGCCATACATCTTAACCTGGTGGGCTTCACCATGCTGTTTTCCCCTTTATCCACTTTGATAGGCATAGGCATGAATATGGTGAGCCGGAAGAATGAATTCGAAGCCGATGATTATGCCAAGCAGACCTACCGTGCAGAGCCCCTGGCAGAGGACCTCAAAAATCTGTCGGTCAACAACCTGACCCAGCTGGATCCACATCCCTGGTACGTATTTGTCAACTACTCCCATCCCCCGCTCCTTCAACGCCTGGCCAACCTGGAGAAGTAAACTGCTTGCGTTGATGACAAAAAAAAATTGAACCATATAAGGCATGTAATGTCATATGAGGGGTTTAGTTATCACTTCTATGTTCTCATATGTCTCATATGGTTCCAAAAAAAAAACTTGCTTTCTACGTGGGAATAATGATATATTCACCCTATAAACCATCATTGAGAAATGGACATTCAAACACTTGCACAATTGGGGGTAAAAGAAGACACCCTCACCAGGGAGGAAAAATCCTTTTTGGATGAAAACGGTTACCTCAACCTTGGAAAGCTGCTCAGCGATAAACAGTTGGAACTTATCCGGAGCACCTTACAAAGCTTGTTGGAGCTGGAGGGGGAAAAAGCGGGAAAGGAACTGATGGACTCCCCCTTTATCAGGCACCCTAAGGAAGCAGGCGCAGACCGGCTGGGGGACTTGGTAAACAAGGGTGAGGTATTCGATCTCTTCTATACCCATCCCAGGGTGTTGGCGGCCATTGCCCATGTGATAGGCCCCGAGATCAAGCTCAGCTCCCTTAACTATAGGGCGGCCAAGCCCGGTGCAGGCCTGCAAAAGCTACACGCTGATTACCCAGACCCTGTACCCTCCGCTGATTATCGTGTTTGCAATTCCATCTGGCTTTTGGACGATTTCTCCGCAGCCAACGGGGCCACCAGGATTGTCCCAGGCACCCATAAGAGCCAGTCCCTGCCCGATCAGGTCATGGAAGACCCCATGGCCACCCATCCTGATGAGGAGATCATCCATGCCCCTGCCGGCTCAGTGGTGATCTTTAATTCCCATACCTGGCATGGTGGCACCACCAATCAGACCGACAAGCCCAGGAGAGCCATACACAGCTATTTCTGCCGCCGGGACCAGCCTCAGCAGATCCACCAAAAGACTTACATCAAGCCCGAAACGCTGAATAGAATACCCAAAGAAGCCGCATTGCTGTTGGATGTGGTTTAAATTTTAAATCACCCTTCAGGTTTTAGGGGTCAGGAGAGTTTTACTTAGGGTTCAAACAGCACCGTGTGCAGGTACCAGGACCGTAATTCCCCTGGCCATATTGTTGTGCAGGGGGGGGTCCACCTCGGTGCTTGTGGAGGTGAGATAGATGCCCTTTTCCCCGGGACGCAATCAACCTTTCGAAGCCCAATATTTTTCGCCCACACATTGGCCCGAAACAAGGTTAGGCCTATCAAAATATATTCCTCTCAGCGAAGGAGTGCCGTGGAGTTGAACCACTGCGTGGTTCCGGGCTTTTGGGGTGGTGTCCCTATTCCCCGGGTTTCGCCCGGGGTTATTGAAAGGTTTGACCACTGTCGTGGTCGTTTGATGTTGGAGCAAGGATGTTCTTCAGTTCAATGGAGTATCTTATAGCCACAGATGCACAGATGGGATTTAAACACAATACCCCAAGCACCTTTTCCCAAAACGCAAACAACACCCTTCCCCTTGGGTTGCAAATCCCGTATTACGAAGTGGTTACGGGAGTAGAGGATTGGGGTGAGTGCCACATCACGGAGAATCTTCGACCAAATGAACACCAATACAATAACTTTCAGCTTTCTCAATGACCCAATCTGTCTTAACCAGTAAAAAAGCGGCCTAACCAAAGATGGGTTTTAGCGGAAATGTGTTGGCAGGATGGGCAGTGGCTGCGGCCAATATGGGGGATTACCAATCCTAGACAGCGGCACAACGGCTTCTTAAAACACCCCCCTTCCGTGGCAAAAACAACTATTCGATCTCTCCCCCTCCTGTTTTAGGAGGGGGAAAAAGGGGGTGGTGGTAACAATGTGGGCTGCAATGATCAACCTTTCGAAACCTACCATTTTTCCCCCACCTCTCAGTCCGAAACAAGGTTAGGCCCATCAAAATATATTCCTCTCAGCGAAGGAGTGCCGTGGAGTTGAACCACTGCGTGGTTCCGGGGTTTGGGGGGTGGTGTCCCAATTCCCCGGGTTTCGCCCGGGGTTATTATTGTTGGACCCCTTCAGGGTCTTGGGTCAATCCTTAACGGATGATCCTATTGATTTTGAAGGTTAAAGGTTCGTAAACCTTTCAAGCGCTTGCTTTTAGATTTTGTCCAGGGGGCTTACAAATCCCCTTTATCTGGGTTCCTGATTACAAATGCCTAACAGCATCACCCGAAAAAAACCCAAAAATTTTAATTCATAAAAAATGCTATTCACACTTATAAAAAACCATATTATTAAAATTTTTCCCCTTTTCCTTTCCAAAATCAACTACATCCACTTATTTTAAATTTTGTTTTCCCAAGCTTAGCCTCTGACCTGGGACTGAGGAGGCGGAGCTGTACCCAGCCCGGGCTTAGGATGTAACTTATTCAATAAACGCCAACTGCACCTTGTCGCCATGTCCATGGCGCAGCCGAATTGCCTTGCCTCGCTCTACTGATTTTTTATTTGTTTGGAAAACCCCTACTTTTGGCCTTCGGAATCCATCCATAACTAACTTTACGCTTTTGATTAAGTATGTGCTGTGGCTGATGCTTTTTGGCCTTTATCTGGTACAGGCAATGTCCTGTATCTCCAACAATCGTATCCTTTCTATGCAGGCCAAGCAAAAAAAACATATTCCCAACAAAAAACCATACAGCACATCCTTACAACAATTATTGGTGATTAACAGCAGCACAGGTGTCAAAAATTAAGCAACAGGCTATTTCGGGCATTCTTTGGAATGGCCTTCAGCTTATCGTCAACCAAGGATCCTCCTTTATCATCAAGCTGGTCCTTGCCCGGGTGCTTTTCCCGGAGGAGTTTGGCGTAGTGGGCATGGCAGTGGTGTTCACCGGACTGGTGCAGGTGTTCAACGACCTGGGGATCGGTGCGGCACTTATCCAGCGAAAAGATGAGGACCTTAGACCGGCCCATTTTCATACTGCCTTCTGGGTCGGCGTGGGGTGGGCAATTTTGATGTACCTGTTGGTGAGTTTTGCGGTGGCGCCATTTGCCGCTGTCTTCTATGGTGAGCCCATCCTTAAAAGCCTTATCCCTGTACTGGGGCTGGGGATTTTGTCCGGCCCCGTCAACCTGGTGCACAAGGCCCAGCTTACCAAAAAAATGAATTTTAAGAAGATCGCCATTATCGACAATACCTCCAACATCTCCGCTGGGATCCTGTCACTGATCCTGGCCTTTGCTGGGGCTGGGGTATGGTCTTTGGTCTTTAACTCCGTAGCCTCTATAGTGATCGCCATGCCCCTGTATTTTCTGGCCACCGGATGGCGTCCGCAGTGGCTCTTCGATAGGTCGGCTTTCAAAGATGTATTTGGCTTTGGCATCTATACCACGGGCACCAATATCACCAATTACCTGATGGGCAATGTGGACTACCTGTTGATCGGTAAGCTGCTGAGCGCACATGCGCTTGGGGCCTATACCTTCGCCTTTATTTTGACGGACACCTTTAGGAGCAGGCTGATGGCCGTGATGAACACGGTCCTGTATCCCCTTTACAGCAAGATGCAGGATAACCCCGCATCTCTGAAAAAGTATTACCTGAAGACGGTGGAGTACAACAGCATAGTCATTTTCCCCATCATGTTGTTTTTTATTGCCTTTGCGGATTCCATTATTCTACCCGCCTTTGGCGAGAAATGGGTGGAGGCCCTCACCCCATTGAAGATCCTTTCCCTATCGGTAATGGTACATATGATGGTGAACAGCAATACCGCACTGATCCGTGGCATGGGAAGACCGGGCTTGGAGATGAAGTTGCAATTGGTGAAAGCGGTTATTTTCCTGCCCCTTCTGTATGTGGGGATCAGCCTTTATGGGATCGTGGGTGCAGCAGCGGCCATACTACTGAACAAGGTGATCGCCGTGGTGATCGCCCTGTATACCTTTAACAGGTTATTGTCCTTAAAAGTAAGTATCATGGAATTTTTCAATGCGGTGAAATACCCCTGGCTGGCCTCCATTTTGGCTTTTTCCGGGGCAAATATATTGGTAATTTACGCCTCCGTGCATCATGCGTTTGCGGCAGTTGCTTTGTTTGGCATCTATGGGCTAACCATCTATAAGTTTTTGGGGGTGGAGTTGAAGGAGCAATTGACGCAGGTAAGGCAATTAAAAAAGATATAGAGGATTGTAAGGCTATGGCAAACACATTAAGAAATAAATTGGGAAGGTTCAAAAAGCACTTTCTGGAGGTAAAACTCCCACAATATTGCTACAAATCCGGGTTTTTATCCTCCTTGTACTATGCTTTTTTCAACCGCTCCTTTAACCGGGAAAACAAGGCCGTATTGGCCGGAAAAGTGAAACACATCAAGGAGGCGGTAAACCTTAAATCGAATTATTTCCTCTTGGTAAGGAATACTCACAGGATCGAGAAGGGGTTGCTGATGAGGCCCCGCAAGGAGGTATTTGCCACGGCCTTTATTGCCGAAACCGTGGATTCTTATATAGGGGTGATGGGAAAGAAGGACGACACGGATAATTTGCAGAAAAAGTGGTTTACGGATGTGCTTACCGAATATTTCAATGTATGCCAGCCCCACCCAGTGGTGGATCGGCAGAAGGAAAGGTTCCTAAATGTACACGCCCGGCAATCCCCCGTAAACGGGCAATTGGAGGGGGGCGCCATCCCCTACCTGCGGAACGTCTCCGACTTCTCCTCCATTTCCTACGAGGAGTTTTACAAGCTGAACAGGCAGCGCCGTTCGGTAAGGTGGTTTTTGGACAAGCCAGTGGACAGGGCCCTGATAGACAAGGCCATATTGGCGGCCATACAGGCCCCCAGCGCCTGTAACCGACAGCCCTTCGAATACCATATTGTGGATGACAAGGAATTGTTACAAACCGTGGTGGAGCTGCCCATGGGGACCAAGGGGTATGCCCATTCCATACAGGCCATGATCGTTGCAGTGGGTAACCTGGATGCTTATTTTGACGAAAGAGACCGGCACTTGATCTACATAGACGCTTCCCTTGCCAATATGTCGTTGATGCTGGCGCTGGAAACCCTAGGGTTGGCCAGTTGCCCGATTAACTGGCCCGATATAGAGGAGAGGGAAGTGAAAATGGCGAAATTCTTAAAACTACAACCTTACCAAAGACCCATCATGTGCATAGGCATAGGGTATCCCGATCCACAGGGAATGGTTGCCTATTCCGAAAAACGGCCCCTGGATGTGGTAAGAAAATATTTAGGATAAATTCTCAATAATATCAAAAACAAATGATGATAGAAATCAAAGGTGTGGGGATTAAGAACAAGGGGGCCCATCTACTGTTGCTGGCCATCTTGCAGGAGTTCTCCAAGCGGGGGGTAAAGGCGGATTTTTGTGCGGCCCCGGGTTTTGGAATGGATGTGTTTGCCGCCACCGGGCATGGCATGTACCTCAAGGCCAATTTTAAATCCAAAAGGCTGCCCTGGGACAAGATCCTTCGACTGGTAGGGAAAAAGGAACGTAGGGATTACGGCCTGGTCATGGATGATGAGATAGACCTGGTATTGGATGCCTCAGGCTTTGCATATGGGGACTTCTGGGGACATAAAAAGCCTCTGGACAGGTTGGCAAACGTGATCAAGGGCAGGGTAAGACCAGAGGTAAAGACCATCCTGCTGCCCCAGGCCCTGGGGCCATTTACCGACAGCAAGGTAAAGCATGCCTTTCAAAAGGTGGTGGACAAGGTGGACCTAATTTTTGCCAGGGACGAGCAGTCATTGGCACATTTGACAGAAAATTTCAAGGGTAAAGCCCAGTTTCTACTGGGGCCGGATTTCACCAACCTGCTGGAAGTGGAGGGGGAGGAGGAGTATCCCGAAGGGAATATCGGCATTATCCCCAATTATAAAATGAGTGGGGAGGGTTACGAAAACTATGTGGGCTTCCTGAAGGATGCCATCTCCCATTTGATCCAGAAGTTAAACATGCGCCCCTATTTTCTGATCCATGAGGGGGAAAAGGACCAGGCCATTGCCGAGAAGTTGAACCAGGACCTGCAGACCGAGCTACCCATTATTGTGGAAGAGGATCCTCTGGCTATTAAAAGGCGCATTAAAGCCTGCGAAATGGTGATCGTTTCCCGTTTTCATGGCTTGGTCAGTGCGCTATGTCAGGGGGTTCCGGTGGTTTCCACCTCCTGGAGTCATAAGTACCGCATGCTGTTAAAGGATTATCAGCAGGAAGAGGCCCTGCTCGATATCAATAACTATCAGCAAGGGGCACTGGAAGCACTGATGGAATCCAAGCTGGCCATTCCCAAAAAGGAATATTACCAACAACAGCAAGCGCTGATAGCGGCCCAAAAAGAGCGGGCAACCAAAATGTGGGATAAAGTGTTTGAGCTTATCGGAGGGTAAATTAATGCGGTGAGAAAATACTCCATATAAAATCATGCTCCCCCGGCCATATTGTGCAGGGAGTTCAACCAATTCTTGGTTGCGGAGTCATGGTGGATTGCAATAACCCTGGGCGAAACCCGGGGTTATTGTTTTTACCCCCCCCTTCAGGGTCATTTACCGGAACCAAGAACACATTTTTTGATTGATTGGGGTCGCTTTCGCACACAACAACCATAAAAGGCCATGACCCTTATGGTCATAATACTAGAATAAGAGTCTACACCATCGCCAACAGCTTCAAAGAAACCCGCATGGGTTTCCACTCCATTAGCCCCGTGCGTCAGCTCGGGGATTAAAGGACCCAACGCCGATTCCCCAACCCGGATGGAGTTGAACTCCGGGAACAAGCATTCGCACGAAGGATTCATTCAGGAAAAGGGGCAATTTCGTTCGGGGGGATCACCAATCCCGGACGGCGACACGGCGGCTTCTTAAAATACCCCCTCTTCCGGGGCAAAAGCAACGATTCGATCTTTCCCCCTCCTGTTTTAGGAGGGGGAAAAAGGAGGTGGTGGAAACAAGGTGGGGTGCAATGATCAACCTTTCGAAGCCTGCCATTTTTCGCCCACACATCAGCCCGAATCAAGGTTAGGCCTATCAAAATATATTCCTCTCAGCGAGCGTCACACACTGGGATGCCCCGATACGGGGAGAAGCGAGATTCCCCCGAAGCGAGTCCCCCGAAACAAGTTCCCCGAATCGAGTTCGGGGCAGGCAGGGGCAGGCAGGGGCAGGCTATCCCGACCTTCGGTGCGGGACAAGTTATGGCCTTTAATAAAAAATTATAATCATATGAAATCGAGCACGACGCAAGCGACACACAGTGGGACGATTATAATCCGTGCGAGATTCCATCTGCCCACTAAAAAAAAATTATAAACAGATGAAATCAGCCTATTTATCTTTAACTTAATGATATGAATACCAAAAAAGACATTCCGGAAACGCCTCAGAAACAAGTAGAAGAACCATTTACCGAATATGGTAAATATTCCTACGCCGATTACCTGACCTGGGAGATCGATGAGATGGTGGAGCTGATCAAGGGGAAGGTGTTTAAAATGGCGGCTGCGCCTACAAGAAAACATCAAAAAATTTCTTTAGTCGTTTCCGGAATACTTTATAATGTACTAAAGGGAAAGCCTTGCGAAGCTTATTCGGCTCCCTTCGATGTCCGCCTGCCTATACATTCAAAAAAGAATGAAAACATCTACACCGTGGTCCAGCCAGACATCTGCGTGATCTGTGACCGGAGTAAGCTGGACGATGCCGGATGCATCGGAGCCCCGGACCTGATCGTGGAGATACTCTCCCCTGGTAATAATAAGAAGGATCTTCAAGACAAATATGAAGTGTATGAAGAAAGTGGGGTGCAGGAATACTGGATCATTCATCCCGATGAGCAAACCCTTTTAGTTTATACCTTATCCAAAAAAAAATATGTTCCTTCCAGACTTTTCACGCTGGGGGACATTGTGCGTTCAAAATGTATTCCTGGCTTCCAGTTGGATATGGAAGAACTTTTTAAAGATCCGGTTTAGGGTAGAGGTTTTGATTGTATTCGTGTTTTCGGTTCTGTAAATTGAGAAGGTGAGACTAAGTGATGTTGATAGGGGAAGACGTGTGGACGTGAGAAAATGAGTTTTCTTCTGCAGTCCTTCCAGACTTTCATTTCCCTACAGAAATGTTTTGGAATCTGAGGGAGGTTTTTTTTCCGTTAAGGTTACACTCCTGCATTCAATTTTAACCTCGGTTCAGAGGATTCTGCCATATTTACTCCTTTGTGGGGAGGAATCAGCTTTGGGAAAAGTTTTTGAGGAATTTTAAACTTAAATTTACCGGATTGCAAAAAGAAGTTTTTGATTTTAAAAGGGTTTTTCAGGAAAATGAGCAATACTAATCGGGTATTTTGGTGGTCGTTGATCGTGGCCTTGGGCGGGTTTCTCTTTGGGTTTGATACGGCAGTAATTTCCGGGGTGGAGCAGTCCATACAGCAGCTTTTCCAGCTTAATGATTGGTGGCATGGGTTCACCATTTCTTCAGCCCTGATAGGTACGGTGCTGGGGGCCTTATATGCAGGTAAGCCATCTGATCAATTCGGCAGCAAAAAAGTACTGGTGATTATCGCCATGCTGTACACGGTTTCCGCCGTTGGTAGTGCATTGGCCAATGATTTATGGGTTTTTATTGCCTTCCGGTTTTTGGGAGGGCTTGCGGTGGGCGGCTCCTCGGTGGCAGGTCCTATGTATATTTCCGAAATATCACCGGCCAATGTAAGGGGCAAAATGACCGCACTTTTTCAGTTCAATGTCATTTTTGGCATATTGATGGCCTATGTTTCTAACTACTTGCTAAGCCAGTTGGGGGATGAGCCTTGGCGATGGATGCTAGGGGTGGAGGCTATTCCGTCCTTTGCCTTCTTTGTTTTGTTGTTTTGGATTCCCCAAAGCCCACGCTACCTCGTGAAAATCGGCAATACGGAAAGTGCAAGGGCCGTGTTGAACATGATTAATGGGGCAAATGTTGAAAGGGAGCTTCAGGAAAT
This sequence comes from Cyclobacteriaceae bacterium, assembly GCA_003565295.1. Taxonomy (GTDB): domain Bacteria; phylum Bacteroidota; class Bacteroidia; order Cytophagales; family Cyclobacteriaceae; genus Pleomorphovibrio. The sequence continues at coordinate 38,783 of PXCO01000193.1, forward strand.
TAAAGCAGGCCTTACGGACTCCAAGACCTCCGAAAAGCGGCTTTTCACCAAGAATTACCGCCGACCTATCTGGATAGCCGTATCTGTGGCCATGTTCAATCAGTTTTCAGGGATCAACGCCATTTTGTATTTTGCCCCCAGAATTTTCGAGTTGGCCGGATTGTCCCAGATGGATGCCATGTTTCAGCCCATTATGATAGGTGTAGCAAATGCCCTGTTTACCATATTGGGCATGATGGTGATTGATAAGGTGGGCAGGAAGGCATTGCTTATCGTGGGCTCATTGGGGATGTCCATTTGTTTGGGACTTATTGCATACTCCCTGTATTTTCAGGACTTTTCAGGATTGGGGGTTCTGTTTTACTTAGTGGGTTACATCGTGTTTTTTGCGTTTTCTACCGGAGCGGTAATTTGGGTCTTGATAGCAGAGGTTTTCCCCAATTCCGTAAGGGGGAAAGGCCAGGCATTGGGCAGTTTCACACATTGGTTTTTTGCGGCATTGATCACCTTCCTTTTCCCGGTGGTAAGCAGCACACCACAAGGGGGAGGGTATTCCTTTGCCTTTTTTTCCCTGATGATGGTAGTTCAGGCCTTGGTAGTGTGGAAGTTTTATCCAGAAACCAAAAACAAAACCCTGGAGGAGCTGGGCAGGGAATTGTCCGGATAGATGATTCTGGTCAGGAATCCCTTCCAAGGGGATTCGATTCTTGAGGAAGTGATGGAAAAGTAACCTTCGATTGGTGCCTGTTTTTAGGACATAAATAATCCCCTGCGATTTCTTACCTTTCAGCAATCACAGGGGAAGAAAATTAATTCTAATGAATAGCTGTTTAGCCCTCTTCCTTTAACAGCTTTATGGCTTCCTCGCTCACAGCCTTGCTAAGGCCCGGCACCACAGTGAGGTCCTGGTCCCAAAAGGTGATTTTGCCAAGGGCATCTAGCACGGCATCCCCGGGATCCTTGGCTTTCCATAGTTTGTCGAAATAATTGATAATGACAGGATCATCCTTCAGTGGCATGGCTTCTCCCCTGTAAGTGCCTTTGTAAAATACCAGTAATGCCGCAAAAGACTGTACAAGCCTTGGGGGTAGGGTCTCTTTTTTCTTGATATAATCCAGCAGGGAGGGAAGCACCCTTACCTTAAATTTGGAAATGGAATTCAAGGCTATGGCACTAAGCTGGTGCTCGATAAAGGGGTTTTTAAACCTTTCCACCACATCATTGGCAAATTTATTCAACTCCTCTTCGGGCATATCCATGGAGGGGATAATTTCATTGGTGATGGCTTCTTTTAAAAACTGATGGATATAAGGGTCTTCAACGGCCTCCTTGACCACCCTTAAGCCCCGTAAATAGGCCAGTGGAACCATGGAAGTATGACCTCCATTAAGGATCCTTACTTTTCTGGTACGGTAGGGTTGGAGGTCTTTTACAAAGCGCACATCAAGGCCCAACTTGTCGGCTGGGAATTTTTCCCCTAAGCTCTCCGGAGCCTCAATAGCCCAAAAGTGAAAGGGTTCGGCCATTACCATTAGTGGATCCTCATAGCCTGTTTTCCGGGAAATGGCCACAGCATCCCCTTGAGGAAACCCGGGAACAATTCGGTCTACCAATGTATTATAAAAATGCACATGTTGATCCACCCATTGTGTAAAGTCATTTTCCAGGTTCCAATGCCGGGTATATCTTAACGTGATCTCTTTCAATTTGTCCCCGTTGTTTTCGATAAGCTCACAGGGCAGCACATGAACCCCCTTGTCATCGGCACCCTCAAAATGCTGGTACCTGGCATAGAGAAGGGCGGCAAGTTTACCCGGGAAGGATTCCGGCGTGTTATCAGGGGAGGTGTCTTTATCCTGGAAATATATCCCCGCCTCAGTGGTGTTGGAGATTATCCACTCTACCTCGGGGATTTTCCCCAACTCCAAAAATGCCTGATAGTCTAAATAGGGGTTGGTGGCACCCCTTACCGAGGTGATAAGCCGCACCTCGTCCACCGTTTTGCCATCTTTGAAACCTCTGGTGAGTAAATGGTACAAACCCTCCTGCGCTTCTATTTGGGTGGGAGGGTTTTTGCCGTGTACCTGTATCATCTGTACGTCACCATTGAAGGAGGTTTTTTCGTTCATCACATCAATGATCCAGTCGGCAAATCCGCGCAGGAAATTCCCTGTTCCAAACTGTAATACTTTTATGGGTCTGGTTATGGTTTGTTGTGAATCTTTTCTGGTTAAAATTTCCATAAAGTTTAAAAGCGTTAATCTAAATAAGTTGTAATAGTGAGTTTCAATTATTGCCTCAATGAAGATTCCCGTATGATAATCCTCGGCTCCAGCACGATTTTCTTTGGGTACTTCTGGTAGGGGTCGTTTTCCATAAGGTCGAAGAACATCTTAGCAGTTTCCTCGCCCATTGGGATACTTACCTGGTCCACTGTGGTAAGGGCAGGAGAGGTGAATTCTGTAAATGGTTCATTCCCAAAACCTGCCAGTCCCACTTCCTGAGGGATGCGGACATTGTATTTTCTGAGCGTTTGCATGGCCCCCACAATGCCATAGTCACTGGAAGAAAATATAGCGTCAAATCCCATGCCTTTGTCTAATAATCGCTGAACACATTCCTTCCCATCCTCCAGTTGCATGTTACTTTCCATGATCAGGTCGGGGTTAATGGCGATCCCATGTTCGGTCAATGCATCCAAGTACCCTTGAAGCCTTTCTGCATAGATGTTGATTTTTGTGGCACTGGTGAAATGTGCGATTTTCCGGTAACCCTGTTGAATCAGGTGTTTGGTGAGCTGGTAGGCTGCCTTCCTGTCATTGATCACCACCTGGCTCACTGGAAGTTCGTGGTTTACCCTGTCAAAAAACACAAGGGGGATTCCCTTGTTGATCACCGATTGAAAATGGGAAAGGTCCTTGGTCTGCTTGCCTATGGAGACCATGATGCCATCCACCCTTGCGTCGAGCAGGGCGTTGATGGTTTCCTTTTCCTTCTCATAATCGTCATAGGACTGGCTGATGATCACTTTATAGCCTCTTTTATTAACAAACGCCTCTATGCCCCTTACCACCGAGGAGAAGAAGTTCCGGTTTACCGTCGGCACCGTGATGCCGATCAGTTTGCTTCTGCCGTTTCTAAGGGCAACGGCTATTTGGTTGGGTTTATAGTTGATTTCCTTGGCCGTTTCCATCACCAATTTCTTGGTGTTTTCGCTTATCCTTGGATGGTTGTTCAGTGCCCGGGACACGGTGGAAGCGGTAATCCCTAATTTGTTGGCGATATCATGTATCGTCGTTTTTGACTTCTTTTTCATGCTAGGGTGGGTTTCCCCTTCTTTATTCCGTACCGGAAATGTCTGATAGCTCAAATTTTTGCGTTATGGTGGCCTTAATGCCAATAGGCATATTGGCAACAATGACACCCAAAAACCGAAAATTTTTGAATTATAGGAATAATTTTCCGTACATGCAATCGATTGCGCACAAATCTGTTTTATTCTTTACTTTCTTTAATTAACTTTAAGCCCCATGTGGAAACCCAGTCGTACCTCACCATCAATCAGAGCATCTGCCCTGGGCTTCCCATGTATTTAATCCATCCATCAACCAAAAAACTTCACATCTATGAAACATGCTACCTGGTTTTTCCCCAGCTTATTGATTTGCGCATTATTCAGTTCATGTTCCAACGAAAAAACCATGGAAGAAGAAATATCCACTAGCTTTTCCGGTCAAGATAACGAAATTAAGTTGGTGACTCTCGACCCCGGGCACTTCCATGCCCATCTTGTGAAAAAATCCACCTATCCACAAGTAGATCCCAAAGTGCATGTGTATGCCCCCCAAGGCCCGGATTTGCAGGCCTATCTTTCTGCCATTGAATCTTACAATTCAAGGGCGGAAGATCCCACAGACTGGGAGATGGAGGTGTACGCAGGGGATGACTTCCTAAACCGTATGATAAAGGAAAGAAAGGGCAACGTGATGGTAACGGCGGGAAACAATCGCAACAAGACAAAAAACATCCTTGAAACCATAAAGGGAGGGTTTCACGTGCTTGCCGATAAGCCCATGGCCATAGACAAGGAAGGCTTTGATATCCTTAAGCAAGCCTTTGATGAGGCGGAAAAAAGAGACTTGCTGCTTTTTGATATTATGACGGAGCGGTTTGAGATTACCACCTTGCTTCAAAAGGAGTTTTCCCAAATCCCATCGGTTTTTGGTGAGCTACAGGAAGGCAGCCTGGAGCAACCGGCGGTCACCAAGGAAAGTGTGCATCATTTCTACAAGACGGTTTCAGGGAAGCCCCTGCAACGCCCAGGGTGGTTTTATGATGTTAACCAACAGGGAGAAGGTATAGTAGATGTTACTACCCACTTGGTGGATTTGGTACAGTGGGAAAGTTTCCCCGGTAAGGTCATTGATTATGAAAATGACATTGAGATGCTGGAAGCCACCCGGTGGACCACGGACCTTACCCTGGAAGAATTTGAGAAATCCACAGGTCTAAAGGAGTATCCTTCTTATCTGTCCCCTTACGTGGAAGACGGAATCTTAAAGGTATATGGCAATGGTGAAATCAATTATAAGATCAACGGCATTCACGCAAAGGTTTCGGTGATCTGGAATTATGTGGCCCCCGAGGGTTCTGCCGACACGCACTATTCCATCATGCGTGGGAGTAATGCCAACCTGGTCATTCGACAGGATGAAAAGGAAAACTACACCCCTGAATTGTATATAGAGCCCGTGGGAAGCCCGGCTGATTTTGAGGAAAACGTAAATGCAGCGGTAGAAGAGCTTAAAGGGAAATTTCCGGGATTGGGTGTTTCCAAAGTGAGCGGGGAAAACTCCTGGAGACTGGATATTCCGGAGCAATTTAGGACCAGCCATGAGGATCATTTTAGGGAGGTAACAGAAAAATACATTGAATACCTCACCGAAGGCAGGCTACCGGACTGGGAAGTGCCCAATATGATTGCCAAATATTATGTAACCACACAGGCTCTGGAAATGGCCAAGCAATAGAATGCTCATGAAATGCCCAAGAGAAAAGTTCTCACACAGGGTGATGCCCCGATAGCTATCGGGGGCTGGGCATTCCCCCGAATCGAGTTCGGGGCAGGCAGGGGCAGGCAGGGGCAGGCAATCCCGACCTGCGGTACGGGGCAAGTTCCCGAAACAAGTTCGGGACAGGTAATGACCGTTGAAAAGAAAATATAAACACATGAAAAAGGATAGAAGATCATTTATAAAAAAGGGTGGGGCAGCAGGCCTAGGGTTGCTGTCAGGTGCAGGGATTGAAATAGCCAAATCGGCACCTTTCTTTGATACGGACTTTCAAAATGCCTCATCAGGGAAAAGTGTGATAGGTCCCTACGGGCCTTGGGTAAATGGATTATACAATGAAAGCATTCCTTCTCTTTCTTTTCGTAAAGACGAATATACCGATATAGAGGCATGGAGAACCAAGGCGAAAGCCAAGGCCAGGGAAAGGCTGGGGATACCGGATATTGGGAAAGCACCTGAGGTAAAGGTAAACAAAGTATATACCTTTGACGGCTTGCAGGTGGAAGAAATTAGCTGGCAGTTGCCCTACGGAAGGCCCACAGAAGCCCTGGTTTTAAAGCCACTCAATAGGGCCAATGAGAAATTACCCGGGATTTTGGCATTTCACTGCCATAGTGGGATCAAATATTTTGGGAAAGAGAAGATAGCCAGGACTTCCGAAAAACATCATGAAGTCATAGAAGGAGCATATGCCGGGTACTATGAAGATAGGCCATGGGCCAATGAAATTGCAAAGAAAGGGTATGTGGTAATGATTCCGGATGCCTTTACTTTTGGGAGCAGGAGAGTGCTCCCTGGAGAGGTCCCCGATGTGATCCGGCGAGGACTTCCAGAGCATGACGACCAATCCACGGAATATATAGACGCGTATAATACTTGGGCATCTAATCATGAACACATAATGGCAAAGTCCCTCTTTTGTGGGGGGACTACCTGGCCGGGGATGTTTTTTGCTGAAGACAACATAGCCCTGGATATTCTTTGTAACCGCAAAGATGTGGATGAAAACAACATTGGCTGCGGAGGATTATCCGGGGGAGGTTTGCGTACAGTGATGTCCGGAGGATTGGACGAACGCATCAAATGTGCGGTTTGCGTAGGGTTCATAAGTACATGGACGGATTTCTTGTTAAATAAATCCTATACGCACACCTGGATGACCTATGCGCCCATATTGCCCCAGGAATTGGATTTCCCGGAAATCCTGGGTTTGAGGGTTCCACTGCCCACAATGGTGCTCAATGATAGTGATGATCAGTTGTACACCCTTCCGGAAATGGAAAGAGCAAGGGATATATTGCAGGAGGTTTTTGAGAAGGCTGGAGCCAGGGAGAAATTTCAATGTAGTTTTTATCCCGGCCCCCATAAGTTTGACATCCCCATGCAGGACGAGGCTTTCGCCTGGTTTGATCAATGGCTTAAAGCTTAAGGTAGAGGAATATGCAATATTTTCTAAATTTAAGGATCGGCTTAAAAGGATTTTGTATCTTAAGGAATCGTTTATCAACTTCCTATAAGTCATGATCCTAACGACCGTTTATCACAAATTTAGTTTGATCTTGCTTGGGCTATTGCTTTTTTGCATCCCAAAGCAAGTGATGGGGCAGAAATCCGTTGATCCAGATCCAGAGATGCTTTGTGTGGGAGCCCATTGGACGGAAGAAGAGGGGGCGGCCTTCCTTGAAAAAATGAAAGCCGAATACCAAACCGAAGAAGAATGGAAGAAAAGGGCCTCCAAAATAAGGAATCAAATCCTGAAGGGAGCCGAGCTTATGGATTTCCCTTCCCGGTACCACCTGGACCCCATTCAAGGGCGTACCAGAAGATATGAGGGGTATTCTGTGACGAATTACGCCATACAGACTCTGCCTGGTGTATACGTGACTGGTAGCCTGTATAAGCCCCATGGCCGGGTGATCAATTTACCAGGGATATTAAGCCCTCACGGGCACTTTGGTGAACCTGGCGGCAGGGGGAGATTTAGGGAAGAAGCCCAAAAACGCTTTGCTGCCATGGCAAAAATGGGAGCAGTAGTCTGGGCTTATGATGCCGTAGGATATGGTGAGATGGCCAATATAGGCTGGGAGCATAAACATCCCAAAGCTCTAAAGCAGCAGTTGTGGAACAGCTTAAGGGGGGTGGATTTCCTGATCAGCCAGGGAGTGGATCCGGAGAAAATCGCCATTACAGGTGCTTCTGGTGGGGGGACCCAATCTTTCTTATTGGCCGCTATTGATGAAAGGATCAGCGTGTCGGTACCCGTGGTAATGGTGTCGGCGCACTTCTTTGGGGGATGTGTCTGTGAAAGCGGTATGCAGATACACAAGGACCATGATTTTCAGACCAACAATGTGGAGATAGCCGCTTTAGCGGCACCCAGGCCCATGCTTTTGGTTTCTTCGGGGAATGACTGGACCAAAAACACCCCCGAGGTAGAATATCCTCACGTAAAGCACATCTATGGCTTATTGGGTGCAGAAGAAAATTTGGAATTTGTGCATTTGCCTAATGACCAACATGAATATGATGAAAACAAGAGAAAGGCGGTCTATCCTTTTCTGGCCAAACATTTGGGTCTTGACCTAAGTAAAGCATTAACGCCAGAAGGGGAGTTGATTGAAAATGATATCATCATAGAGAGACAGGAGACCCTTTTTATATTCGATATCATCAATAGGTTCCCTGAGGATGGTGTCACCCATAACGATCAAGTGGAATGGGAATAAACGAATGAACGTAAACAATTTTATTTTAAACATATAATCGGATGAACAACCCAATAAACCGAAGGGATTTTATGAAGAAGGGGCTCCTCGCTGGGGTAGCCGTCAGCAGCCTTCACCTTCCCCAATTAGTGGCTCAGGATCATGGTATGAAGCTAGGCCTGGTCACCTATCAATGGGGGAAAGACATGACCTTGCCCGAGTTAATCTCTGCTTGTGAACGTACCGGATTCAGAGGCGTGGAATTAAGGACACAGCATGCCCATGCCGTGGAGGTTAACCTGTCCAAAAAGGAAAGAAAGGCAGTGAAGAAAAGGTTTGAAGACAGCAGGGTCACCTGTGTGGGCTATGGGAGTAACTACGAATACCATAGTCCTGATCCCGCAGAACTGAAGAAGAACATTGATGGCACCAAGGCATATATTGAGCTTTGCAAAGACATAGGTGCCACAGGCTTGAAGGTAAAGCCCAACACCCTTCCTGAGGGTGTGGCAAGGGAAAAAACCATCGCTCAAATTGCCCGCTCGCTCAATGAGGTAGGCAAATATGCCCAAGATTTCGACCAATTGATAAGGGTAGAGGTGCACGGCAGGATCACCCAAGAACTTCCGGTGATGAAGGAGATTTTTGATCAGGTGACCGAATCCAATGTGGTTATTTGTTGGAACAGTAATGATACTGATCTGAAGGACCCCGGATTAGAGGCCAATTTTAATATGGTGAAGCAATGGATTGGGGATACCACGCACTGCAGGGCCTTTAGTGAAACGGATTACCCCTTCGAAAAGCTTTTTGGCTTGCTCAAGGGTTCCGGGTACAAAGGCTGGATACTGCTGGAAGCTCACAGCGATCCCCAGGATAAAATTGCGGCCATGAACCGGGAAAAGAAACTATTCAACGAAATGATGAGCAGAGTGTGATTTCAGGCCCATCTATTGAACTTTCGTAATATCCAACAAAGCAATTCAATTACAGTAAACTTATAATAATGACACAAAGAAGAGATTTTATTAAAAAAAGCTTAATGGGCAGTGCAGGGATAGCTGTGGCAGGGATGAGCATGAGCGCAAAATCCTACGGTAAAATTTTGGGTGCCAATGACAGGATGCATATTTCCATCATTGGTATACGTGGGCAGGGCACCAACCACATCAACCAGTTTTGCAAACTCAAGGAAAGCAGGAATGTGGTCATCAAAAACCTGTGCGATGTGGATGAGGATACCTGGGCAGGCAAGGTGAAGCTGGTACAGGACCAGACCGGGGACAAGCCCGAGACCTCCTACGATATGCGGAAGGTCTTTGATGATAAAGAGATAGATGCTGTTTCCTTTGCTACTCCTAACCATTGGCATGCCTTGGGCACCATCTGGGCTTGTCAGGCCGGAAAGCATGTGTACATAGAAAAACCCTCCAGCCATAATGTCTTTGAAGGACGGAAAATGATAGAGGCGGCAAGGAAATATGACCGTATCGTTCAGGTAGGTTTCCAAAACCGATCCATCGCCAACGTGATGGAAGCCATGAAATTCCTGCACGAAGGAGGTATTGGAGATGTTTATATGGCCAGAGGCCTATGCTATAAGCCAAGGAATTCATTTGGCATTGCAAAGGACAGCGCACCTCCGAAGAACCTTCACTATGACCTATGGCTTGGCCCGGCTCCCTACAGGACCTACAATGAAAAGCGGGGTCATTACAACTGGCACTGGCATTGGGACACTGGTAACGGGGACACCGGCAACCAGGGTCCGCATCAATTTGATATCGCTCGATGGGGTATGAATAAGAATGAACATCCTGTGCATGTTTATTCCACAGGTGGTATATATGGCATGACTTCTCAGGAATGCTCTCAGGAGACCCCAAATACCCAGACCTCTATTTTCAAGTATGCGGACGGGAAGATTTTGGAATTCGAAACCAGAGGCAGATACACCAATGGGGAGTCTCATCTTGGCATCCATATCGGTAACATATTCTATGGCACTGATGGCTACCTTGAGCTAAACGGGAGTACCTGGAAAGCCTATAAAAAAGACGAGAAAGAGCCTTTTGCTCAGTCGGCAAAAGAAAAGCCTTCGGGGGGCGGTGGCTCCAATGTATTGGCTGCTCCGGGCGGATCTGAGCATTATGCCAATTTCCTGGATGCGATGAGAAATGGGGACCGGTATGACCTGCACTGTGATATCAGAGAGGGACATTACAGTTCGGCGTTACCGCTTATGGCCAATATTTCCTACAGGCTAAACAGGGGCTTGAATATCATGGGCGAGTATGAAAAGTTCGCCAATGATTCTGAGGCAGATACCTTGCTCACCAGGCCTAGCCGACCACCTTATGTGGTTCCAGATCAGGTGTAAAATGTAATAGAAATTCACATGAAGGCTTGTTTATCCTAGACATTTCCGGGATGGACAAGCCTTTTTTGCTCAACCCATTACAACCATGAATAATCTTTTCTCGAAATTCATCCATTTTCTCTTTATTTTATTCATCCCTTTTGTGCCCATTTACGCCCAAGAAGACCTCAAGGTAATTCAACCCCATTGGGTAAACTATACGGATGGGCATAACGCATTATACAAGCACCTTACAAAACAGGCACTAAAGCTTTTGGATGAAAGGCAGGAGAAAATTGCCGCCATCAATCACCTTGAGGGATGGAAGGAACGGCAAAAATTTATAAAAAATGCCTTGAACGAGGTATTGGGGCCATTTCCGGATAAAACTCCCCTGCACCCTGAGATTACCAGAAGAGTGGAAAAGGGGGAGTTTACCATGGAACACATCGTGTTTCAATCCCAGCCAGGTTTTTATGTGTCATCTACTCTCTTTATTCCCCAAAACCTTGATGGCCCAGCCCCCACCATTATTTATTGTAGCGGCCATGCCCTGGAGGCCTACAGAAGCTTCACCTATCAACACGTGATTTTGAACCTGGTGAAAAAAGGATATGTGGTATTTGCATTCGACCCTGTGGGGCAAGGCGAACGCTTGGAATATTATGATCCAGAGACCTTAAAACCTACGGTTGGTGGGCCGACCAAGCAGCACTCTTACCCAGGTGCACAGGGGTTCATAGTAGGGAGCACGCAGGCCATGCATATGATATGGGACGGGATTAGGGCAGTGGATTACCTGTTGACCCGGCAGGAGGTGGACCCTGAACGGATTGCTATCACCGGTAGGTCAGGTGGTGGTACCCAGTCTTCTTATATCGCGGCCATGGACGAGCGTATTTATGCCTCGGCTCCCGAGAATTACATTACCAACTTTAAGCGACTGATGCTCACCCATGGCCCTCAAGACGCAGAACAAAACTTTATGAGGGGTATTAAGAAGGGACTGGACCATCCTGATCTCTTACTTGTACGAGCTCCAAAACCCAATTTGATGATTACCACCAGCCGGGACATATTCAATATTCAGGGAGCTAGGGAAACCGCCATGGAAGTGAAGGGGATATATCAGGCCTATGGTGCAGAACAAAATTTTTTAATGGTAGAGGATGATCTGGGCCATGGCTCAACCCTGAAAAACCGGGAAGCCATGTACGCTTTTTTTAATACCCACCTGCGCCACAATGGATCGGTGAAAGACCAGGACATTGACACCCTTTCCAAAGAAGAACTCCAGGTCACGGCCAAGGGGCAGGTGCTTAGTTCCTACTCCGATGCAAAGCGGGTTTTTGACCTCAATAAAGAACGACTGAAGCAACTAACTCCACCTGAGGAATTGAATTTGGCGAAAGTGAAGGAATTAACGGGATATGAGGTGCCCGAAGAGGAAGCTGAGACATTTTTAGTTGGCTGGCATCAGCGGGAGGGTTATGTGATTGAAAAGCACCTGATGCAGGGAGAGGGAGGGTATTGGTTTCCCTACCTGCTTTTCAGGCCGGAAAAGAAATCAGGAAGAGCCCTACTATACCTGGACCCGGATGATAAGGCGATCGACGCAGGCTTGGATGGCCCAATGGATAAACTGGCCAAGGAAGGACATATGGTAATTGTACCAGACTTGATAAACATTGGAGAGATGGGGAAAAGTGACTTCACCGGAGATGCAAATTTTGAAGGATTTAGTTATAACCTATGGTTTGGGGCCATGCTGATTGGAAGAAGCATTGTAGGCATGCAAGCTGGGGATGTGAGCAGATTGGTGGATAATTTATACCAAAAAGAAAACATGGAATCAGTGGCGGGATTGGGCAAGGGGCAGATGTCATCCGTGTTATTGCATGCCGCAAATTTTAATGAAAGGATAAAGAAAGTGGCCTTTTTAGACCCTATGACTTCTTTTAGGTCGGTGGTGGAGAAGCTTAACTATTCGCCAAAGGATATTTCATTTACTGTGGCAGGTTCTTTAGAGACCTATGATTTGCCACAGCTGATGGAAAACTTGAAAGACCGGGATCCTGTGGTTTTCGGGGAAAAATCCCTGTCCGAGGATTTCCCAAGCCTGGAACCGGAAAGGATAAAGACAACTGTGCAAGGTGAAGCAGCAGAGGTTTCTTTACTGGAGTGGATGAGGGAATAGGGTAAACTTCGTGGATACCCTTATTCCTGTGATGGTTGAACTGTATTGCAACATTGACGTAGTGGTCAAATGAAACACGAAAATGACCAAAATTTAATCCGAGAGTTCATCACCGTACTTCGGCATATTTCACCAATAATCCTAATTGCTGATATACCGAAAAATCAAACGGAAGATAAATATGTCTAAAACCATCCAGTACGCATCTGACCTTCATTTAGAATTCCCTGCCAACAAGGAATTAATAAAGCGGCGTCCTTTGCAGCCGGAGGGTGAAATATTGGTGTTGGCAGGCGATATAGTACCTTTCGCGATAATGGATAAGCACCATGATTTCTTCAGTTATGTGGCTGATCATTTCAAGACCACATATTGGCTGCCCGGCAATCATGAGTATTACCGGTTTGATATTGCCGATAAAAGTGGTGTGCTACATGAGCAAATCCGGAGCAATGTATTGCTGGTGAACAATATTTCGGTGGTGCAGGAAAATGTAAGATTGATTTTTTCCACCCTTTGGAGCAAAATCAGCAACAGGTATCAGTGGCAGATTGAAAGAGGGTTGAACGATTTCCTTCTCATTAAGCACAAGGGCTTTCGCTTTTCAGCAGAGCAATACAATCAACTGCACGAGGAGAGTTTGGATTTTCTCCAAACTGAGTTGAGTACGGCCAAAGATGGGAAGGTGGCAGTCTTCACCCACCACTGTCCCACTTTTTTAAACTACCCTGAGCGATACAAAGGGGATGTGTTGAATGAAGCTTTTGCAGTTGAACTGTACGACCTGATTGAAGCATCTAATATAGCTTTTTGGGTGTATGGACATCACCACCAGAATATTCCTGAATTTTGTATCGGAAACACCCGGCTTAACACCAACCAATTGGGAAATGTGCAGCGGAATGAACATGGACTATTTGACACCAATAGTTGCTTTGAGCCATGATAGCTAGGATAATAAAGCAAATTCCGCAAAATATAAGGTGTGACTTTATTGTGCAGGTTAAATGGACTATCCAGGTATAAAGAAAACCCTATACATCAAACTCCAATACTTCACATAATATTTTAAACCTGGTTTTCATACACTTGCCATAGGAGGTAGCTGTAAGTCCAGACCACTGAAATACTCCCTGCCAAAACATTTGGGCAGGGCTATTGCTTACCTTGGTGTATTGACCACAGTTTTTATGAAAAAGAAAGTAGCCATTGCAGGGGCCACCGGTTATATTGGCAGGTGGTTTATTGACCGGTTTAAGGACAAATACCATATCATTGGGCTCAGTAGAAGGGAGGTGAAAGAAAACCCTATACCTGAAACCGAATGGAGGCAAGTAGAGCTTTACTCCATCAGTTCCACTATTGAGGCTTTGAAAGGTGTGGACTATGCCATTTACCTGGTACACTCCATGAGTGCATCCACAAGGCTCAACCAAGGTAGTTTTGAAGATACCGACCTCATCCTTGCCGATAACTTTGCCAGGGCGGCAGAGGTTACTGGTGTAGGGCAAATCATCTACATTGGGGGAATTATGCCCAAAGAAGGGGAGCCGGAAAATTGGTCCAGGCACCTGCGAAGCAGGCTTGAGGTAGAAGAGACCCTAAACAGTAGAAAGCCTAGTATGACCGCTTTAAGGGCCAGCATCATCGTGGGGCCCGGGGGGTCTTCTTTTGATATGATCAAAAACCTGGTAAGGAAACTACCTGTGATGATCTGCCCTAAATGGACGGAATCAGAAACACAGCCAATATCCCTAAGGGATACCCTTACCATTATAGACGCTTGTCTGGGCAATGAAAAAGTGTATGGGAAGGCGATAGAAATTGGTAACCCGCAGGTGATGAGCTATAAGGAGATGTTGATACAGACAGCTAGGGTAATGGGTAAAAAAAGATATATTTTTTCCGTTCCATTTTTTTCACCGGGTTTGTCCAAACTGTGGGTAGGTTTTTTTGGAGAAAGCCCACCTCAACTAGTGTCCCCCTTAGTGGAAAGTCTCAAGCATACCATGACAGTGAATAAGGAGCTGGAATTTAAAGAGCAGAACCTGGACTATCAGTGTTATGAAGAAGCCGCAAAGTTTGCCCTGGAAAATACCCGGCAGCCGGACCTGCCCTCGTTTAGTTCATCGGTCAAAGAAAAAAACACGGTAAGAAGTTTGCAGCGCCTGCCCAACCATCAGCGCAGGTCTGCCCCTTGGGTGGCCAATAGGTACAAAATTTGGTTACCCACCTTTTTTCGTTTTTTCCTACATGCCAAGGAAAACGACCTGGGAACGGTAAGCATCTACCTTTGGAAAATTGAAAGACCTATGCTTCAACTCACCCTTGAACCCTCCAGAAGTGATGAAAAACGACAATTGTTCTATATCAGTGGGGGATGGTTAGTGGGCAGGGTGGATTATGGTTGGCTGGAATTCCGCTCTGTGCTACAGGGTAGGTTCATTATTTCTGCCATTCATGAATTTGTGCCCAAAATTCCCTGGTTTATCTATGTAAACACTCAGGCAAGGTTACACCTTTGGGTCATGAATAGGTTTGGGAGCTATCTCAAAAAATATGAAGCTTGAGATTCCCTGAATAGGACAATGAACATTTTGCCAACAAAATAACCATTCTTTACATTGGCATTTTCAAAAAAACAGTCCATATGGAGTTTGCCATATGGACTGAAAGGTTTCCTGCTTGAGAAATTTTATCTCAGTAAATTTAAGGGAAAACGGTCTTCTTGGCCTATATCCCTGCTTAGGGGTACCACATCGGTTACGGCAACCCCATTCCAGCGGATGTCTAAGTGTTTTCTTACCACGTCTCTTTCTCCTCTGAGGATATTCAGCGTGTAGTTACCAGGTTTCAGCCGATTGAAATCAATCAACACATGGTTTTGACCTGTGTTTTTCACATTAAATTCATACACAAACCTATCAATTTCATCCCTTACCCTGACCGTTACTTCCTTGTCCATAGGAAGTGAGGTCACATCTAGCTTTGCAAATTTCCCCTGTTTCTCCACAGGTAGTAATAGCTTATCCTCGTGATTACCCGATTTGGCATTTGCCAAGGTGTACAGGGCAAAAACCATTATTAAAGCTATAAGTAAAGAAGCGATCCTTTTAAATAGAGTTTTCATGGTTCAAAACAATTAGGTAGTAAAACAATATTGGCAACAGTAAAAAATACGATTATAATAGTATAATTGTTTCATATGTAAGTAAAAAATATAAATAAAAAGTAAAACACTATTTTAGTAAGTAAAACTCATTTTTATCCCTCTAGCTGTACTTTTTGGGATTGATTAACTTTTGCAAAACCCGATGAAGCTTCCTAGGAAAGAACTTTTCAGCCCTGCCTTGATAGTTCAATTTCCTTTGGGCCGGAATGGCCTTTAAAACCTATTAGAGCATAAACCTTTAAATCACTGACATCTATCTCCTTTCATCTTCTATCAAGTTTGAGGGGTAACTACTTCTGAGGGGATCTTCAGAAAGTTGGCGATTTTTTGGAGGGTCTGTGCATGATGACCCACTCCAAGGGCAAAATGGTGGGTAGGCCCTGCCTTTATCCATTTTTCCAGGAATGTACGTACATCCGGATTGAAATAGCCCCTGGTATTCGTGTTGCCGGTGGCAGGGATGGGGCCTGCCACGGACTGACCTTCTGCGATCACAAATTTGAACTTTCCATCAGAGGTACTGCTGACACTTAGAATGGTGATGGGGCCTTCTTTGATTTTGAATTCAACGCCCGCACCGAACCCTGGTTTTCCATGGTATTTCTTCAGGCTTCTGAGCACAGGTTTGCCTTCGGCTATGGCAATATTGTGTGGCCCGTCATGGCCCACTAGCACAAAACCCTCAAGAAAGTCCACAGGGTGAAGTTCTGCAAAACTTCCCCCAATCCCCAGCCTGTCCATAATCATCATGGCTATACAGGTTTTCAGGTCAGACTCCCCACACATGGGAAAGCCGGCTGCCGTGAGCAGGGAATTCCCCACAGCTAAATTGGACATCACCTTTTCGGTGGTGGAACCTGGGGCACCTTCATAGTAATAGGCCAGCCCATCCAACTTTTTTGAAGCTACGAACTGGTGGAGCCCGGCAGTCACCCTTGCCGATATTTCAAGGTCACTTTCCCTTAGTTTCTCTGAAATAGGGTCGGATACGGGATCCGGAGTGTCAAAAAACTTTAAAATTAGAGATGTATAGTTATCAACCTCATTTTCCCCAATTGCCTGAAAGGCACTGACAATTTCATGAGCTTCACACTGTACCACATGCGCCCCAAAATAACTGGTAAGCATGGTGGCATCTGTATGCATGTCCAACATAGCTTCTATGGGGTGGCCGATATGACCGATCCTTGCGGTTTTAAGGGCATGCAGAACGGCAGCAATCTTACAGTAAGTGGATATTTCACTTTCCGCCTTCTTATCGTCGTAAAGTGTGCCAATGATGATTTCAGGCATGGGTTTTCCCATCCTCAATGCCACGCCCGTAAATTCCGGAAGGCTGCATATATCATCATTATAGAGTTGCATACGGGTGGAGGCCTTTTGGTAATCCATGGCCTTGTCGGGTTGTAGGGCTACGAGAACTATGGGAATGTCCAAACTCTTCACCAATACCCCAAAAGTGCTGGATGTGGCGTAGGTAAGCATGTCACAAAACACCAAATCAAGGTTGGCTTCCTTGAGTTTAGGCAAAAGTGCATAGGCCTTTTCAGCACTGTCCACCATCCCAAAATCCAAAAGCTCAACCTCAGACTGCTTCACCAGTTGAATAAACACTTCCTGCTTGGCCAAAAGGTCTTCCAGCAGGCCTTCAAATTGATTCCAATATTTGTGATAGCCCACCCCGAATACCCCTATTCTGGGGATGGAGGATCTCATGCGTTTTAATTGCGGGGTACCGTCTTTTTGTGATTGATATTCCATGGGATTAATTATTTTCAAAGATGGGTTTTATTCTAGGGATTAAAAAGATGAACAGGAGAAAAGCCAGGGGATAAAGTAACCCCGAGGCAATCCATAGGGGGGTATAACTGTAATGTGAAACAATCAGGCCGATGAGTGGATTGACGATAAGGGCAGATAGGGTGCCTGCTGTGCCGGACAGCCCCACCACGGTAGAAGTAGCTTTTTCGCCATACATATCGGAAATGGCAGTGATGTAATTGGTGATCCAAAAACCATGAGCAAGCATAAGTAAACTCATCAGGAAAATCCCTAATCCTATGCTGCTTACAACGTTGATAAAGGGGCAGACCATGCTGAGTAAGGCGGCCAGTCCCATTATCCATTTTCTGGAACGATCCAAAGATATACCTTTTTGGATAAGCAACCCGGAAAGATACCCTCCCAAAATATTTGAGACGCCCAAGGCAAAGAAGGGAATCCAGAAAATATCACCAATGAGCTCAAAGCTCACCAATTTTTCCTCATTCAAGTATTTGGGGATCCAAAACATCATAAAGTAAAAGACAGGGTCCAACAGAAAGCGTATTCCCACAAAAGTCCAGGTGGACTTCATCCGGAACAGGTCAGCGAAGGGCACAGGTTTGGCCTTCACCTGGGTAGGGGTTAATTTCAGTTCTGGGTTTCTTTTTGGGAAAAGCAGCCATATGCCCACCCACAGCAAACCAAGTAACCCGGGCAATATAAAGCCACTCCTCCATCCGTACAAATTGGTGAGCCAAATGGTAAGGGGCGGTGCCACCACTGCACCCACTGCAGCGCCTCCAATGGCAATCCCGTTGGCAAGGGCACGTTCTTTTTTGTCAAACCATTCATAGACACTTTTGGCAGCACCCGGAAAACAAGCCCCCTCCCCAATTCCCAAAAGAAACCTGAATCCCATCAGTTGGTGATAATTGTTGGCCAACCCATGAAAGGCATTGGCTACTGACCATATCCCCACTGCAAAGGCCAGACCTAACCTTCCCCCTACCAAATCGATTAGCCTGCCGCCTAGGGTGAACATCAATCCATAACTGATCAGGAAAGCAGTGTTTAACCACCCATATTGAACATCGCTGATGTTAAACTCCTCCTGGATTTTGATGATAGCGATTGAAAGTACCTGACGGTCCAGGAAATTCAATCCGGTGGCTGTAAAAAGCATGCCCACTACCCACCATCGCCAATGCAACCCGATTATCTTCATCCTAGTCAGGTTTGAGGCTTTGGAAAGAGCTTATGGATACAGGGCCTAATAATCCTGAGGGAACAAGGGGGATATCTTCCCATGCATCACCCCTTACTCGTGTGATGTTAGTCTGGGTAAATTTTGTCCCCATTTTATGATCCCCAATGATGCGGTTTGCCCAAGTATTGGCAACCCTAATTTTTAGGTGGTTTTCCCCAGGTTTTAGCAGTTCGTTGATCTTGAATAAATGTGGTTTTGTCCAGGTTATCCCAAGAAGAGAATCATTCAGCCACACTTCTGCCACATTTTTCACCTCTCCAAGATCAAGAAAGAGTGGCATTTCTGCTAGGAGGGCTTCCTCTGCATCAACGTCCATCACCTTATGGTACGTGGCAATTCCGGAAAAGTAGCGTATCCCTGTATCTTCATGTTCAGCCCATGAACGCAGTCGGGGAAAATGGATGCGCTCGGGTGCGTCCCAACCCTTTGGAAAGGAAATTTCCCACCCTTCTTTCCAGCCAATATTCACGTTTTCATCAATATCCATGAAAAAGTCTTCATTGTTCGCACGAATCTGATCATTTTTGCTTTTGAAGAAAACACCATCTTTTCCGTATTGGAAAAAGGGTGGAATTCCTTGTTTCCATTGATAATTTGGAGGGTTTTCATCATCCACAAATACCACAAAAAATGACTGATAGGGAGCAAACGATAACGGAATAGCCAAGGTTTCTTCTCCGGGTTCCAAGATAGGAAGCGGACAAATCTCACCGTTTACAGGGTTCCACAGCTGCGGAGTTTTATCCTTTTGCCGGAATTGAGCCGTTATGGTGATGGGGTCGGCACTAGTATTGTTTAAAAAATAATAATGTACCCCATGCCTGGCCCTATGAATAAAATCAATTGGGCTTTTTGAGGTTGAACTTCCCCCACCTAATGGGGTGCTCATAAAGTCCGGGGCCAAGGTTAAGGCCTCAAACAATTGTTTTGGAGAAACCCCGGCGATGATTTTCCCTTGCTCTATAGCAGCGTGAATTTCTTCTGGGTGCACCGAAATCCATGGATCCTTAACAGCATTATCTAACCTTGTCCCGGTATGACCTATTCCTGCAAATCCTATTGGTTTCTCACCGATAATCATTCCTCCCTGATCCAGGAATTCAAGTAGTCGTTCAAAAACCCCGGGATGAATATACGCTTCAGGATGTAGGGCCAAAAATTGGTAAGTACCCACTTCGGGAATCACAAATTTACCGTTTTCCACCTTTAGCTTTTCTAATAATATTTCAGTATTGATAACTTCATAATCATAACCGGTTCCTGCTGTAAACGCCGTATTTTTGGGTTTTACGATATTGGGTGCCCTATCACCATGGTAATACAACACATCTGCCTGAAACTGTCCTGCCTGCATCATAAAAGAAACCCTGGACAGGTATTCCATGAAGGGTTTTGCCATTGGCCACCATACCCGCTTATCGTGAATGTGGGTGCCGGCGTGATAAGCGATTCCGGGATGCCCAAATTCCCCGGGGTTATGGGTGGAGCCATGGAATACCACTTTGCTCATGCCTTCTGCAAAGGCCCGATCACCTATAAATTTGATATCACCAGGCCCTTCTTCCCAATGATGAAAACTGGTGAAAGCTTCCATTTCCACAGGCTGTTTTTTATAGATATTTCCCGCTGCTGCAGGGCCTTTTACCACCCTTAACAAATCTATACTGTCCTCATCATACCTGTGGTGCTTGTACCAAAACTCACCCCTTGGCACATCCAATGCACCAAGTGCCCCTAAGGCTTCAACTGGTACATTATGTAAGGGAGGGCCCGGCCCTCCAGATTCGGAAATAAGCCTGAGCCCATGTCTATTGGCAATCTCACTCCCTTTCCTGTAATGATGGTTAATGATAAGGTCTGAAAGCAGTTTCCGATAATCATGCAGAAAACCTGTAGCCAAAGGGTGAGTGGAAAAACGTTCATCATGAAGGAGAGGTAAAAACTTAAACAGCGAATAACCATATTTCTCCTCAAAGGCATTAGGCAGCTGGGGCGTCCATACAAAGCCTGTCGCTTCATAGCTGGCAAGGTAAAAATAGGTAAGCGCACTTTCTTCCAAATCCCCGATGCTCTCAGTCAGAAGCTCAATAAAATGGCCGAAATGAAAAGTTGTGGCATCTTCGTCAAAATGATCGATGATCAACCCATCAGAATTTGGGCTTGGTAATTTTAACCTTTCAGCAGAATTGCCACAAATATACCTGTAGACCTCCCATTCCCCCTCTGGAAAATCCCAGGTCAATTTTCCTCGGTCAAGGTGGGCATTGAGCACTTGTACTTGGGTAGTGTCCAGATATCCTTCCGCATTTTTTGGGAAGGCCAATACAGCCACTTCTTTGAGATATTTGGGAGTACCATCCGTATGATAAAGTGCCTGTTGTACTTCAGTGGGATTGGTCAACGTCTCATTCGGGAATTTTGGGAGGGGTAGGGAAATAGGAGTATCCTTAGGACCCATTACCGTGGTTTTTGAGAAAAAAAGGGACTTTGCCGCATGCTCAGGCCCCACCCAACTTCCCCCTGCATTCCAACTACTTGCCAGGTTCAACCCAATTTGCATGCCTAACCTTTCCGCGTGTTTTAGGGCATAGGTAATATTTGCAAGTGACTCCTCACTCATAAATGCAGGCCCAGGGGGCACCATTCCACCGGGGTTGCTATAAGAAGTGGTGCCGATTTCAAAGATGTCTAACCCACTTATCCCCATTTCGTGCATGGCCTCCAGTTCTACCTTTAGTCTTAGGGTATCGGTATAGCCGTTTAGCCACCACCAATAGGCTTTTGGCTTGGCCTCCAAGGGAGGGGAGCTAAACCCATTGACTAAGTCTTGAAGCGCATTTTTAGCTTTATTAGCTTCTTTCTTACCGCATCCTGTAGCCAAAAAGAGCAATAGACTTCCCCAGAGGGCCAACCTAATGCCCAATAGTAATTTTGGGCAACTATTAATTTCTTTCATCTGTTTATAATTGTCTTTTTATGGTCAGATGGAATCTCGCAACGATAATCATCCCCCCGTGTGTCGCTCTCGTCATGCCCTGACTGCCGTCAGGACAGGCTC
>PXCO01000195.1 GCA_003565295.1 Cyclobacteriaceae bacterium
CCCTAAAGCACAAACCTTATTGATCAATAGGTGATTAGTACTAAAAGAACAGATGGACATTTGGGCTTTTACTCCTTAACATGATCAGTCATTATAGCCGGGAATTACCGGAATTGGAACTTTTAACCCCAAACAATCCCTTTTAACTGCTAAACAGGAATACCTCAAACTTTGGCCGGCAGGAAGGTTTTTGCATTACCTTCCAAATATCCCGGGACGGCTTAAGCTAAGTAGTTTCCTCACTTCTGTTGCCCAATTAAAAATGTTATGAATCACCGACAGTTATTTTTAGCTCACCTTGCCCAAACCACGGATTTCCCCTTGATGATAGAAGTGGAAAAGGCGGAGGGAAGTTATATGTACGGCCCCAATGGGGAAAAATACCTGGACCTCATTTCTGGCATTGGTGTGAGCAATGTGGGCCATAGGCACCCGAAGGTGATTCAGGCCATCAAGCAGCAATTGGATCATTACTTGCATCTTATGGTATATGGGGAGTTTGTCCAATCTCCACAAACCCTTTTAGCAGAGACCTTGTGTGGCACCCTCCCTCCCCAATTGGATAATGTCTATTTTGTGAACAGCGGCAGTGAGGCCGTGGAAGGGGCATTGAAATTAGCTAAAAGACATACCAACAGGAGGGAAATCATTTCTTGTGTGAACGCCTATCATGGATCTTCACACGGTGCACTATCTGTTGGAGGCAATGAGCTTTTTAAGCGGGCCTATAGGCCCTTACTCCCGGGAGTGAGTCACATCCAATTTGGACATATTCCCGACATTGAAAAAATAAGCAGTACTACTGCCGCCGTAATTGTGGAAACCGTGCAAGGAGAAGCCGGCATTAGGGTGGCCAAGGCATCTTATTTTAAAGCTTTAAAAGAAAGGTGTGAGGAAACAGGGGCTTTGTTAATACTGGATGAAATACAAGCAGGATTTGGCAGGACCGGTAAATTCTGGGCCTTCGAACACTATGGCATTGTGCCCGACATTTTGGTAAGTGCCAAGGGTATGGGAGGGGGCATGCCCATAGGTGCCTTTATCAGCAACAAAAATATAATGTCCGACCTGAAGGAACACCCCCTTCTGGGCCATATCACCACCTTTGGTGGTCACCCGGTAAGTGCAGCGGCGTCATTGGCCACTATCAAGGTACTGAAGGAAGAGGGCTTGATCGATCAAGTCGAGGAAAAATCAAAACGGTTTAGGGATAATCTACAACATCCACTACTCAAAGAAATCAGGTGTAAAGGACTGATGATGGCAGCAGCCTTTGAAACTTTTGAGGTGCTCAAGCCCATCATAGATCGCGCCATAGCTTTGGGGGTGGTAACAGATTGGTTTTTGTTTTGTGACGATGCTATGCGCATTGCTCCTCCGCTTACCATTACGGGGGAAGAAATAGACCATTCATGTGGTATTATTTTGAAAGCCATTGAGGAAGTACATGGTAAAAGATAAACAATTTATGGCCACATCTAGTCTCATTATGTAGGGTCGGCAATAAATCTATGAATATAATGAAGGAAAAAACAAAGAAGGAATATCCCATCAACAAACCTGAGGAAGAATGGAGAAAGACGCTGGATCCGGAAGCCTATAGGGTATTAAGGCAGCAAGGTACAGAAAGGCCTTATTCAGGGCAATATTACCTTAACAAAGACACTGGCATTTATGAATGCCGGGGATGCGGCAATCCCATCTTCCACAGCCATGCCAAATACGACAGTGGCTGTGGCTGGCCAAGCTTCACAGAGCCGGTGTCTGAAAAAGCCATTGAGGTGAAAATGGACTATTCTCATGGAATGGTGAGGGAAGAAATCCTATGCGCGAATTGCGGAGGTCATCTTGGCCACCGTTTCCCTGATGGACCAAGCGACCGGGGCGGCATCAGGTACTGTATCAATTCCGTTTCCATGGAATTTAGGGAAGATTAAGCCCTTCCCTGCTGTTTTTTATTATTTTACGTATCAATACTTGTCCATTTTTAGGCCACAATGCTTATTATTGTAAAAAAATTCTAGCTTTTCAGCAAGCAACATCGTAAAACAAAAGACAAACAGCCATGAGAAGGATTCAATTGATGCTACTTTTCGGTGCTATTTTTATCTCATTTTTAACGAAAGCACAGGAGACAGGAACTGCGCAGGAGAGTGGGTTAGATGGAGGCAGCATTGAAAGTCAGTTTGACTATATCAACACAGTGTCCACCAATTACCAGGAGTACAAGGTGGTAAGAAGGACTCACTTAAGCAAACTGCAATCCAACATTGCGGACAGCTTAAATGCATACCGCAATGAAATTGCGGGGATTCAGAAACAGCTTGATGAGCAAAACAGGCAAATGGAAGAAATAAGTGCAAAAATGTCCCAGACCAACCAGGAGTTGGCAGATGCCATAGAACAGAGGGACAGCTTTAATTTTTTGGGCACTTACATTCACAAAAATGTGTACAACAACCTGGTCTGGGGTATCATTGTCGTGTTGGTTTTAGTGCTTATGGTCAGCTATTTCAGGTTTAAACAAAGCCATGTGGTGCGCGCAGAAACTGAAAAGCGGCTCAATGAGATACAAGAAGAATTCGAGCAACATCGAAGGAACACCCTGGAAAGGGAACGAAAACTGAACCGTCAATTGGTAGATGCCTTGAACAAGAAATAATGTCCATTCCTAAACAGAGGATAGCCGTGGACATGGATGGGGTATTGGCTGATGTCTATACTCAATTCATCCGTATGCACCGAGAGGAAACAGGGGAGGAATTGCAAAAGGAATCCCTTTTAGGACTTTTGGAAGAAGATGCTTTCCCCTATCATGACCAGCATGTAAACAGTGATGGTTTTTTCAGGAACGCACCGGTTATTCAGGATGCCCCGGAGGTATTGAAAGCTCTAAATGAGTGGCATGAGGTTTTTATCGTGTCAGCAGCTATGGAATACCCCAACAGCCTAAGGGAAAAGCATGACTGGCTCAGTAATCACTTTCCTTTCATCACCTGGAAGCAAATCGTGCTCTGTGGTTCCAAATCCATCATTTGTGCGGACATCATGATAGATGATCATTTTAAAAACCTGGATAATTTTAAAGGCCGTACCCTACTTTTCACCCAACCTCATAATCAAAATGCCAAAGCAAATCATCACACAAGGGTGGGGTCTTGGAAAGAAATCGAGAAACTCTTACTTGGGTAATGACCTGATTTAACGCCAAGTTCTGATCTTATGTCCCTGAAAGGCATAATACATCAGGTACAGATAACAGGGTATAAGCACCCAGTAGGCCTCTTTCAAACCCATTGTATCAGCAAAATATCCATATACCATAGGCAAAATAGCATTCCCGCACAGCCCCATGATCAAAAGGGAGGCTCCTATCTTGGTGAATTTACCCAACCCGTCCAAGGCCAGTGGCCAGATGCCTGCCCAAACCAGGGAATTGGCCAATCCCAACAATACCACAAACCAGATGGAAATATCAGCTTCTAAACCTAAAAAGCGGACATCCCCTTCCAGCAGTAGTATTCCAATGGTGAAAATCAACCCCATACTTGTAAAAGCCCGCAATATGTTCACCTGGTTGAAAAACCTGGGAATAGTAATGATCCCGAAGATATAGCCAGCGATCATTGCAGCAAGGGTGTAGGAAGGGAAAACCTTAGCCTGAAGCATGGAAATATCCATGGAAATCGCATAACTCATGATGGTATCAATGGCAATGACCTGGGTGCCCACATGCAGGAATATGGCAACGGCCCCCAATATCAGATGTGGAAATTGAAATATGGTGAGTTTGCCTGCATTGGATTGGGCAAGCTCTTCAGATTCGGATTCCGTATCAATTTCCGGTAAGGGAGAAATCCGCACCAGAAACCCCAATATCAATAGCACCAACCCAACCAGCGTATAAGGGAAAATCACTCTGCTGATCAATTCATCCAGGTATAAATTTCTTTCCGCCTCAGCCATCAAGGGTAGTTGGCTCATGATCTCATCATCAGACACCCTCAAGATGACCGCAGCAAACACCAGTGGAGCCAAAATGCCTGCCCCTTTGTTCAAAATGCCCATGATGCTTATTCGCTGAGCGGCCGACTCCTTCGGGCCTAAAATGGTGATGTAGGGATTGGCAGCGGTTTGAAGAACTGCCAGCCCTGCACCTATCATAAAGAGCCCCAGCAGAAAAATCTCATAGGTCCTGCCCATAGCCGCCGGCACAAACACAAATGCGCCCAATGCCATCACCCAAAACCCAACCATCATTCCTTTTTTAAAACCTACCGCTTTCAACAAATAAGAAGCCGGTACTGAGAAAATGAAATAGGAGATATAAAATGCGAAAGCGACGAGATAGGACTGGAAATTATTCAGTTCACAGGCCACCTTAAAATAGGGAATCAAGATGGCATTTACCCATGACACAAAGCCAAAGATAAAGAACAGGCCACCAATGATGGCAATGGATATATAGGTTTGGTTCTTACTGAGATTACCTACGGCTACTGTCCTGGTATTGCTGGCCATTTTGAAGGATTAGTTGATAGGGGATTAGGTCTTGCTTAACTTAGACGCAGCACCCTTATCCAAAAATAAGGTACAACTTGGGTGGCGTTGGAGGATACTTGCAGGGTACAAAATGCTGACTTCATTTTCCAGGCAGTTTTTCACAGCTTCTGCCTTTCGCTCATCCGGTACAGAACATACAATATGCTTGGATTGCATGATCTGGTGTATGGACATGCTAATGGCCTGAGTAGGCACAGCCTCTAAATCAGGAAACCACCCTTCTCCCAGCTGCTGCTTTCTGCAGGCTTCATCCAGGTTCACCACCAGATAAGGCTTCTTGGTGTCAAAATCTGCCGGGGGATCATTGAACGCCAAGTGCCCATTTTCACCTATACCCACCAAAGCCACATCAATGGGATGATTTTGGATGATTTCATCCAGTTTCAATGTTTCCTTTTCCGCATCCTCCTCTCCATTAATGAGGTAATAGGCATTAAGTTCACCTACTTTGTCTAAAAAACGCTCCTTAAGATACTTCCTAAAACTTGCCGGGTGGGTCATGGATAGCCCAATATATTCATCCAAATGAAACATGGTCACCTTCTCCCAAGGGATATCTTTGCTATTGATTAGTTGACTTATGGTTTCAAATTGACTGGTACCGGTGGCCAAGATGATGTTGGCACTGCCTTTTTGCTCAATTGCAGCCTTAATAAGTTTCACTGCCAGTTGACCAGCTTTTTTCCCTAGAGTGGTAGGGTCTTCACTTATGATTACTTCCATTGGTTGAGGTGATTTTTGTCGATAAAACTTAATATTAAGGTAATAAAACCCGGTTTCCAAATCTATGTTCCAAAGAAAAAAGCTCGAAAAGCGTAAACTGCTTTTTATTAGCTGGTTAATATGGGTGTAGTCCCTCCCTTTGAGAGTTCTATGTCCACTGGTGCATTCATTTGCCAGGCACCCCGGGTGAAGTCAGGGATGTCCACCGAGGCGGAGCGGTTGGCGACGGATTGCTCACTCAGTGGGCCTATGGAAGACCAAGCCGCTGCATCATACACATCCTGGTCTAGTGGTATGCCATTCCTCAGGCAATCGATCAGCCTCCAGTCCATTAAAAAGTCCATGCCTCCATGACCGCCGATTTGTTTTGCCAATTCCCCTATTCGCTGCACGATGGGAGGCTGGTATTGTTTTTCCAATTCCTGAAGTTCGGATTCAGAAATAAACCCATCATGTCCCAAGGAAATTTTTCCGGGTTCAGGATACTTTTGAGCATAGGCCTTGGTGCCACTTACGATGTGAAGCCGACTGTAGGGCCGTGGCGATGTGACATCGTGCTGGATCAGTATGGTCCTGCCTTTTTTGGTTTTAATGGTAGTGTTGTTCATGTTTCCCCTAAAAGAACCCCTGGCGTATCCAGCATAAAAATCATCGGATTCGGCCAGTTCCTTTGCCTTATTGGCCATCATGAAGTCCGCACTGGAAACAGAAACCAGGTAATCCATCAAATCTCCACGATTAATATTCATGACTTGGGCAATTGGTCCTAGGCCATGGGTAGGATACAGACTCCCATTCCGCCTGTTTTGCTTCAGTCTCCACATGTCCCAGTAGCGGTCCTTCTCAAAATTACTTTCTATCAAATCATGAATATAGGCTCCTTCCCCATGTATGATCTCTCCAAAAAAGCCTTGCCTGGCCATATTTAGGGTAAGCAGTTCAAAAAAATCGTAACAGGTGTTTTCCAGCATCATGCAATGCTTTTTGGTGGACTCCGAAGTCTCCACCAACTGCCAACATTCCTCAAGAGTGACCGCAGCAGGAACCTCAACGGCTGCATGCTTCCCATGTTGCATTGCATAAAGAGCCATAGGGGTATGTAGATGCCAGGGGGTAGCGATATAAATAAGGTCTATATCATCGCGCTCACACACTTTTTTCCATACTTCCTCATCCCCAGCATAGGATTCAGGTTGTTGATGGGTTTCCTTTATGCGCTCCTTCGTGTATTCAACCCGTTCCGGGCGAAGGTCACAAAGGGCCTTAAGTTCTACCCCTTCAATCTTGCTGAGCCGAACCACAGCTCCAGGCCCCCGGTTCCCAAGGCCGATCACGCCAATCCTTACCTTTTCCAAAGCTGGCGCACTGTAACCACTCATATTAAATTGTCGGGGATTCTTTGCAGAAGGGTTTTGACCTTGCGTCATTTTTGGGCGGTTACGATCGCCGGCAACAACTTGTCCACTAAGGGTTGCAAGGCCTGCCAATCCACTCACTTTCAGGAAATCTCTTCTATTAGGAGCCATAAGTCTATATTGAGTTTAGTTACATGCGACGGGAAAATGAATAAGGAAATTCCTATCCAGAGGCATAAAAATACTTTCATAAGCCAAAGAAATAAAATAAATTGGAAGAAATTACACGAACACCTTATTGAAATTAGCGGTTTACCCAACAGCACAACCTAGCATGAGTAAGACAAAAACCCAAGACGGAGCCTCACTGGACATCGCCTCTGAGGACTTTTCAAGTGGCAAACACAGACCTAAAGGCCAAAGCAAAAGATTATTATCATTGGATGCCCTGAGAGGCTTTGATATGCTGCTAATATCTGGAGGAGGTACCTTTCTGGTGTTGCTCAAAGGCAAAACCGGCATTGGTGCCATTGACTGGGTGGCCGACCAATTGACTCACCCCGAATGGAACGGATTCACTTTTTACGACTTTATTTTCCCCTTATTCCTTTTTATTGCAGGGGTTTCCCTCACATTCTCGCTTAGAAAAGGGATGGATATGGGACTGGGTAAGCAGGCCCTTTACAGAAAGACCTTTATCAGGATGCTTATATTGATAGGGCTGGGGATCATCTATAAAAATTCCCCAGTCCCCTTTTTCGAGCCTTCTCAAATCAGACTGGGTAGTGTGCTTGGACGGATCGGTTTTGCCACCTTTGTTTCTACGGTGCTCTTCTTGAATTTCAATTTCTTGCAGCGGTTGTATTGGGCGATTGGTATACTTCTGGCCTACTATGCAGCCCTTTTTCTTATCCCTGTGCCGGGATATGGCGCTGGGGACCTTAGTTTTGAAGGAAATCTTGTAGGTTGGTTTGACCGTACATTTCTGCCCGGACGGCTTTTGCAAGGTACTTATGATGAACTAGGGTTACTCACTCAGTTCCCTGCATTATGTTTAACCATTTTTGGCACACTTGCCGGGCAAATGCTGGGCAAAGCCTGGGAAGATGGTAAAAAAATCCAATACTTAAGCCTTTCCGGAGCTGTGCTTATCGGCATAGGACTGGTATGGAACCTGCATTTCCCCATCAACAAGCATCTTTGGAGTTCTTCTTTTATTGTACTCACCGCCGGAATGGCCTTTTTGTTCCTCATGATGTTCTATGTGATCATAGACGTTTGGAAATACAGAAAATGGGCCTTCTTTTTCCAGGTCATCGGGCTTAATTCCCTTACCATTTACTTTGCCTACAGCTTCATCAATTTCCGTTATACCTCCTCCAAGTTGTTTTCCGGGCTGTATCAGCCACTCCCTGAGGACTGGCACAGGGTGATGGAAGCCTTTGGGGCCTTGATGCTGGTATGGGTTTTCCTTTACATCCTTTACCGCCTCAAAATCTTCATTAAAGTGTGATGTTTAGGAAGCACATCTGCTCCGATTTCGAAAGGGACCCTTTCTTCTTCGTTATATTTCTAAAAGTGATATACAGCTCCGCCTTATCCCTAGAAAGTGTGTTATCTACTACCTTGCTTTAACAGATTCCTTTGGTCTATATAGCATATTCGCAGGCGATTCATCATTTACTCCAATAGATCGCAATCCTTTTCTGAAATCAATAATTCATGATTTTCCAATGTTAAATATCAAAAGGAGATAGCTAACTTGGAAGTTAACGGGGTATATACTCATAGGTGGACTGCAGCCCCAGAGGAATTCCCAGGGCCCAATAGGCCAATAGAAATATCGTCCACACCACAAACAGGAAAAGCGTGTATGGTAACATGATCGAAACCAGGGTGCCGATACCGGTACTTTTCACATAACGCTGGCAGAAAATCACTACCAAAGGAAAATAAGGCAGCAGTGGGGTGATGATATTGGAAACAGAATCCCCTACCCTATAAGCTGCCTGGGTAAGGTCTGGGGAAATGCCCAACTGCATAAGCATGGGCACGAAAATAGGGCTGATTAAAGCCCACTTGGCAGATGCCGATCCCACCAGTAAATTAACAAAAGCACTTAACCCCACAATCCCGACAATGGTCACCTGTCCGGGGAGTTGAAGGCTTTCCAGAAAGTTCGACCCCTTAAGTGCGATTAAGGCACCGATATTGGATTTCGTAAATGCATCTATAAATAGCGCACAGAAAAAGGCCATCACGATATAATGGGACATACTCCCCATCGCCTTACTCATGGAGGCCACCATATCCTTCATGGCTGTGTAAGTTCCGGAAACAAACCCAAAAACCATCCCTGGCAACCAAAAAATTAAGAATATCAAGGGCACAATGGACTTCATTAAGGGGGCTGCAAAAGAGGTAAGCTCCCCTTCCTGATCCCTTAGACTGGAATCTATAGGATAAGCCCAGAAAAAAAGTAAAACCAGGGATAATAACATGACACCCGTCGCTAGCCAAAATGCCTTTTTTTCGCCTGCATTTAGGGTTCCCATACTGGGTACATCCGCTATCACATCATCCACGGGAAGTGTTCGATTTAACCTTGGCTCAATCACCTTGTCAGTAAGGTACCATCCCACCCCAATCACCACCAAACTGGAAATCCCGGTAAAGAAAATGTTGTTGAGGGGATTCAAAACTATTTCGGGATCAATGATCTGTGCAGCAGACTGGGTGAAACTCTGGAGCAATGGGTCAATGCTGGAAGGTATGAAATTGGCACTGAACCCACCAGAAACCCCTGCGAACGTAGCGGCGATACCTGCCAAAGGGTGCCTTCCCGCTGCATAATAGATGATCCCTCCCAATGGGATCACCAATACATAGCCTGCATCTGCGGCAGTGTGGCTCACTATGGCCACCAAGATCAGAATAGGGGTCAGCAAGGACTTGGGTGTAAATCCCAACAAGTATTTAAGACCGGCATTGATATACCCTGAATGTTCGGCCACTCCTACCCCCAACATGGCCAACAATACCACTCCAAGTGGTGGGAAGTTGATGAAAACCTGAATCATATTGGATAAAAAATTGGCCAACTGGGTTCCGGTCAATAAGTCCTGAACCATCAGTGGCTCACCCGTACGCGGGTCCGTCTCCCCAAAATCAAGAGGAGCCAATATTGTTGAAAACACCCAGGTGATCAACATCAACATTAAAAAAAGGATCGCAGGGTCAGGAAGTTTATTCCCTAGTTTTTCTACTATATTCAGAAACTTGTCCATCCAAGAGTTCCGCTTCTCCGGAATATCCATGCATTTAAGGTTTGGGGTGAACCCAAAAATAGGAAGGCAAGATGATAAATTGGTGTTTCTGTCGAAAAAATGAAGCCTATTTCATCATTTCGATGCTGGAAAGTTCCGGTGAACCTCCCCTATTGCCGCAACCTGCGGCCACAAAATACTTCCCGTTGAGTTCCACTACCTGAAACCCATGCCTGCCCCGTTGAAGGCGGTTAAGTAACGTCCATCCTACTTGAGGGTCAAAATACTCCACCTCATTATGAGCCGTCACCTGGGCACTACTCTCTCCTCCCACCACAATAAATCCGTTTTGGTAATTGATGGTGGAACCACCTGCTCTTTGAGTTGGCAACTCCTCCGCTTCCGATAAGGTCTCCCAATTACCAGAAGAAAAATCATACACATCCACCTCTCCATAGGTCAACTCGAAATTATGCCCTTCTTTGGCATGTGATTTTCTTCCCCCCACCGCATAGAGCTTGTTGTCCACCACCGCGGCTTGGAAATGATCCCTTACCCTGGGCAGGTCGGGCAATTGTTTCCACTCACCGGTTTGAGGGTCATATTCATCCATATAATCCCTGTTGTCTGCCCAGTGGCCGTCTTCTATCCCTCCTACCACATAGAACTTTCCTTTATGCAGCACCACCCCTGCGGCCCCTCTTCTCCTGTCTTCAGGTATTTCATGACCCTTGTTCCATTCATCGGTAGCGGGGTCATAGATGTACACATTTGGAACTGGTGTTTCATGGGGATAGCCTCCGGTAAAGGCTCCGATCACATAGATTTTGTCCTCATAGGTCAAGGCTTGAAAATGATGCAACTCCAATGGAGCCTTGGCCTTTTTACTCCATTGGTTGGTATTGGGATCATATTCTTCCACTGGTTTATCTCCCCTGCCTCCCAATAGGTACACTTTGTCATTTACCACCGCACTGGCACACTCATGGCGCTCGGTGCAGGTATTGGAAGGGTGCAGGGTCCTCCAGGTCTGGGCAAGCAGGGGGGTGGAAAGCAATATCATGAACAGCGAAAGGTGGATACAAATGTATTTCATTATATAAAGGTTGATTGACGACTGAATATACTGTTCCAAAGGGGCCTATCTAGGTTGGTGCCTAAAATTACGGGTTTTACCCATGGTATTGAAGTAAATATACACATCTTCACTGATTTTGACGAATTAACGGAGAACGATATCTACGCAGCCTTGAGTTTCGCAGCTGGCATAGAAAACAAGGTGTATCAGATTGCAATATGAAGTTTTTGTTTTAAATCGTCCTCGTTTTCCACTACTCCCTCATCTTGAGTCCCACCCGAAACAGCCTGAAAAAATCCTCCTCCACCTCCTCGTCCGGGGTTTACTGCATCCAGAGTTCGCCGTTTCGGACCAGCATGCTTCTTGGATCCAGTCTACCCGGCACAAAATCATTGATCAAATTTCCGAGCGTATCAAGAATGGCTATACGGTATTGGTATTTCTCCTTCATCCTCGCATTAAAGTCGACGATTTTTTCGGGAGTTTGATTGTCCCATACCTACTTTACTACATGTTATAAGATAACCTGGTTAGTACAAACAAACCCGAAAAAGTAGGTATTCAAGATTGTAAAAACGCCTTGAAGGACTGATAATCATTCGGCAAAGCCAATGACTTCTTTTTCCCCTCCATAAATGAGGCAAGGCGTTCGGGTAATTCCAGTTCAATTTCCAGTGTCTCCTCCACTACGTCTCTGAACTTGCCGGGATGGGCAGTCTCCAAAAAGATGCCATTCGCCGGATCATCATGTTCGGAAAGATAATCCTTGAGCCCTAAATAGGCTACCGCCCCATGGGGATCCATCACATATCCTGTATTTGCCTTTACCGACTTCATGGCGGTACGGGTCTCTTCATCGGAATAAAAGCAACCCTTCAAATGGCTTCTGACAGCTGCCTCATCCCCATTGTAAAGGGAAAGTAATCGATAAAAATTACTGGGATTACCCACATCCATGCTGTTGCTGATGGTTTGCAGGGAAGGCTTCGCCTCAAAGCCTCCACCGGTAAGATAATCGGGGACCACCTTGTTGATGTTGGTGGCGGCAATAAATTTGCTTACGGGCAAGCCCATCCGGTACGCCAATATTCCTGCGGCCAGGTTACCGAAATTTCCGCTGGGAACCGAGAAGACCAATGGTAACTCAGGGTTTTCCAGTTGGGCATAGGCCCTGAAATAATAGAGGCACTGAGGAATCCAGCGCGCAATATTGATGGAATTAGCCGAAGTCAGCAGCATTTTCTTGTTCAGTTCAGGGTCTAAAAATGCCCGTTTCACCATGCTTTGGCAATCGTCAAATACCCCATCGATCTCAAGGGCCGTCACATTCCCCCCAAGGGTGGTGAACTGCATTTCCTGAAGTTTGCTCACCTTACCCTTGGGATAAAGTACCACGACCTCCACGCCTTCCACTCCATAGAAACCATTGGCCACAGCACTTCCTGTGTCCCCTGAGGTAGCCACCAGCACTCTGATTTTCTCATCCCTTACCAGAAAGCTCATCAGCTTGCTACAAAACCTGGCCCCAACGTCCTTAAAGGCCAAAGTGGGGCCATGGAAAAGTTCCAGGGAATAAATAGATGGTTCCAATTCCACCAAGGGTACATCAAAGACCAGCGTATGCTCCACAAGTTCATCGATCTCCTTTTCGGAGAGGTCTTCATTGAACAGTGCCCCAATGACCGATTTGCCAATAGTCAAGAAATCCATTCCCTTAAGGGAAGAAAAAAAATCTCCCGGCAAGGTAGGAATCTGCTCGGGCATATATAGTCCCTGGTCAGGTGCCAACCCTTTGATCACTGCCTCCCTCAAGGAAACCAAATGCGAGGGGTTATTGGTGCTAAAATATCTCATGGTAAGCCTAATTCGGGTAATGGTGATTAATTATTTCTTTTCTTCAATAACATAGGCTCCTCGGGTGTTGATGGCTGAAACGTACACATCAATATCCAAACCTATTTTTTGAAAGACCTTCTGACTGATTTGACTAACCTCCCAGGCAATTTCCTCTTTGGGGGACAGGATAAAGATGGTAGGGCCGGAACCGGATATTCCACAACCCAAAGCTCCTGCTTTTTTAATAGCCTCCTTCACCTCATCATAACCTGGTATCAGAATGGACCGGGAAGGTTCGGCAATGACATCATTCAATGACCTGCTGATCAACCCCATGTCCTCTTGATACAAACCCGCTACCAATCCTGCAATATTGCCGGACTGAATGGTCGCATCTTTTAAAGTGACATTTTTCCTGAGCACGCTTCTGGAATCCGCGGTGTTGATTACCAGGTGGGGATGTACCAGCGTACAGTAAAGCCCTCTGGGCACATTAAGCGGAATCACGTCCAATGGATGGTATTCTCTGATCAGAACAAACCCTCCTAATAAGGCGGGAGACACGTTATCTGCATGTCCAGCACCACAAGCCACCCTTTCGGCCTCAATGGCATAAGGCAGCAAGGCGGCTTTTTCCAGGGGGTTCCCCAACAGTCTGTTTGTGGCCACTAAGGCGGCTACAGCACTTGCGGCACTGGAACCCATACCTGAGCCCAGGGGGAGCCCCTTGAAGAGGGATATATCCAAGCCCCCGTTAAATCCCAAATCCTTGATCATGGCACTCACGGCCACACCACAGGTGTTTTTGTCTATTGCCTTAGGCAGTTTACCCTGATCACCTTCTATGTGGATGACCCTCAATTCTTCCTTGTCGTTAAAGGATACGGTCACCTTGTCCCCCAGCCCATCCACTGCAAATCCCAATATGTCAAAACCGCAGGACACATTGGCCACGGTAGCTGGGGCAAAGGCAGTAACTTTCTTCATTTCCATGCCTATCGAGAATAATTTCCAAGCCTAATAATATCTGCAAACACACCAGCCGCTGTCACGTCGGCTCCTGCTCCTGGCCCCCTTATAATCATGGGGAATTCATGATACCTTTCAGTAGTGAATAGGATCATGTTGTCACTTCCTTCGAGTGCATAGAATGGGTGCTTGCTATTTACCGACTTAAGCCCAACGGTGGCTTTTCCGTTCTCAAGAACGGCCATAAACCTCAACTTCTCATCTTTCTTGTCAGCCTCTTCCAAAAGGCCTTTGAAATGTGCATCATGACCCTTGAGTTTTTCCAAAAACTCGGCCACATCTTTCACGTGGGCACAATCTTCCGGCACCATACTTTGTACAGAAACATCGTCAAAATGCAGCTCTTGCTCTGCCTCCCTACCCAGGATGAGTATTTTTCTGGCCACATCCATCCCGCTCAGGTCATCCCTTGGGTCAGGTTCAGTATAGCCTTTTTCCCTTGCCTGGGCAACCACTTCGCTAAAGGGAATCCCCTTGCCAAGTTCGCTGAAAATGTAATTCATGGAGCCGCTGAGCACCCCTTCAATTTTTATCACCTTGTCTCCGCTCAAAATCAAATCCTGAAGGGTGCTGATCACCGGTAGTCCTGCAGCCACATTTGTTTCATACAGGAATTTGATGTTCCTCTGGCCGGACAATTTTTTGAGCTCCTTGTATTTTTCCAGAGACCCGGAATTTGCTTTCTTGTTTGGGGTAACTATAGCCACCTTGGATTCCAATACGCGTTGATAGCATTCTGCCACCTCCTGTGAGGCGGTACAGTCCACCAACACCGAGTTGGAAAAGTTCATGGAGTTCATAGTGTTCAAAAAAACCTGAAGGTTCATGGGCAGATCCTTTTCAGAAGGCACCGGCACTTGATCCAATTCAAAACCATCCTCGTCAAAAGCCATGTGCCTTGAATTGGCCAAACCATGAATTTTGATATCCAGCATATTATCCGATTGTAATTTTGCAAGTTGCTGGTAAATCATCCTGATAAGGGTTTTTCCGATAAGACCGACCCCCACCAAAAATACGTGAAGCACCTTGCTATCGGAAAGAAAGAAGGCTTCATGCAGTGCATTGAGTGCTTTTTGAAGGTCGGACTGTCTGATCACAGCAGAGATGTTTAACTCAGAGCTTCCTTGGGCGATTGCTGAAACATTAATGTTGTTTCTTCCCAATGCCTGGAAAAGCCTGCCACTGGCACCAGGATGATGCTTCATGTTTTCGCCAACCACGGCTATTACAGCCATATTGGGCATGATTACCACTTTGTCCATTTCCCCTGCAATAATCTCATAATGAAATTCCTGCTCGATGATATCCTTTGCAATCTGGGCATCTGAGGTTTTGATGGCCACACATATGCTATGCTCCGAAGATGCCTGGCTGATCAAAATCACGTTTACCCCGGACCTTGCCAAAGCCCCAAAAACCCTACTGCTCACTCCGACCACCTCCACCAAGCCAGAGCCTTGTATGTTCAACAAGGATATCTGATTTAATGAGGATATACCCTTGATCAACTTTGAAGTTTCAGAAGTCTCACAAATCAAGGTCCCTTTATTTTCAGGGTCGAGCGTACTTTTGATATAAATGGGTATCTTTCTCCGCATAGCGGGTTGCATAGTGGCGGGAAAAACCACCTTGGCACCGAAATGAGAAAGCTCCATTGCCTCATTGTAACTCAGCTGGGGTATGGTAATGGCTGAATAAACCAGTTTGGGGTCGGCGGTCATCACCCCCGGTACGTCCGTCCATATCTCTAAGGCATCTGCTTTCAAAGCTGCTGCAAAAATGGCGGCGGTATAGTCCGACCCACTTCTCCCCAGCGTGGTGGTCTCACCTTTTTCGGTGGAGGCCACAAAACCCGTGATCACCAGCATTCCCTGATGTTGGGAATAAAAATCATAGATTAGTTGGTTGGTGGTAGGGAAGTTAACTTTGGCGTTGCCGAAATTATCGTTTGTCCGAATCACCTCTCTAGCATCCAAAAACACGGTGTCAATTTCCAAGGCCCGAAGGGCCTCGGCTAGAATAAAAGCGGAAATCCTTTCCCCAAAACTAACCACGTAATCCGATGTACGTGCGGAAAATTCCTTAATCAAAAAGATCCCATGGTATAAGTCTTCCAGCTCATTGAACCGGATCTTCACATAAGTGAGAACCGTGGATTGTTTTTGTACCGGAATCAGTTGTTTCACCAACTGCATGTGCCTTTTCTCCATGGCCAATAACAAGGGCTGGTACGTGGCATCGTTCCTCTTGGCAAGGTCAGCACATTTCAGCAAATCCTCGGTCACCCCCCCAAAAGCAGAAAATACTACGGCGATTTCCCTGGACTGGCCTTCTTGTTTAATGATGGAGAGCACCCTTTTGATTCTCTCTATATCTCCTATGGAAGTTCCTCCAAATTTTAATAGTTTCATTGCGTTATGTGTGGATTAAAAGATGATTTTAAGGCCTATCGGCCTCTCAACGAAGGGATAATATGATCATAAACACGGGATTACCCCGTGGTGCTGGTACCAACAACAGTAATGGTAGGAGCAAAAAAATAGGTGCAGTTTCGTACCTCGTCAAAGGACATTCTAGAAATATTTTTCGAAAATTTTACTGCGAACACCATGCTTTTTGTTTTGACAGGGCAATTCTAAGGACATTTTTTTTATATCACAAATTTTTAGGGTTCAAATGGGGCTCACAGCCAAAAATTAGCAACCCTTTGAGCCATTATTTACCTACTTACATCCTTCCTTCCTCCTGGTGTCCATGACATGGGTAATTTTCCAACCCTCCTTGCCATAAATGAATTGAAATGCATTTACCCCGCAGTGATGAAAATCTCCATTCACAAAAAAATCATATGGCGCCCAGGCAGTGGCCATATGACCATCTACTCGCACGTCTACACTTGTGAGTTTTTCCTCCAAAAATTCTTTGGATAAAGAAATACGTTCCAAAAAATCTCCGACAGAATAGATGCCAAGGGTGGAATAATTTCCATTTTCTGCAGGTAAGACGGTGTTCAAAGAGGCTTCCGGATGAAATGCGTCTCGCAATACCGGCAAATCTTTATCTTTTAAGGCAAAAAAGAATCTTTCAAGCAAGTGCACGACTTCCCGCTCTTCTACACCGGATTGGGCACGAACGGGAAACAGGGCCCCAAAACAACCCCATATTGCTAATAAGATAACAATCCTAAATACCATCAATGGCTCCCCCTGTATTGGTTTTGACATCTACCACACTTGGCTCCCCATAGTAAGTGATCCTTCCTCTGGTAGCCGCTGTTCCTTTTACTGACTCCCTTACGGAAAACTCCCCTTTGGAATTGGTATTGGCCCGAATTTCCGCATGCCCTGCTGTTAACCCCTTGGCATTGATTTCAGCATTGGTAAATAACTGAAAATTCAAATGTTCTGCCTCTCCCTTAAGGGAAATACGGGCATTGGTCTGAGCATCAAGGTCAAGATGTTGAGCCTTGACCTCTGCCTCTATATACGCACTGGTGGCGGCAGTGATCATCACATCCTTCGCGCTGATAGGGTCTTTCACAAACACCTTAGCATTCGTGTTTGCATGTATCGTCTCAATGTCTATATAAGTAATCGTCGCCTTCACAGTGCTTGCCCGGGGAGAATTACCAGATATGGACAATTCCAGTATGCGATCTTTCACGTTTGATTCCACTTTATCCAATTCCACTGCAGTGGCAGTTATGCTGATTTCATGTTTGTCACCTTTCACCAAAGTGGCCTCAATGCTGTTAGAAACCTTCACTCCATTAAAGGGACTCAGCGATCGGGTCGTTTCCTGAGTCTGGGCAATTAGCTCTTCTGAAAATAAGGCCATCCCAAGAAGGAGCGCCAAAGCAAATGTTGGTTTTTTCATTTTTTTTGATGTGATTTAACCGAACCTTAAATTACGAGGAATTTATACCCCTCCGTATAATTTAAAGGTCATGTTTCTTAAGGCACCACTATTGGCGGCGTAATGCATGGCCTCAGCAATGTCGGCAGGATTAACCCATTCGGAAAAATCCGCATCCGGCATGGCCTCCCTATTTGGAGGGGTGTCTATAATACTTGGAACAAACACATGCGATCTGATTTTTGAATCCTCCACCTCTCTGGCCGTAAATTCGGCAAGGTCCACTACCAACCCCTTGCTCAAAGCATATGCCAAAGCTCCCAGCCCTTCCTCTTTTTGTAGAGCAGGTCGCGCACCAACAAACAGAAAACTCCCGGAGTCCTTTTTCTTCATGGTCGGCAGGAAATGCTTGACCATATTGAAGGCACTGAAAAAATTAAGCTTGATCATCGCTTCCAGGTCAGAAATCTTCGTTTCCTCGATGCCTCCCGGTGCAAAACCTCCAACCAAAAGAGCCAAACATTCCAGGTTAGTATATTGCAGGTGGTATTCTTTGGCAAAGGCTTCCACCTCTTGCTCATCAGTCACATCCACCTTATACACATCATCCGCATCTTCCACCTCATCTTCAATATTTGGCTCAATTACGGCAATCACCTTATATCCTTCTCTTTTAAACTTGCTTACTACTGCCTTCCCCAAATTACCCGTACTACCTGTAATAATAATATTTCTTTCCATAATATAATCATTTGGTTCTCAAAAAGCCTAAATTTGCTGCTCTACCGCTAAAATTAATATTAATTTCTCAAAATCTACATGAATTCGAAAAAAGACCAAATTGAGTTTGGGGAAAACAAAAAACGAATCATTTTTGGCATTAAGGTATTGATTTATGTGGGGCTGTTGTTCATCACAGAAGAACAGCTGAGGCAAGTACCCCATCAATTTCAGGCCAAAACCCTGGGGCTGATCAGTAGCCTGGAGTTTTATTTAGCAGGCACAATAATTATTTCGCTTGGAAGATTTGCACTGATCCGGTTTTATTTGCGCAAAAAAGAAATAGGAAGGGTCCACAGTAATTTTGTGTTGGGGATAAATCGGATTGCGAGTATTGTCAATGTGTTGATCATTCTTATAAGCTTAATGATTTTTTTCGACATCCGCCCCCTGGAGTTTCTTTCGAGCATCACTATCGTGGCAGCAGCCATCGCACTGCTTTCCAAGGATTACATCACCAATATGATCAATGGGCTGATCATTATGTTTTCAGATCAACTCACATTAGGAGACCACATTAAGGTTGGGGAATTCAAGGGTAAGGTTCAAGACATCACTTTCATTAATGTCATTATACTTAACGAGGATGATGACCTGGTGATGATCCCAAACAGCCTTTTACTATCCTCACAGGTAATCAACCATAGCAGACAAAATATCAGAAAACTGAGCTTCGAGTTCGAAATAAAACTATCTGAAAGGCTGGAAATCGATGAAATCGACGAGGCCGTGAGGGAATTAATCCACATATTGGGTAGTAAGGTGAACCAGGAAACCTATATACTTAAGGCAACGGCAATCCTCAAGGATGCCGTTAAACTTAAACTTCAAGTACAAATGAACACTTATGATAGAGAGGTAGAAAAGGAAGTCCGAAGAAAAATCAACCAAAAAATCATCAAACTTTCCAGTGAAAATCAATAGAGAAAATTTTTTCGACCTGGTGTACCAGGTCGTCCGGCTTATTCCTAAAGGAAGGGTGACCTCCTACGGTGCCGTCTCAAATTACCTGGGTGTCAAAACAGGGGCGAGAATGGTGGGGTACGCCATGAACGCCAGTCATACTCAACCGGATATACCTGCACACCGGGTGGTTAACAGAACAGGACTTTTGACTGGTCGGCATCACTTTGGAAACCCTAATCTCATGCAAAATCTTTTGGAGGCAGAAGGGGTAAGGATAAAAAACAACCAAGTGGTTGACTTTCAATCTATTTTTTGGGATCCCGCTAAGGAACTACAGTTTTAACCCCTTTCCGATTCAATTTCCACCTTGGTCTCCTCATTTTAAAATGAAAAAAAACTCAGGGTTTGGCATGGATATTGACAACTGAAATTGTATTAACAAAATTAGATTTAAAGGATACTTTGTTTGGTTTTTAATAAAAAAATCACTCTTCATTAGTAATTAATTAACCGTAATTTAATTTATAATGAAATTATAAAATTTCAAGCATAAATCTTTGTAAAATGAAATACTTTAAATTTTTTTTAAAATGCATTTTTGTTATTTTGAAAAACAAAACCGAGCGATGTAAGTTTTGATCTAATACGCTAGTTGTTTTGGGTACCGGATAAATTTGTGAAATGAAGTTATGAGTGGTATTTTAACAAAAGAGAAACCTTCAAAGCCTACAGAGAAAGGAAGACCTGCATACCAGACCAGGTTATTGTCATATAGTTTTTTGACTGGTGCCCAACAAAGTCTTAAAAGGTTTACTGATATAATATTTAGCCTTTTGGCTTTTGTCTTTGTGTTTTCATGGCTTTTCCCCGTCATAGGGGTTTTAATAAAGTTGGATTCCAAGGGCCCTGTCTTTTTTAAGCAGCTTCGCCATGGCAAAAACAACATCCCCTTTTATTGTTACAAATTTAGGACAATGCATGCCAATAATGAGGCCGATACCAAGCAGGCCACCAAAAATGATCCTAGGGTTACAAGGATTGGTAAGTTTTTGCGAAAAACTAGTTTGGACGAACTGCCACAGTTTTTCAATGTATTTCTAGGTGAAATGTCGGTGGTGGGCCCTAGGCCGCACGCCATACCCATGAACCAAAGGTTCTGTGAGGAGATCGACAATTTTATGTACAGGCACACTGTGAAACCGGGGATCACCGGGTTGGCCCAATCTAAAGGCTATCGGGGTGAAACGAGGGACTTTTTTGACATATATTCCAGATGTAAACTTGATATTTTTTACGTGGACAATTGGTCTCCTTGGTTAGATCTCAAAATTATGGTATGGACATTCATTTCCTTGGTTGAGGGGAAATCAAAAGCCTACTAAACTATTCTTTGTCTCTGAGTAGCCATAGCCCAAAAAACATCAGAAGTCCATTTAAAATGAGGATTTCAAAACCAAATGTATATCCCCAAAACCACTGCTCAGAATTTTGGGCAACAAAAAATGCCAGCAGAGGAGCCGTAATGGCCGGTATGGGCACCCACCTATCCTTCACTTTTCTCCGGGTAAACAACCCAAAAGCATATAGCCCCAGCAATGGCCCATAGGTGTAGCCAGCAAGGATAAATACCGCGTTGATCACACTTTGATCATTGATATATTCGATGACAAGTATGACCAAAAACATCAATATGGTGAAGCCTAGGTGAACTGACTTTCGTACCATTACCTGCCTGTTTTTTGGGATGGCCTTATCTATTCTTAAAAAATCGTGGCAAAATGATGTGGTGAGGGCAGTGAGGGTAGAGTCCGCACTGGAATATGCCGCCGCAGTTATGCCCAAAACGAACACAGTTCCGGCAAATAAAGAAAAGTGTGAGGTGGCCAATAGAGGGTACAAGTCATCCGTACGGACAGGCAAAGAAATCCCCTCACTTTCCACATACATATACAGTAAAACCCCCAAGGCCAAGAAAATCAAGTTCACGACTACCAGGATATTTGTAAACCAAAACATGTTTTTCTGGGCATCGCCCAAATTCCTGCATGTAAGGTTTTTCTGCATCATGTCCTGATCCAGGCCTGTCATCACAATTACTATAAATGCCCCAGAAAAAAACTGCTTGAAAAAATTGGTGCCATCCTGCCATCTCCAATTAAACACCTTTGACTCGGGCCTTTCCGAAACCGCAAGCATCATTTCCCAGACTGAGTCCATGGACAATTCTCCCATCACCAGCACTATGCTGGTGACTACGGCCGCCAACATAAAAAAAGTCTGTAAAGTGTCCGTCCAGACAACGGTTTTGATTCCTCCCCTATGGGTATATAACCAGATTAACCCAACTGTAATCAGCACTGCCCCCCAAAAAGGAATTCCCCAATGATCAAACAGTATGAGCTGAAGCACACCTGCCACCAGAAAAACCCTGATGGAAGAGCCTAAGGTCCGGGAAAGGATAAAGAAGAATGCCCCAGTCTTA
Organism: Cyclobacteriaceae bacterium; assembly: GCA_003565295.1. Taxonomy (GTDB): domain Bacteria; phylum Bacteroidota; class Bacteroidia; order Cytophagales; family Cyclobacteriaceae; genus Pleomorphovibrio. The sequence continues at coordinate 21,877 of PXCO01000195.1, forward strand.
TAGCTCCAAAAGCCAAATCGCTGCTCCAAATATCCATAAATCGACACCAGGTTCAACTTGTAATACAAAGGCAGCAACAACTTCGCGATCACGGCATACCCAATAGTATATCCCAATACCACCTGAAAATAATAAAAATTGGAGTTCCCCACCTCTCCAGGTACTGAAATAAAGGTCACGCCGGAAAGGGAGGCACCAATCATCCCGAAGGCAACCAAAAACCAGGGGGATTGCCTGTCACCTGTGAAAAAGGTTTGAGAGGTGAGATTCCTGGATGTAAACCAAGAAATGGTGAACAACATCAAAAAATAGGATGTTATAACCAACAATACGATAGTTGAATCCATAATTTGGCTGGTGAAATAAGCGGATAAAGTTGATATTTATTATTAACTTTGCAAAATGAAACCTTTAGAACATTTATTGGAAAACGAAGAAGAAGTACTGCTAGAGGATTTAGTGGACAAGGAAGAGCATGACCTGATCGTTTACAATGATGATTTTAATACGTTCGACCATGTGATTAAGGTCCTTATGAAAGTTTGTAAGCATACCCAAGAACAGGCCGAACAGTGTACTCTCATCATCCACTACAAAGGCAAGTGTTCCGTAAAAAAGGGGAGTATTTCCAAATTGAAGCCCATGTGTGAATCCATACTGGACGCGGGGATACAGGCAGAAATCCTATAATCCCTATTCTAAACCGTGAATTTCCCCTCCAAGCTTATCGAGGAAGCCGTAACAGAGATCAGCCGCCTTCCGGGAATCGGAAAAAAAACGGCACTCCGGCTCACCCTACACCTGCTGAAACAACCCAAGTCATCCTCACAAACACTGGCCTCGGCAATCCTTGACCTCAGGGAGAAAACCCGATACTGCAAGATATGTCACAACATATCTGATGCAGAGGTATGTTCTGTTTGCGAAAGCCCAAAAAGGGACAACGCGCTAATCTGTGTGGTGGAGGACCTTCCTGATGTGATTGCCATTGAAAACACCTCGCAATATAATGGGCTTTATCATGTGCTAGGCGGGGTCATATCCCCACTAAAAGGGATAGGGCCAGAGGATGTGCACTTGGAGTCGCTCATACACAGGGTAAAGCATCCTTACAAAGGGGTAAAACCAGAAGAAATCATTCTTGCCCTTCCTGCCACCATGGAAGGGGACACCACAGCCTTTTACTTAACCCGCAAATTGAAAGACGAAATCGTGAAAGTAAGCACCATTGCCAGGGGCATACCTGTGGGCAGCGAATTGGAATTCACGGATGAGGTTACCCTAGGCCGTAGTATCATTACCCGCATAAATTATTCTGCGGAATAGTTTGGCAAAAAAGAATCAGGTTCTATATTTGCATTCCCAAACGGTAGCATGGGTTTGCCCAAAAAGTTACCTTGTTGGAAAATTCTCATCAACAAAGGTTGATGGCAATTTTTTACATATTAGACGGTGGATTACCCCCCGATAGCCATCGGGGTGGCTAGAGCGTCCCGGCAGGCGCCGGGAAGGTCAGCGGCTCGAATCCTAGTTGAAAATAACAAATTGGGGGATTAGCTCAG
>PXCO01000258.1 GCA_003565295.1 Cyclobacteriaceae bacterium
ACTATTTGTTGAAGGTAGTACCTTAGCCATTTCATTACCCTCCAAAAGCCATAGGGCCTCTTCGTCAAAATTAGCGAACTGTATCAAGTCACTCCCTTCATTTGTGGCATAAACGGGCAAATCACCCAACCTTTGTTTTTCCGCCCAACCTCTAGTGGTAGGGAAGCCGCGGTAAGGATAAACAGAGGTGATTATTCGAGGTAAAACCCAACTCGCTTTGTGTAATGCGGTTTCAATTATTGACCCTGCTTTTTCACCGAATCTGACTTCGAATTCTTTTTGCCAAGTTTCAGCTGATACATCCGGATTGTATCCAATTCTTCCAAAAACCTGAAAAAAATGCCAATAGCGTTCGAACTCCCATTTGTAATACTGGTAATCTGGGTTTAAAAGATCAAAGGGTGTTTCATCATGCGGTTGTGCCTCCATTTTAGTGGCCAGTGGCTCATTTACTTCGAAACCATCTCCGTCATACAAATGTGTGCTTTCTGCAAAACGACGGGCATATTCGGGGTTTCCCCATAAAAGAATTCTCGTGGTGCCTCCATTCCAAAGCCTCCAATGGATTTTGAATTTTTTTGGATAGCTCAGCATGGATGCGTAACTATGACGAATCGGGCTTTTTTCAGGATTTACTTTTGTCGGATGATAAGGCATACCCATTTGCTCCATCCAGTATTTGGTTGTAATTCGAAAATTGATGTCCACATCAATGGCACTTTCAATAACTGATGGTGGCAATTCTTTGGCACGAAGGTCCAATCTAAGATCAGGAGATGTTTCTTTGACCATCTTGAAAACATCCAACCAAAATAAATCTTGCTCTTCATGTTTCAAGCCGGATTCGTTATGCATACGGAATTGAATTCCATCTAAATCCGGGACCAGTTTGATGAATTTTGCCAAGGCCGCTTTATTATAAGCGGTGAGGTTATCTGAATCCACTCCCCATACAAGCCCGTGAACAGGTTCATTTGGGGCGTCTTTTGTCCCAGGAATACCACCACCCTGCACTCCTCCTCTATAAATATGGTCCCATATGCCAACAGTAAATTGAATACCTCTATCGTGGGCCATTTTAATTAATTTGTTTAGCGCCTTTAAGTTACGATCCTGTTCTTCCGGGGTAATCCCAACCATTTTTACAGTAGGAAACTCTTCCGTGTCAAAGAAATACGGATAGGCAGGGGCCAGAAAACCACCATTTTCATAGCCAAAAATCACAACTAAATTGTTGAACCTATTTTTAGCGAGCATGTCTAAGTAATCAACCCAATAAGCTTCATCGTAAAATCTTGTCTCCCAATAGGTACGGTTCATCGTGTAAATTGAAAGGGCCCGTTCACTTACATCCGGTTTTTCGGAAATTTCCTTCACTTCACTCATTGGATTATTATCGTCACTGCCCCAACTGATCCGATCTGCGACATCCAATAATGCGTACATAAGTCCTCTGTCATCAAATCCGCTGATTACCCAAAGTGCTTTATTTTGCCAAGTGGTCTTCCAAATTTCAAGTGCCTCAGCAGCTTCGTCCAATTTTTTGTTTTCAGATTTTAATTTTTGTGCAGCGGGGCCATCTGCTGAGGATAAACCCACCATAATAACCAGAGAACCTTTTGCAGCATCGAGGGAACCTATTTTTTCAAAGGAAATTTTTCTTTTATTTAAAGATTCAGTGAGCTTATCTATCCCATGAGATACAGCAGGCCCGGGGTTTTCGTCAATGACGATGGAGACCTGAGTAGTTTTACCTGTCCAGCCATAGAAAACAGCTACTGAAAAAACGATTAGAAAATAAAAAATTAATTTTTTATATCGTTGAGGTATCTTTTTCATAAAATTTTCATTTACTGATGTTTCGCAAGGTTAAATTCCAACTTTATCGCAATAGCGTTATTACTAATTTCTTGGATAGCACTCTTCAAGGCCCTTGTACCTAGCTTTGATTTCAATGCACAGTGCTTTAATCCTTTCTTTATTTTCAACAACCTTCCGCTTGTCAATGCTACCTTGCGCTAGATCTTTAATCAGGAATTTGCTGATCCTTGGTAGTTTCTTTTCAAGTTAAAAACTTTTAACCAATTTTGAAATGCATAGCATCAGCGACCTTAAGATGAATCACATGAAATCGAGATGAGGAGAACCTCAGGCGGAGAATTAAATATTTGCATTTACAGAAAGGAAATGACATTTAACTCGTAGGGTCAGACCAAACCTTCACCAAACCATTATGAGCATTGACGCACAGTAGTACCTTGTCAATCTTTCTAGCCGAGTTTGAACGTGTGCGCCAGCGAGGAAAACAGGGGGGCACGGTTGTGATTGGGTTTTTTATAATAGCTCATGGAGATAAAGAGGATTTAACCTGTTGCGTATAAAAATGGCTCTATGGTTTTTTCCATCTTCATTTTAGGGATGCAACGTCCTATAATCAGGTGCTAAGTTCGTGGTGTGTATAGAATATTCCGGAGTTAAGGAGCTTGGTCCCTTTTGATATTCTTTCGGAGGGTTATAGCAAGGCTGGTTTTTGCAGTTTAGGTTAAAATCCATTGTTGAAAAGTGGCATTGAGTTCATCAAGTCGTATTAAATATTGAGCCAATAGGACAACCTCAGCACCAGTGAGCGGGTTTTTATGTTGAGATTTTCAGGAAAGTAATTTTCTGTATAAACGATAAATAAATCAGATACCGGCTTAAATCTCCATTGAAACCGGGTGTTTATATTGATATTTTCTTGCTGATTGTTGTATTGGATAAAGGTGCTTAGAAACAATTGATCTGTAAAAGAAACCTCAAATCGAGGTCCCACCAGCCAGAGGTTTGCACTGGCATAGGGGTCAGGCAGGTTAATGCGGTTGTGTTCAGCAAAAAGAGATATCGTACCATAAGGCTGTACCCGATAGTTTACCTCATTTCGCCAGTAAAATCGGGTCCCATTGTAAAACCCACCATAATACATGGAAGATTGATAATTGAAAAATTTTCGGGTATCAGAAGTATAAGTGAGTCCAGCTCTTGTATATCGGATATTTGTGTTTTCAGGTATCTGTTCACCTCCTGTGCGGGTAGGGTCAAATGGGAAAAACAAATAAATGAATTGGTTGTAGATCCTAAAGTTCAGGGAGGAGGTATTCCTCCATTCCATTCTATAGTTAAAGGTAACCTGCTCGTCTGTTTTCAAGTCAAAGTCTTGGTCTTTGTAGAGGTTATAATAAACCTTGAACCTATGAGTCAGTATAGGGGAGCCACCGGTTGGGAAAATTCGGAATTCCGCATTCGGAGCGACTCTCCAATATCCTAAGCGCGGCACATAACCCACTTCAGCATTAAAATTTTCTCCCACATGTTCGTGTTTCCAGTATACCTCTAAATTTTTGGTATTGTACCTTAAATCACTGCCATGTGCAAATTCATTGCCGCTTAGCATTGGGCTAAAAGAACGATGGAAAAAAAAATTGCCGTTCCACTTATCGTTAACCGTGGCCAGATTATAGTCGACTCCCACTAACCGGTTATAATCAGGCAAAGTGGTCCCTGCCTCAGAAGTATTTGTAGTTTGTCGATTAACCATTATCCCGTTGATACTTGAGCGACTAAACACGTTTTTCTGAAAAGTGCCTACTGTAAAATTTTGTCCTGGAATGCCTAGGCCTTGATCACTTGCTGTCTGCATGTTCATCAAGCCCACTCTTAAGTCATCTCCCACCTTTCCGTTTAGCCTGGCGCCGTAGATGATACGGTTCTCCGATGTTCTCCCTAAACTATCTGAAACCAGGCCTATTCTCCTAGAGAAAAAAGGCCTGATATCAGAAAACCCATAATCAGCGAACAAATCGGCATTTTCCAGAAAAAATTGCCTTCGTTCAGGAAAAAACAATTCAAATCGATCTAAATTAGTTTGCTGTTGATCCACCTCAACTGCCGAAAAATCAGGGTTGACAGTCAGGTCAAGATTTAAAGAAGGGGTAATGGCAATCTTGGCGTCCATTCCAGCTGATGTAGCTTGTTCCGAAGCAGTGCCAGCTTCATGGTTTTTGGATGTATTTGCAGCCAAATAAGGAATCAAGGAGATATTTGGACCTTGCTTTTTTAAGGTTTTGTCCCAGTGCAAATACCCAGTAAAAGCCAAATGGGCAAAGTCCTGATGAATTGGAACAGGTACCCAAGAAGAAGATTCAAAATTTTTGAGGTCATTGCGGAGAAAATTGATCTTCCAGGATTCAGTTCCTTCGGTAAATCGCAAGGTCTTAAAAGGTATGGCAATTTCCACCTCCCATCGGTCCTCAAATACTTGGGTGGCAGAAAACCATACATTGTCCCATATGATTTCGAGGTTGTCTCCATTGGTAACAAGGGCCTCCAATTGGATGTTCATGGGGTTTACTGAAAATAAAAAACCGTTCATTCCATCATCAAATGGCCCAATAATTACCGCAAACGCATCATTTTCAGCAAATTCATAATCTCTTTGTAAGGAGGAAATAATATGAGGCCCCACGGTGCTATCATACAATTTAGCTCCAATGTAAAGGAACTGATTATCATACATCACCCTTACCTCGGTTTTTTCACTGGCAGGTTCCCCTTCATCTGGAGTTTGTTGCATAAAGGAATCCAGCATTTCCGCGTCCTGCCATTCAGGCTCATCCAGCCGCCCATCTATCTTGATGGCTTCATCAATGAGGAAAACCTGCACTTCATAAGGTGGGTTGGTAGCATTTGATTGATTCTGGCCTTTTAGGATAAAGGAATTTGCTGTTAAAAAGAAAAAGAGTGTCCAACAGTTTTTCATACAATAAACTGAACAGCTTTACCTATCCACCTACTTATTTTTGGCCTTTTCCAGTGAAATTTTCATCCAAGCGGGATTATTTATATTTTAGGGTAAACGAACTTTAGAAATTAATATTTATGTTATTAGAAACAAAAACAACGCCAAGATATTGTGAGGCATTTTTGTGTTTTCACTCCCAGTGCTTCAGGCTTGTCAGTTTGATGATTCCGAATGGAATTATTGAATGAAATCAAAAACCAAAATAGGGAATTACTGGAACTGGTAGAGGAACTCCAGGCCAAATCCGACTCTTTGATCAACGAACTGGATAAAAGTGCTGAAAACCAGGATGAGCTTAAAGCAATGATAACAGCGTTGCAGGGTGAACTGGGGGCTATATCCTATCAGATGGCTGCCCTAATGCAAAGCACCCAATCGGATACTTTTGGAAATAGGCAATAGCCTGTCGTACCTCAAAGAAACTGGAATTGTGGAAACTGAAAATTTCCTGTGGCTTATAGAAATAGAGATGTCTTCAGGGCTTAAAATTTCATATACATTTCTATCCCTAAAACCAGCATATCCACCTTCCACGGAAAAGTCTCCATACCTATTATCCTAAACCAAACATCAAGGAAGAGCTGAACTTTTGATAATTATCAGTAAGATTATTTTCAGGATGATTTGCCAGTCTTAGTGAGGCGGTGCCCATCACATAGATCCCTTCTGACCATGGACTTTCTATGTCCGCTTTTGGAGTTTTATCTAAATTTCTTTTGGACTTGGACCAATTGTCTGTATGGATGCCATAGCCCAGAAACAATCCGGTATTGGAATTTCTACCGGATATGGGCATCCCCACCCAATTTTCACGGCCATAAGGATTGCTGGATGCAAACACTAGTTGGTGCCTGATACCCACAAGCAAATAGTTTCTCTTTTTAGTATAAAATTTCACCCCAGCTTCTGCCCTGGCAATAAAATGAATGTCCCTTTTAAATTGATATAAAAAAGATTATAACCTCATGACCTTTTGTGTTTTTCTAAACCCGGAAGGTTTGCGGGGGAGTTTGGATAACTAAAGGGTTTCCTCATTACCTACGAAGGAAACCTACCAATGACCTCAAAGGTTTTTTGCAAAAATAAAAAAACCTATAAGATATCGAAGACCTTATAGGTTTATGGGGTTAAACCAACTTACTATTAAAAGCCGAAGCCTAGGTAGATTTGACCCACGGAATTTTTGGAGTTATTGGTAAGGTTTCCAGCTAAACCTTCATTAC
>PXCO01000144.1 GCA_003565295.1 Cyclobacteriaceae bacterium
GCTTAGGACTCCCGGTGCCTTTATTGAAGAAAAGCACCATTCTCTGGTATGGCACTATAGAAAGGTGGAAAGTGGTCTAGGTGACCTTAGGATGCGTGAACTGTTTAGCCACCTCAAGTACATGGCAAGGGGGCATAATCTTCAAGTTTTGGAGGGCAACATGGTATTGGAGATCAAAAGACCAGATATCAACAAAGGTAGGGCCGCCACTGCCTTTATGAGGGGCAAAGAGTTTGATTTCATCATGGCACTAGGTGACGATTGGACGGATGAGGATACCTTTAAGGCAATGCCCAAAGATTCCTATACCATTCGGGTAGGTTTTGCCTATACGCAAGCGAATTATAACATCAAAAACCCTGTAGAGGTAAGAAAATTGTTGAATGAGTTGGTAGGGGATGGATAATGGGAAATGGAATGTAGAGCTATCTGCCCTACACGGTTGCTAAATGTCTCCAAAGGATTTCGCAGATGTCCGCAGAGAAGGCTGGGGGAAACCAAACTTTGCACCATACCAAGGCTGAGGATGGTAACCTTCTTACATCCGCAGCCCAGTTTCCTGTTTTTTTAAAGTTTTTGATGGTGGTTTTCCGGGACCCACAATAAAAAAGATGGTAAATAGAAACCAAAAATTCATGATGAATTGAAGGAGAAGGTCCCTTGTTGCTCCTCAGAGGCTCGGAGTGCACAAAATACAAACCACTACCTTATTTATCTATTGGCCAATGTCAACCAATAACCCATAGATTTTACAGCTCCGCAATAGTTTCCACGATCAGGTCATCGCTTTCAAAAAGCCCTTCCTTGAATTGAAGGCCAAGACCCGGCCGTTCCGGAGGTGAAACTTTCCCCTGTTTCACCTGTGGTACGTTATCAAAGAAATAGGGGTACCTCTCTGTGTAATTTTGGTGTACGCTTTCCATGGGAAACAAATTGGTAATGGCTGCCGCAAGGTGGGTGGAGGCATACCACAGGATGGGGCCACCAGCAGTGTGCATCATGGTGGGCAGGAAGTAAGTATTGCCCATATCGGCAATTTTTTTACCTTCACTTATCCCTCCGCACCAGGTAAGGTCAAACATGGGAATGCCCCCGATACCGGCCTCAAAAAACTCGCGGAATTCAAAACGTGAGGCTAATCTTTCGCTGATCACCAAGGGTATAGAGGTATGGTTGGCCAAAGCCTGATAAGCCTTAAGGTTTTTTTCCAACAGCATATCTTCCAAAAACCATACCCCATAAGGAGCCAGGGCTTCAGCAATTCGTATAGCACTGGGAAGGTTCCAGATGCTATGAAATTCAATACCGATTTCCAATTGATCCCCCACAGCATCCCTTACCCGCCTTATCCAATCTAACGCTTTATCTATTTCCTGCAAAGAAATATGCTGCCCTTTGTTTCTGTTTCCAATTACGTCAAATGGACAATATTTGATGCCCATAATTTCTTTGTCCACCAGAAAGCGGGCAATTTTATCCATGTCTTTTTCAAGCGTCCAGTTGTTGATATGTCTGGGGTTGGTGTAGGTGTTGTACACTGGAATAGCTTTATTTTTGGTTCCTCCTAAGAGTCGATAAACAGGTAATCCGGCTTTCTGGCCCAAAATATCCCATTGTGCAATATTGATAGCAGAAAGTGCCCGCATTTCTGCCCCACCGGTCACATGGTAGGCACTTTGCCGATAAATTCTTTCCCATGCCCCTTCTATGTCCAGGGGATCGGAGCCCAGCATCTTGCCCATCCAGCTGTGCCATTCCAAATCCTTAATGGCAGATTGACTCGCCTCGTTAAAAGGGTAGGTTTCTCCGGTGCCTACTATGCCTTGATTGGTATGTAGCCGTAGCCACATCCATTGTATGCCCCTTCCTCCGAGAGTAAGCTTTGGGTTAAATCTGACGGTTTCTACTTTGGTGATAATAAGCTCGTTTTTAGGAACATATCTTCCAACTGCCTCATGAAATGCAAAAGAGGGCAACATGCCCAAAAGGGCGCTACGGCTAACAAATGATCTTCGGTTCATAGCTGGGCTTTATTTTAAATATCACATGGTTATGTCAAAAATAATGGAATTATTGGATTTATGTGTTTAGGTCAAAAAAATCATGCTCAACCCCATAACTGAAAGCCCCGCTATTAGTCCCCACTTGGAGTAGGCCCCATGACCCATTTCAAGCGAGGTGGGGATCAGCTCAAAAAAGGACACATACACCATAATGCTTGCCACAAAAACGTTCACCACTTCAAAAGCCTCCGGATCCATGTTTTGGAAAAACAGAAAATAAGCAATGCCGGCCCCAATGGGTTCAGAAAGGCCTGATAGCACTGTTATGACCAAAGCTTTTTTTCTGTTCTTGGTGGCGTGATATATAGGCATGGCCACCGCCAGGCCTTCGGGTATATTGTGGATGGCAATGGCCACTGCAATGCCAATACCCAGGTTGATGTCCTGCATGGAGGTGAGAAAGGTTACCAACCCTTCCGGGAGATTGTGGATGGCAAGGGCCACTGCCGTGACAATTCCAGTCCTGTAAAGTTTTCTTGATTTTTTATCGGTTGATTTCTCGGAGGTAAGGTTGGACAGGTCTGATCTATTAATACCCATTCTTTCAGTGACCGACTCCATCATTTTCCCCAGCAAGCCCGTCACGATCAAGCCCCCTAAAAACATCACTGCCAACTTGGTGTAGGCCTCATCTGCATCGTCTCCTTGGTCCTCGAAACTTTCCAGTGCCCCAAACAATAATTCTACGAAAGAAATATAGATCATTGCCCCAGCGGCAAGGCCAAGGGCAAAAGCCAGGAATTTTTCCTTACGGGCAAAATTGGTAAAAGCCGCTAATCCACCGACTCCGGTAGATAAACCCGCCAGTAAGGTGAGGGCAAAAGCAAAAAGTAGGTTTTCGTCGGCTTGCATAAAAGGGTGTGACGGAAGTATTTAGGTTAATAGTGATTTAACAAAATACAAGGGGCAAAAATAGCTAAAAATTGAGGATTTAAGCTTTTTCAAAAAAAAAAATCCTGAAACTTTATTGTGATACTGCCTCATTTTATGACCAAATAACTAAAAAAATCATTGATTAAGACATCATATAGGGAATTAATTACTCATTTTAATTTTAAGTAAATAAAATTATCAAATAACTAAGTTTAATTGAAATCTTAATTTGACTAAGTTGCTTTTTAGGTGTTTGATTGTCATTTAAATATCAAAATAGAAAAATTTTATTTTTCTATTCCTTTTACTTATCTTTATCGATATAAATAAACCCTAAAAACCTATTGATAAATGTATACCTCTAGCGTAAATGCAGTAGTATCTCTATTTTTTGTCTTTATTTTGACCTGTATAAGTGTAAATTGGTATCAGCTTTTTTGGCTTACCCCACCTTAAATGTCGATTGTTTCAAGTTGTGAATAAATAATCTGAGATAGAAGGCCCTATCAGAACAATAGAAGTGTTGTTTCTCCCAAAATAATCAGAAATGGTACCCAAAGCTAGATGTCCACCCATTAAACAGAAAGCAAAAAAACCTAGTTGGTGCATGGGAATGTATTACGAAATCCTTGAAACCAATCATTAATTAATTAACAATCAATCAATAACCCATTAAAGATATGAAGAAAATTATATCTATTGGGAAGGCTATAAGAATAGTCTTCTACATTTCCTTACTTACTATTTTTAGTGAGGCAAATGCATTTAACCCCCCTGAAGAAAGTAATATCCATTTGGATATTTCCGTTGACATAACCATCACCGGTGTTGTCACCGATGAAAATGGAGAGCCTTTACCGGGGGCTTCCATTTTATTGGAAGGCAGCACTACCGGGACGGTTACGGATATTGACGGCAACTACTCTTTAACAGTTCCCGATGGTAGTCAGGTGCTCATTGTGTCCTATGTTGGATACCAACAACAGCGGATTCAAATTGGAGGGAGGTCGGAAATAAATATCCAGCTTACCCCTGATGCAGAGCAATTATCTGAGGTGGTGGTGACAGCCTTCGGATTGAAGCGTGACGAGCGGTCCCTCGGGGTGGCCGTGGGCAAGGTCGATCCTGCGCAACTGGCCCAGAACCCCGAGATCAACGTGGCGAATTCTCTGGCTGGGAGAGTTGCTGGGGTGCAGGTAGATAATACCGGAGACCCTGCCGGATCGAGCAGAGTGGTGATCAGAGGCTTTAGCTCATTAGGAGGGAATAACCAACCTCTTTATGTGGTGGACGGTATTCCCATTGATAATACCAGCAGGGTTCAGGCCGGCCGTTGGGGAGGTAGAGACGGTGGAGATGGTATACAGAACATCAACCCTAACGACATTGCCGAAATTTCTGTCCTGAAGGGTCCCAATGCGGCGGCACTATACGGTGAACGGGGCGCAAACGGCGTCATCATGATTACCACTAAAAGCGGGCAGGCCAGAAAAGGGATAGGTATAGAAATCAACAGCAATATGCGTGTTGGAACGCCCTTGGTGATGCCGGACTTCCAAAACGAATACGGTTTGGGGGTTGGTGGCCAACACAGGTTCTACAGTGATGGACAAGGAAACACTTATTCCAGAGGGGAGGCGCAAAATATGGGCATAATCGATCAGCTCACCCCACAGATAACCACGAACAGGGATGGTCCACAGCACCCAAAATCCTGGGGGCCAAGAATGGATGGCACACCGGTTTACCAATGGGATGGCCGCTTGCAGCCCTTTAGTCCTCAACCCAACAATGTCAATGATTTTTTCCAGAACCAGCTCACCTTTGACAATTCCGTGAGTTTGGGAGGTGGAAATGAGACCACCACATTTAGGCTTTCCATGGGAAATGTAAGCAATAGGGGTATGCAACCCACTAACACGCTAAATAGAAATACCATAAATCTAAGGGCCACACACAAATTGAATGACAAATTCACTGTGGAAGGAAAGGTGAACTATGTGAAACAGGATGTAGTAAACCGCCCGGGTCAGGCAGATGACCAAAGAAATGCGATCTACCAATTTAGAGGGCTTCCCAGAAACACCTACGGGGACAGTTACGTCAGGTATGAATTAACCCCTGAGGACCTGGCGAATCCGAACGCACTGCACAGTTACCTACCCCTTCAGCGTACACTTGGTTGGTCCAGGCACTGGAGCAACGGTACCCATACCGAAAATCCCAATTGGATTATTAACAATGTACGGAATGAAGATAGCAGGGAAAGGGTAATGGCCTTTCTTGATTTTAAATACCAATTCAATGATTGGCTTTCAGCACACCTATTGGCAGGGACAGATTTCTACACCGATAATCGACACACCCATGACGCCATAGGAACCAGGGTAAACCAAATCGGTGGGATGAGCGAAACCATGCAGCAGTTTAACGAAGACAACGTCCAATTTTTGCTTTTGGGTAACAAAAGAATCAACGAGAACTTCGAGATCAGTGCCAATATTGGAGGGAACTACATGCGGAACAATTTTCAGAACATAGGTTTCAACGGTAGTCGGCTTTCTGCACCGAACTTATATGTAATTTCCAATGCAGCAGTTCAAAACCCTGTATTTGGTATTCAAGAAAGGGAAATCCAATCGGTATTTGCTTTTGGTCAGTTTAACTGGAAGGACTATTTGTACGTGGATTGGTCGGTAAGGAATGATTGGTCTTCTACATTACCTGAGCAAAACAATTCCTTTATGTACCCTTCATTCAGTTCGAATTTCATTTGGTCAGACGCTTTTGACTTGTATTCCAGCACCTTTTCCTATGGATCGTTAAGAGCTTCCTGGGCACAGGCTGGTAATTCAGCCGATCCTTATCAGGTATTAGGAGCTTATAGTTTGACCCTTAACCCTCTTGGTGGCCAGCCAGGGTCTGTATTTCAAAACAGTATACCTTTTACCGATTTACAAAGTGAGCTGACTACCTCCATTGAGATTGGTGCTGATTTAAGGTTCTTTGATGGAAAAGTACGGTTAGATATGACCTATTATGATGCCTCGACCACCAACCAAATACTAAATATTGCCGTGGCTCCTTCTTCCGGATTTGGAAGCCGTAGTGTCAATGCAGGTGAAATTAGAAACAACGGATTGGAGGTCATGCTTAATGGTACAGTGATGGAAAGAGAGAACCTGTTCTGGGACGTTTCCTTGAACTTTGCCAGAAACAGAAATGAGGTGGTTTCTTTAGTGGATGGCATAGATAGGTTTATGCTGGGAGAAAGTAGAAATGTGAGGGTTTTTGCGGATCCCGGTCAACCATTCGGTTCCATCTACACCCCAAATGCTAGATGGGTAAGAGATGAACAGGGGAATAGGATCATTGATCCTCAGACCGGGCTTCCTGTAAAGGAAAACGGCGAATTTAGGATCGGAAACGTTATGCCCCTTTGGACTGGTGGGGTTTCCAGCACCATTAATTATAAAGGATTCACGTTATTTACCTTGGTGGATATGAGATATGGTGGTGATATCTTTTCCTTGTCCAATGTATATGAAACACTTTATGGTACCACCACCCGAACCCTGGAAGGTAGGGATGGGACCTATGTGGCCGAAGGAGTCATGGGTGTGCAAAACCAGGAAGGAGAATGGTCTGCCACTGGGGAACAAAACACCATTCAAATCCCTGCCGAGACCTATTGGAATCACGTAGTACCAGGTCAGGCATTGTCGGTAGGAGAGGAATTTTTGGCCAGTGCAACTTATGTGAAAATGAGGGAAGTGAGATTGGGTTATGATTTCCCCTTGTCCATCACACAACCCCTTGGCATTAATCAACTTAACCTATCTTTTATCGGCCAAAACCTCTTTTATTTCACCAGGCACACGGATGGCTTTTCTCCTGAATCGGCCAGTTTCAACCTGGGTCAACAAGGTGTAGGCATAGAGTCATTTGCTTGGCCTTTGATGAGATCCATGGGTTTTAACTTGAGAATAACGCTCTAAGGTTTCCAATTAACAGATTTAAACAATGAAAATCATGAATCAATATATCAACATCAAGGTTTGTCTGATTGGCTTAGCGGTATGGTTGGTGGTTCCAAGCTGCACCGATCATTTTGAGGAACTCAATACTCCTCCCACCGCTGTAACAGTGATAAATCCTGCATTCACATTTAGTGAATCCATTCGTATGGATCAAATCAACTATAATTATGAATGGATCAACAGCCGGATTTTCGGGGCTTGGGTCCAACATTGGGCTAATGTCACCCAGGATAACGGGATGCCTAATTATTATATGCCCGATAGAAGGATAGATGATTTAATGTGGCAACACATTTACCAAAATGTCCTAAAAAACCTTGAGAGAACCCAGGCATTGCTGCTGGACATTTCTGATGGGGATGAAAACGATCCAGAAGTAAGGACCAGGCTGGCGATAACAAGGATTTACGAACAGCTTCCCTTTGAAAAGTTAACGGCTGGTTATGGGGACGTGCCCTATTTTCAGGGAGGAAGAGGGATGGAGGGCCATTCTTTTCCTGAATATGACCCACAATCATCCATTTACCCAGCGATTATCCAGCAGTTGGATGCTAGTATGGCCATGTTAAACCAAGGGGACCTTAGTTTTGGCGATGCCGATTTTTTCTATGGAGGAAACGTGGAGGGCTGGAGAAGGTTAGCCAACTCCATTAAGCTAAGGGTAGGTATGCGGATGCGCAACGCTGATCCTTCAGCTGCTCAGGCAGCCGTTACCCAAGCGATGCAGGGGCCATTGATTTCCAATAATGCCCAGGCGGCCATGTTGGCCACTTCTGCTAACAATGGCCCAAACGAAACAGCTCACCCGATCACAAGGGAAATGAGGTTTCCGGACAATAAATCCCGACCTGGGAAGCAATTGGTGGATATGCTGAAGGATAAAAATGATCCCCGACTTACCTTGATAGCAGAACCAACCCTGGAATCCAAACAGAGTGGAGATCCGGCCGACCATCAGTTTGAAGGGATCCGCCCAAATATGACGCCCGCCCAATATGAGGAATTGAACTTGTCCAGGGTATCTGAAGTGGCCCTGGATATATGGGCCAATGAGGATAGGAATGTTCCTGTTCATGTGTTCACCTATGCCGAAGCCGCGTTTCTTAAGGCCGAGGCAGCATTGTATGGATGGGGTGCCACCGAGGCGGATGCTGAGGGTTTTTACCGTGACGGGATCAGGGCGGCTATGCAAATGGAGCCCTATAACCTTCCCGATGCCACGGTTGATGCTTACTTGGCTGAACATGGCACATTGAGTGGAAGCGTGGAGGAAAAACTGGAGATGATAATTGAGCAAAAATACATTGCTTTTTTCTCACAGGGTCTGGAAGCCTATTTCGATTGGAGAAGGACAGGGTTTCCAGTATTGGATCCCGGAGACAGGACGGCAAATGTAACCAATGGCCAGATTCCAAGGAGAGCTTATTATAGTCAGGTGGAACAGTCATTGAACAGGGCAAATTTTCAGGCCGCAGTTTCAAGGCAAGGGGAAGACCATCCCCTCACCCGCATGTGGATAGATCCTGAAAATGTCCCATCTATCGCCAACCGTTAATAATTTTAAGTCTAATTATATGGGAAGCCTTTTGTAAATTGGCTTCCCATTCTTTTTAAAACCAAAATTAATTATGAAGAAAAACATCCGTCATTTACAACAAACCGATTTACCGGTTGAAAGCACACCTGAATCGGACAAAACCCAAAAGACCGTGCAGGAAAACGGGAGAAGGTCCTTTCTCCAAAAAGCCGGATTGGGTGGGCTTAGCCTCGGCGGCATGATGATGCTGCCCATAGAGGACACCATTGCCCATACCACCTCCAAGGTGAACCGAAACTCGAACCCTTCAGAGCTGAAAATCACTGATATGCGTATTGCCCAATATGGTAATGTGCCGTTACTTAAAATTTACACTAACCAGGGCATACATGGCCTGGGAGATGTAAGGGATGGTGGGGATAAGCGCTATGCCCTAATGCTTAAAAGCCGTATTTTAGGGGAAAACCCCTGCAACATCGAAAAGATATTCAAAAAGATCGAACAGTTCGGTGGCCATGGAAGACAAGGAGGAGGGGTGTCTGGTGTGGAAATGGCTCTTTGGGACCTTGCCGGAAAAGCTTATGGAGTGCCCTTGTACCAATTGATGGGCGGCAAATTCAGGGACAAAGTACGCATATACGTGGATACACCCACCATGAAAGATCCTGATGAATTTGCAGAAAAAATGAAGGAAAGAGTTGACCAGGGTTTTTCCTTGCTCAAAATGGATATAGGTATTGGGTTAATCAAGGACATAGAGGACACCTTGACCAACGCAGAACCCTGGCAGCCCTTGAGGGGATGGACAGACAGGGATGTCATGAGTTATGCGCAGACACCCCATCAGTTCACCCACATCCAAATTTCCCAAAAGGGATTGGAAAGAATGGTGGAGTATGCAGCTAAGGCTAGGGAAAAAGTAGGATATGAGATTCCACTTGCCATTGACCATTTTGGACATATGGGATATAATGAAATGATCAAACTGGCAGAGGCTTTTGGGCCATATAACATCGCCTGGCTGGAGGACCTTATCCCATGGCAAAATACCGATCAATGGAAAAGGATAACCGAAGCCATTACCACGCCTACTTTAACAGGGGAAGACACCTATCATAAGAAAAATTTCAAAGACCTGATAGAGAACAGGGCTGTGGACATTGTTCACCCGGACCCAGGAAGTGCAGGAGGATACCTACAGACCAAGAAAATAGGTGACTATGCGGAAGAGTTTGAGATAGGAATGGCGGTACACCATGCAGCTTCACCGGTTTCGTTTATGGGCACCGTACACGCTATTGCCGCTACCTATAATTTTATAGGTTTGGAACACCATTCCGTGGATAACCCCTGGTGGGAGGATCTGGTGACAGGGATTGACAAACCATTGGTGAAGGACGGATATGTAAAAGTACCGGAAGCCCCAGGCATTGGCCTTGAATTAAATGAGGACGAAGTGAAAAGGCGCTTAAAGGACGGAGAGGAATTTTTCGCCCCCACTGATGATTGGAATGAGTTGCGCTCCTGGGACAGGACCTGGAGTTGATTTTTTGCCAACCCAATGCCTTAAACATTCAGCATTGGGTTGGTATATTTTTTCCTGCTTTATGGGCAATATTTTTTATTATGCAATTATATTCTTACTAAAATACCCCGAATGCTTCAATATTTATTAGGACAATTGCATGGATTATACTCATTGGTTTACGTAAAATTCTAACCCATTTTTCGATAATGACAAATAAGATTTTGAGCTTGGTAAAAAATGCGTAACTTAATGACTGATTCCTAAAAAACCACATGAACAGTCAGTTTGAAACTATACCCTTTACCGCATTAGACGGCTTCGAGTGCAACCTTTTGCATTACCTTCCATCAAAGCCTAGCAAAGGACCTGTGTTGCTAGTACATGGAGCTGGAGTAAGGGCCAATATTTTTAACCCTCCCCATGAGAAAAACATCATTCATATGCTTGCGGATGCAGGGTATGATGTGTGGCTGGAAAACTGGAGGGGAAGTATAGACCTGCCCCCAAATGAATGGGATTTGGACGTGGTGGCCAAAAATGATCATCCGGCCGCTGTAAAAAAAGTATGTGAACTCACAGGAAGTGATGAGGTGAAAGCCATTATTCATTGCCAGGGAAGTACGAGTTTTATGATTTCCTCTGCCTTGGGGCTTTTGCCTCAGGTAAAGATTATCATCAGCAATGCGGTTTCCCTACACCCGGTAATTCCCAGGTTTTCCAGGTTTAAACTAGGGGCCTTACTTCCCATTGTAGGTCGTTTTTTTGATTATCTCAACCCTCAGTGGGGGCTGGAAGCCCCTGACTTCAAATCTAGGCTATTGAGAAAATTCGTACTTGCCACACATTGGGAAAAGGATACCAATGTAGGCAAAATGGTGAGTTTCACTTATGGTGCTGGTTTCCCGGCACTTTGGGAATTGGAAAACCTGGACAAAAAGACCATGGATTGGATACAATATGAATTTGCACATGTGCCGATTTCTTTTTTTAGGCACATCAATAAATGTGTCGGCGAGGGAATACTGGTACCTACCGGTAAGCATGGCTTTGATTATGAGGTGAAACCTATGAATACAGAGGCCAGGTTTGTGCTATTCGGTGGGGTGAAAAACAAATGTTTCTTGTCTAAAAGTCAAGAGAAAACCTTCGAATACCTTGAGGCCCAAAAACCAGGGCACCATAAGCTTTATTTAATGGACGAATATAGCCATCTGGACATATTCTTTGGCAAAAATGCCCATGTAGATGTTTTTCCTCTAATGATAAAGGAACTGGATCAAAGTTGAGGGTTCTTGCCTATTACCGTAAAAAAATATAAACATATGAAATCGAGCATGACGAGCACGTCACACACTGAGATGATTATTCGTAGCGAGATTCCCCCGAATCGAGTTCCCCGAATCAAGTTCGGGGCAGGCAGGGGCAGGCTATCCCGACTTACAGTGCGGGACAAGTTATGGCCGCTGAAAAGAAAAAATAAACACATGAAATCGAGCCTGTCCTGACGGCAGTCAGGGCATGAAGAGAACGTCACACACCGGGATGCCCCTCCGATAGTTATCGGGGCTATCGGGGCGTTGCGAGATTCCACCCCGACCTGCGGTACGGGGCAAGTTATGAACGCTAAAAGACAATTATAAACATATGAAATTTAAGCGCATGCCCATGGTCAACTGGTATGACCCTAAGCAGTTGACCTTTACAGGAATCAAAACATTACTTTCCAGCGTATTTGGCAATTTCGCGGACAGAAGGGAGACAATGGCAGCCCTCAGCCAAAGTGTGGATTATTTCGACCATTCTAAGAAAGGCGGTCTTTGGTTGGATTTTGTCTGTGATTTGGGCGATGGGTTTAACCCCACCTACACCTTAGCCCACCTGATGGCCAAGGAAAAGCTGGATGTGGCTGGGCATACACTGAAAAGAGCAGATATTTTGATAATGGGAGGGGATGAGATATACCCAACGCCAGAAATGCATGAATATGACAATCGGCTGAAGGGGCCCTATTCTGCTGCCTTTCCAAAAAATGAAAAAGATCCCAACCGCCCGGAAGTTTATGCCATTCCCGGCAACCATGACTGGTACGACGGTTTGTCTAATTTCTTGAAATTGTTCACTCAAAAAAGATCCTTTGGCAACTGGTTAACCAAACAGGAAAGAAGTTACTTTGCCGTTAAACTGCCTCACGATTATTGGCTAATAGGTGTAGACATTCAATTGCAGGCAGATATTGATTATCCCCAAATTTGTTATTTTCGGGAAATAGCTAAAAAAGAATTTACAGAGAAAACCAAAGTTATTTTGTGCACCGCTGAGCCTTCATGGGTATTGTGTTCATTGGACCAAAAGAATACGGCACATGATCGATTCAAGTTCTTTATAGACAGGGTTTTATATGGGATTGGGGATTCGGATTATGAGGAAAAAAACAAGCATATAAATGTGACCACCATCCTTACGGGCGATCTTCACCATTACGCCCGGTATGAGGAGGTCAGTAAAAGGGGAACTCTTTGCCAACTTATTACAGCGGGTGGGGGAGGAGCCTTTATGCACCCTACCCATACTCTGAAAGAGAAAATTCATCCCGTGGATGGGTATGATGCCACATTAAAAAAGGTGTTTCCAGAAAAGAAGGAATCAGTAAAATTGAGTTTTCTTAATTTATTGTTTCCCTTTTTTAGCCTTACCATGCTGCTCTTTTTTGGGGTGTTTCACTTGTTTACCACATGGATCTTACAGGCCAAGGAATTGGGTGGGCTTTCTTATATGGAGAGATTGGCAACGATAGATCTTTTCGGTGGTGAGTTTGGAGCGTTTATAACACAGACCAGTATTGCCATCAGCCATAACCCCGGTGCCGTATTCCTGAATATCTTGTTGTTTTTAGGCCTGTTGGTATTCACAGACA
Source organism: Cyclobacteriaceae bacterium (assembly GCA_003565295.1). Classification (GTDB taxonomy): domain Bacteria; phylum Bacteroidota; class Bacteroidia; order Cytophagales; family Cyclobacteriaceae; genus Pleomorphovibrio. The sequence continues at coordinate 12,956 of PXCO01000144.1, forward strand.
CCAAATCCGGCAATGGGAAATGGAATTACATAGCTGGTGCTGTCCATGGACTGCTTCATTTGACAAATTTCTATTTGTTGGTCTGGTGGTTTTCCCGGTTGAATCTTCATCAATTTGGTCTTGTGCTCAACTCACCAGAACAAGTGCTGTTGTTCAGTTTTGAAATGGTGATTTTGGGTGGGATCATTAGTGGGGTATTGTTTGGCCTATACCTGACCTTTAGCGTGCTCGTTCTTCAAAACCACATCACTGAGGCATCATCTTCTTACCGATGGGAAGGGTATAAAAACTTTTTGAGGTTGAAAATCGACAATGACGCACTTACCATTTACCCCATAGGCCTTAAAAAAGTGGTGACCAATTGGAAAAATGTAGGCACCGAGGAAAAACCCAAATTTGAAGGAGGCCCAGTTAACTTTGAACTTATAGAAGACCCAATTATCATACCCCATGAAAAAACTCTCTAAACCCCTTACTTCCCTCAAGGGGAAATACGACGTGATTGTCGTAGGATCAGGATATGGTGGAAGTATCGCCGCTTCCAGAATGTCCAGAGCAGGCTTTGCTGTCTGTTTGTTGGAGAAAGGCAAGGAATTTTTGCCTGGTCAGTTTCCACGAACCATGAAGCAGGCCTCTGGGGAAATGAACTTCATCCGCGGCAAATCCCCAGGTATCAATAGAAATGGCTTATATGAATTCACAATCGGTAATGGGATTAATGTATTTAAGGGGTGTGGCCTGGGTGGTACTTCTTTGGTAAATGCGAATGTATCGATTAGGCCCGAAAGTAGGGTAATGGAGGACCCTGCTTGGCCTTCTGCTATTCGGAATGACCCAAAGAGTTTTGAGGCGGGTTTGGGAAGGGCCTGGGATATGCTGAAACCTAATCCCTATCCCGAAGGCAAGAATGGTTATCCCATTCTAAAGAAAACGGAAGCCATGCGCAAATCGGCTGAGCAAATGGCCGAACCCTTTAGGCTGTTAGATATAAATGTAACCTTCGAAGACAAGCTGAACCATGTAGGCATTCATCAATCCAAATGCACCAACTGTGGTGACTGTGTAACAGGTTGTAATATTAGTGCGAAGAACACCACCGCTATGAACTATCTTCCAGACGCATTCAATCATGGCACTGATATTTTTGTGGAAATGAACGTGAGGTACGTGGAAAATAGGAATGGAGAGTGGTTGGTTTATTTCCATCCGGTGGGGATAGGTAGGGAAAATTTTGATGCCCCATTGATGTTTGTAAGAGCCGACAAGGTGATATTAAGTGCCGGAGCCCTGGGGTCTACGGAAATATTAATGCGATCCAGGGAGAGAGGGCTGAAATTGTCGGACAGACTTGGCAAAAGATTTACCGGGAATGGGGATGTTTTAGGATTTGGCTACAATAATGACGATCCCATTCAAGGGATAGGTCTCGGCCGAAAGGGCACTGATCAGGTGGCCAAAGTGGGACCTTGCATCACCAGTGTGATCGATATGCGTGAAAAAGAAGTGATGGAAGAGGGGATGACCCTGGAAGAAGGCACTGTGCCGGGCCCCATCAGGATGATCATGCCAAAAACCCTGGTTGCATTCAGCAGGTTGGTGGGAAGAAACACCGACCGTGGTTTCTGGGATTACATAAAGGAAAAATGGAGGGAAGTGCTGAGCTTGGTTTTGGGACCATTTTACGGGGCAGTAAACCACACCCAGATATACCTGGTGATGACCCATGATGATGGAAATGGGGAATTGGTGTTTGATGAAAATAAGCTCAACATTAATTGGAGGGGGGTAGGAAAGCAGGAAATTTTTGAAAAAGTTAATGATAACATCTTTAAAGCTACCAAGGCTCTTGGGGGCACCAAAATCCCCAATCCCACCTGGAACAGGCTGATGAACTACGACTTGGTCACTGTGCATCCCTTAGGTGGCTGTGGTATGGGGGAGGACGCTACCAATGGTGTGGTAGACCATAAAGGCCAGGTGTTTGCCAATAATGTTGGAGATCAACTGCATAAAGGGCTTTATGTGATGGACGGGGCCGTAATCCCGAGACCTGTGGGCACCAACCCCCTGATGACCATTTCTGCTCTTTCCGAAAGAAGCTGCAAACTTATTGCGCAGGAGGAAGGAATTAACTTGGATTACGACTTTAAGGGCCCAGACAATCCCGACTCGGATACCTCACCAAAAGGTGCTGGGGTACAGTTCACGGAGACCATGAGGGGTTTTTTCGGCATAGAAGCCAAGGATTACAATGCCGGATATGCCCAAGGAAAAAAGGTAGGGGCTAATTTTGAGTTTACACTCACTATTCAAACCGAGGATATCGATGATTTCGTTAATGACCCTAACCATTCTGCGGCCATGATTGGTACCATGAATGCGCCTTCCCTATCCAGTTTTCCAATGACTGCCCTTCAGGGCGAGTTTAACCTTTTTATTGAAAACCCTGATGATGAGGCAAGAAAGAAAATGGCTTATCGGATACAGCTTAGGAGTAAGGAGGGGCAGGATTATTTTTTCGAGGGCTTTAAGGATATCTACAATGACAGAAGACTGGACGTATGGAAGGATACGACCACTTTGTTTATCACGGTATATGAGGGAACTTCTAAAGCCGGTAAAGTAATGGGAAAAGGGAAATTGGTGATCAGAATAGCAGATTTTATGCGGCAAATCAAAACGATGAAAGCTATACATGCCCCGAATAAGAGGGAAGGGCTAAGAGCGGTAAAAACTTTTGGAAAATTTTTCGCAGGGAATGTTTTGGATACTTATTTCAGGATTTAAGGTTCATTAGCTGGAGGAAGTGACGCGTGAGTTGGTCCAGAGGTAACCTGAAAACCCTTGCCTAAGCTACCCCAAATCCTTAATTTAGCACATTACACACCAAACGCTAAACCAAGACAGAATGCCAAATCCATGGACAGGAGTGGGCAATCCCTATACAAGAGAAGAAGTAAGGGGGCGACTAATGGATACCATTGCCAAGAAAAAAGCTATAATTGCGGCAGGTGCGGGTACGGGCATCAGTGCCAAATTTATCGAAAAGGGTGGAGCAGACTTATTGATCATTTACAATTCCGGTAGATTCAGAATGTCTGGACATGGTTCTACAGCCGGTTTAATGGCCTATGGGGATGCCAATGCCGTTGCCCTTGAAATAGGGGAATATGAGGTATTACCTGTGGTAAATGAAGTCCCTGTCATTTGTGGGGTGCATGGTTCTGATCCCAGAAGGAGAATTTGGCATCACCTACTAAAGGTTAAGGATATGGGTTTTTCCGGGATCAATAATTTCCCCACTCATTCCATTGTGGACGGTAATTTCCGCCAAATATTGGAAGAAACCGGAATGGGTTTTGAAAAGGAAGTTGAAATGGTACGGATTGCCCATAAAATGGAATTGTTTTCAATAGTTTACGTGGCCACAGCGGAGGAGGGTGTTCTAATGGCTGAGGCGGGTGCAGATGCCATCATATCGCATGTAGGTACCACAGTAGGGGGCTCCATAGGTGTGAAAGGGGCAAGTTGCAGTATGGAAGAAGCCATTGAAAGGACCCAAAGTATAATTGTAGCATGTAAGAAAGTGAACCCAGACCTTTTCTTTTTGGCGCATGGCGGCCCCATCAATACCCCGGATGATGTTAGTCAGGTATTGGCTGCCACTGAAGCCCAGGGTTTTGTGGGAGCTTCCTCTTTGGAAAGGATGGGGGTGGAAGCTTCCCTAACCGAACTTACGGAGCGTTTTAAATCTCTTGGCATTAATGGAGACTAGGCAATTGACAGAGGATCTTCGAGCTTTAGGCCTCAAGCGGGGAAACCATGTTTTGGTACATTCCTCTTTGAGAAGTTTGGGGAATTTCCCCAATAAAGCCCAGGTTTTACTGGAGGCCTTGCTGGAAGTGTTGGGTAGGGAAGGCACCTTGTTGGTTCCAGCGCTTTCTTACAAGACTGTGACCAGAGAACGCCCAATATTTGATCTGGCCAAAACCCCATCTTGTGTGGGGGGCTTTTCCGAATTTTTCAGGAACGCGGCTGGAGTAATCAGGAGCGTACATCCCACGCATTCGGTATGTGCTTACGGGCAGCAGGCCAAACCTTTAATTGATGCCCATCTTGGGGATGATACCCCGGTAGGGGCACATTCCCCATTTCAGCTTCTTCGTGAATTAAACGGGTATTTATTGTTTATAGGCTGTGGACTAAAACCAAATACCTCCATGCATGGAGTGGAGGAACTTTCCAGGCCACCCTATTTATTTGGTCCGGAGACGGAATATGAACTGAAACTGTCTAAGGGAGAAATCCTTCACAAAAAATACATAACCCATGGGTTTGAGGGATATGAGCAGCGTTATGACAGGGTATGGGACCTTTTGGGTAATCAGGATAAGTCCAGGGGGAGAATACTTCATGCGGAGGCATTTTTGATACGCTCGGCACCAATGTGGGAGAAGGCGAATGCAATATTGGAGAAAGCGCCCTTTTATTTTGTGGACAAAGCGGTAAACGTAAGCGCATAAAATTTACATTTAATGACCGTTTATTGAAATGTCCCAATTCTTTATGCAATATTTTGGGATTAATTACCTTTTTGTCTTTTAAGAACTATCTTTGTTTTTTTTTAATGGATTTAGTAGCCCTTCATGCCTAAGATTATCAGGATTACCACGGTACCGTTATCGCTCAAATTGCTCTTAAGGGGGCAGATGAAATATATGGCCTCTGCAGGATGGGAGGTGCTGATGGTAAGTGGGGAGGGCAAGGAATGGGATGAGGTGATTAAGTATGAACGGTGCCGTCATCATATCATTCCTTTCACACGAAAAATCACTCCGTTAAAAGACCTGATTTGCCTATGGGAGCTTATTAAGTTATTTAAGCTTGAAAATCCGGATATTGTACATACCCATACGCCGAAGGCGGGACTACTTGGAATGATGGCTGCCAAGTTTTGTGGGGTGTCGATCAGGATACATACCCTGGCAGGGCTGCCTTTTTTGGGAGTTAGAGCTAAATATAAAAAGCTTTTGCTGGCCATGGAGAAATTCACCTATAAGCTTGCCTCGGAGGTATGGCCAAACTCTTATGCTTTGGAGCAATTTTTATTGGAAAACCAAATGGCACAGAAAAATAAGGTTAAAGTTATAGCACAAGGTTCTTCCAATGGGGTGGAGTTGGAAAAGTTTAACAGAAATAACCTCAAAGAAAATCACCTGATCGCTGCAATGCTAAGAGTAGCACCCTCAGAAAAAGATTTTGTGATCACATTTGCGGGGAGATTGGTTAAAGATAAAGGCATAGATGAACTAGTAGAGGCTTATCTTGCCTCCAAGATCACCGAAAAGGCCAGGTTGGTGCTGTTGGGAAGTTATGAGCAGGACCTGGACCCGATTTCGGTTCGGACAAAAAAACGGATCGAAGACCACCCCAGGATTATACATGTGGAATGGACAGACCACATGGAGTATTATTTGGCCATTTCGGATATTTTGATTCATCCTTCCCATAGGGAAGGCTTTCCCAATGTGTTACTGGAAGCTGGTGCGATGGCTTGTCCGGTTCTTTGCTCGGATATCCCCGGGAACCTTGAGGTAGTAACCCATAAGAAAACAGGGTTGGTGTTTCCGTTAAAGAATATACAGGCGATAAAGGAAGCAATGGAATTTGCATATGTGAAGCGGGAGGTGATGAGTGAATATGCGGACAGCTTGTATCTGGAGGTAGTAGGAAGATTTGATAGGAAAAAAGTACATCAGGCTATTTTAGAGGAATATTTTCGCTTATGGGATAAAGTAAAAAAGTAATTAAAAATTATCCGGCGATTGTATTTTCATTAGTGGTGTATTTGACTAATTTTGATAGCTTTAGCAGAGTGTTTTGGTTTGGAAATGAAGTATTTTGGTTATTTATTTTTAATGGTTTTGACAGCCTCTTCTTGTATAAGCAACAAGAGGATAAATTATTTACAGAACCTTCCCGGGGAGGAATCCATTGAATTGGACGAATTCATTCCTTATGCCGATGTGGAATATGAATATGTGCTGCAACCTTTCGATATTGTGGACATAGACTTTGCATCTTCCAATGAGGAGTTATTGAAAGCTTTTGAATACCAAGGGGCCACCAGCTCTAGGGGAGGCGGAGGCATGGGAGGCATGGGTGGGGCCATGGATGTGTTTTATTTTTCAGGATATCCCTTAGATAAAAATGGAAATGTGAGAATGCCAATTTTGGGTTTGATAAAGTTATCCGGCCTCACGGAAGAAGAAGCTCGCGATAAGGTGCAGGATGCTATTAACAGTTATTTCAAGGAAGACGTAGATGTAAGACTTAGGATTGGAGGGATACGCTTTACTGCACTTGGAGAGTTTAACAATGTAGGGACAAAGGTGATATTAAAGAACCGTGCCACCATCTTCGATGCCCTGGCAATGGCAGGGGAATCCAATATCCTGGCCAAGAAAAATGAGCTGTTTCTTATTCGGCAATATGATGGGGGAACGAAAATCCATCAAATCAACCTAAATGACAGGGCGTTGCTGGCCTCCCCCTACTACTTTATTCAGCCTAACGACGTACTTTACTTGCAGCCCATGCAAATCAGACAGGTCGGATCCGGTGAAAGTTTGTCGGCCTCCCTGCAATTGGGCATTTCCATACTCACAGCCATTTTATTTATTTATGGTGTAACCTCAGGAATATTTTAATTATGGAAAACTTGGATTTATCAAAATTTGAGGAGCAGGAAAAGCCCATAGATATTAAATATTATATCATCAAGTATTCTCGCTATTGGCCACTGTATCTCCTTTTTATCTCAGTCGGTTTAGTAGCTGTCTTTTTGTTTCATAGGTATACGGTAGAGCTTTTTGAGGTGAAGGGAAGTGTGATGATCAAAACTAATGCCTCCCCGGAAGTGAGGGTGCTAGACCGGGCAAATATTTTTGCAGGCGGAGAAAACTTGACCAACGACATTTTGTTGTTTTCTTCCAAGCAACTGGCAGAGGAGGCATTGAAAAAAGTGCACTTCGATGTCACTTATTATGCAGCTACCAATATAAAGGAGATAGAGCTCTACAAAAACAGTCCCATACTCGTGGAAGTGGACTGGGACCACCCACAGGTAGAGGGGAAGAAAATAAGTGTTGAAATCCTTTCGGATCAAGAATTCAGGTTAGGGAAGGAGGAGGGTCAAATTTTTGACTGGTGGAATTTTGGGAACGGTTCCCATGAGCCAGAACTGGATATCTATGAAAGTGTCCATACCTTCGGGGATGAGGTTCAGGGAAGTAAATCTAAATTCACTGTCCATCTCATCAGCCCAAACAAAGTGGGAGAAGAGGTAAGTTTTTTGCTCAACCACCCCAATACCTTGATTGAGCGATATGCAGGTGCCGTTCAGGTAAGGCCTATGATCAATTACGGTACGGTGCTTGAGGTGAGTATGACTGCCAAAGTGGTGGAAAAAGGTAGCGATTACGTAAATGCGCTAATGGATTCCTTTTTGGAACATGACCTGAGAGAGAAAAACAGGATTTCCGAAAACGCCCTTAAATTTATTGAAGAGCAGCTTTTTATCGTAGAGGATTCTCTGAATTCAGTTGAAAGAAGAATGCAACAATTTAAGGTGAGCAACAAGTTGTTGGATGTAAACGCTGAGTTTGGAGGGGTACTTGGTAACATACGTTCCTTGGAAGACAACATACAGGCCATTGAGTTTGAGCTCAGCTATTATAAATCCCTCAGGGATTATTTGCTGAGAAAAGGTGACAACTACGAAGAAGTGGTAGCTCCTTCCGTAGTAGGAATAGCAGATGGCCTTTTAAACGACCTTATTCAGCAGCTTGTACAGTTTTCCTTGGAGCGCAGGAAACTGCTGACAAAGGTGCATGATAATCACCCTGATCTTGTCATTGTGGATCAGCAAATCAACAGGCTCAGGGACAACATCTTTGAAAACATCGAAAACCTGATCGAAAATACAGAAATCCGCAAAAGGGAGAATGTCGAAAAATTGCGCACCTTTGACCGCCAATTTGCCAACTTACCCCAAGCCGAGTCAAGCTACACCAATATTTTCAGAGAATTTAAGCTGAGGGAAAATCTATATACTTATTTGCTGGAAAAAAGAGCAGAGGCAGGTATAGCCAAGGCCTCTAACGTTTCTGATAATTCCATTGTGGATTATGCAAAAAGGGGGAACTTAATTTTTCCTAAAAAAATGCAAAATTATTCCTATGCCGTTGGACTTGGGTTTTTTATACCTTTTGGGTTTTTGCTGCTCTATCATTATTTGAACAACAGGATCATGGATCAGGTGCAGTTAAAGAGTATATTGAAGATACCTCTGCTGGGCACTGTTGGGTATAGCGACAAAGGAACCAATTTATTGGTTGGGGATCATCCCCGGTCACTGGCTTCAGAATCCTTCCGTTCTCTCCGGTCGGCCCTTTTTTATATCGCCAGTGAGAAAAAATGCAAAAACATTCTGGTGACTTCAAGCATATCGGGGGAAGGGAAAACTTATATCAGTATAAATGTTGCCTCCGCAATGGCTTTGAGTGGCAAAAAGACCTGTTTGATGGGTTATGACCTGAGAAAGCCCAAGCTGTCCAATTATTTGGAGGTCTCCAACCGAAAGGGTCTATCCACCTTTCTGGTGGATAAACACAGTGCCGATGAAATAATATTCCCTACTAAATATGACAATCTATATGTGGTTCCTTCGGGGCCAGTGCCTCCAAATCCTTCAGAGTTGTTGCTGAAAAATAAATTGAAGGAATTTATGACAAGGCTGGAGGATGAATTTGATATTATCGTCATGGATTGTCCCCCCGTAGGATTGGTTTCCGAAACTATGGACTTATTGCGCTTTTCAGACATCAACCTTTATATTGTGCGGTATGACTACACGCATAAAAACCATCTTTTGATGATCAATGACTTATACGCTAGTGATCAGGTAAATAATTTTTATGCCATTTTTAATGGGCTGAAAAGCGGAGGTGATACCTATGATTTTGGGGGTTATAATTATGGATACGGCTATAATTATTCTTATATGCGGAAAAATAAATACAGCGGGAATTACTACGAAGAAGAGCTGAAACAAAGAAACAACGGGTTGAGAAAATTTATCTCTAGATTTAAGGTTTAACTTTACACTATGAAGAAATCGATTTTGATTACCGGAGGAGCCGGTTTTATAGGGTCTCATGTGGTCAGGCTTTTTGTGAACAAATACCCGGATTATAGAATAATAAATTTGGATTGTCTGACCTATGCAGGAAATTTGGAGAACCTATCGGATCTGGAAGGCAAGGGAAATTATCATTTTTCAAAGGTGGATATTTTGGATGAGGTTGCATTAAAAAAGGTGTTCAATGATTATCAGGTCACTGATGTGATACATCTTGCCGCAGAATCCCATGTGGATAGATCCATCACCGACCCTTTGGCATTTGTGAAAACAAATGTATTGGGTACCGTAAACCTACTGAATGCGGCAAGGGAATATTGGCAGGTGCCAGAAGGTCATCTTTTTTACCAGATTTCCACGGATGAGGTGTATGGCTCCCTTGATGATGGCGGATATTTTGTGGAATCCACTCCTTATGACCCCAAGTCCCCCTATTCTGCATCAAAGGCAAGTTCCGATCATTTTGTAAGAGCTTATGCCAATACCTATGGGCTGAGAACGCTTATCTCCAATTGCTCCAACAATTATGGCCCTAACCAGTTTCCAGAAAAACTGATTCCCCTATGTATCCATAATATCAAGAATAACAAACCATTACCTGTATATGGGAAAGGAGAAAATGTGAGGGATTGGCTTTTTGTGGAAGATCATGCCGTGGCCATTGATTTAGTTTTTCACAAAGGTCAAATCAATCAAACGTACAACATTGGAGGGTTCAATGAATGGCAAAATATAGCTATCGTAAAATTACTTTGTAAGCTCTTGGATCAAAAATTGGGGAGGAAGCCGGGAAGCTCAGAAGAATTGATTACTTTCGTTAAAGACCGTGCAGGTCATGACCTGAGGTATGCTATAGACGCTGAAAAAATCAACAAGGAACTAGGTTGGAAGCCCAGTGTGACTTTCGAGCAAGGCATTGACAAAACGATTGATTGGTACCTTGAAAACGAAGCCTGGCTGGAAAATGTAACCTCAGGGGATTATCAAAAATACTACCAAAAGCACTACGGATAATAGGACATGATACAATACCACCAGCTAATGCGACATATCCTGGAAAACGGCGTCACCAAAAAAGACCGCACGGGAACAGGAACCAAATCTGTATTTGGGTATCAGATGCGCTTTGACCTGTCCGAAGGTTTTCCCTTGGTTACCACCAAGAAATGCCATACCAGATCAATCATCCACGAATTGCTGTGGTTTCTGAAAGGAGATACCAACATAGGTTATCTTAAAGAAAATAAGGTGTCCATCTGGGATGAATGGGCAGATGAAAAGGGGGATTTAGGTCCGGTTTATGGATACCAATGGAGACATTGGCCCGATGGAAAGGGAGGAGAAATTGACCAAATCAAAAACCTGATCCAACAAATAAAAACTAACCCGGACTCCAGGAGGTTGATCGTATCTGCCTGGAATGTAGCGGATGTGGATTCCATGGCTCTTCCTCCCTGCCACCTCTTGTTCCAATTTTATGTGGCAGAAGGAAAACTCTCCTGCCAACTCTACCAGAGAAGTGCAGATGTGTTCCTCGGCGTTCCTTTTAATATTGCTTCCTATGCCCTGCTTCTATGCATGGTTGCGCAGGTGTGTGATTTGGCTCCAGGTGAATTTGTCCACACATTTGGGGATGCCCATCTCTACCTTAACCATTTAGAGCAGGCAGAATTGCAGCTTTCCAGGGAATGCAGAGAGCTTCCCACGCTTTACCTTAATCCTGAAGTGAAGGATTTATTTGCCTTCACATTTGAGGATATTCAAATTCATGGGTATGACCCTCACCCTCATATCAAGGCCGAGGTTTCGGTTTGAAATAGAAGGGAAAAAGGGATTTTAACTCCTCTGACTCCCCAGTTTCATACACTATATCTCCCAATTGTCCTATATAAGAAATGCCTGTTACATTGGTGGTAAACAGGCGATCAGCTTTGGCCAACACTTCGGGTTTATAACTGCCCACCTTTACCTTAAAGTTGAGGGACGGGGCATATTTCAATATGACAGATCTTGCCACCCCCTTTATGGCGTTGTGCCGCAAGTCAGGGGTGTAAAGAGTATTACCCTTTTGCCAGAACAAATTGGAACTGCCTGCCTCACTAAGGTAACCATCCCCATCAAGTAAGATCACCTCATCCATCTTCCGCTGAACCCGCTCGCGGTTTGCCATTACGTAGCTAAGGGCATTCAATGTCTTGCATCGGCTCCATGGGGTTGGGAATAATTTAATTTCCTTACAGAGGTACGATTTTGGTTTTTGGGATATAGCCGGAGAGAAACGTTGCAGGGTCAGGATTTCTTCCGGATGATCAGTTTCAGGCGTGTATTTCCCCTGCCCCCCTCGGTACACGTTCCACCTTATGCGCAAGGTGAGGTCCTTATCCGGCTTTATTTTGGTTTGAATGTAAGCCTCTATTTGTTTAATGGGGGTTACGAATTCATTCGAAATGCCCAAAGCTTTCAGTCCCTCCTGTTGCCGACTTTGATGCTGATCGGCATAAAGGATGTTCCCATTGTGAAAAACCATTGTTTCAAATATTCCGTCGCCAAACAAAAATGCCCTATTGAGCCCCTTTTGCAGCGCGATAAATTCGCCATTCTGAGTTTTTACTAAATTTTTTGTTTCAAATTCGAACATAATTTTGTACGTTTTCGAACGTTTTTTTTTCATTGGGATAACCATATCCTCTTAATTGTAGTTAAAAAAAACCTGTTTCTAACGCAATATTATGGGATTTGAAATTAATTTTATAAGAATTTATAGTCAATTGTAATTCAAGCATGTATTTTGAATTATATGATCCTTTTAATCCGTTGATTTATTGGTAAAATCTATTCACGAATGAAAATAAAATTACTTGTAATATTTCTTTTTTGCCATTTTTTTATTTCCCCAGTGGAAATTTTTGGTCAACAGGCAATGGATGTTTCTGCATTGACGCTTGAGGAATGTGTGGAAATCGCATTGGATAATAACTTGAACCTAAAGCGGGCGTCATTAAATTTAGAATCAGTAGAGGCCTCTCTTTTGGAAGCAAGAGGTCAAATGCTGCCTACTTTTTCCACAGGGTTATCCTCGGGTTACAGGTGGGGGAGATCTATTAACCCTGTCACCAATTTGTTTGAGACCAGGAGAATCGGGAACGTGAATATTTCGGCAAGTGCAAATCTCCCCATTTATGTTGGTAGGCAGATTCAAAACCGACTTAAACAGTCCGAGGTAGATCTGGAATCCAACCGATTAAATGTAGAGGCCACTGAAAATGACATCAGCCTCAATGCTATCAATTTGTTTATCAACGTGGCTTTTGCCAAAGAACAACTGAATATTGCCAGGAGTCAATTGAATACCCTAGAGGTACAGCTGGCATTGACCAATAGTAGGGTGCGGGCAGGGGACCTTCCTATGGCAGAACTTTTGGATATTCAAGCACAGCAGGCTACTTCTGAACTAGAGGTGATCAATGCAAGCAACAACTACCGAATCGCCAGGTTAAATCTGTCACAGTTTCTGTTGCTGCCTTTTACCGATGATTTTGGTATTTTCATACCAGAGGTCTCTGTCGAGGATTTAGTACTTGGCGTAGCTACTGTGGAAGAAATTTACAGTGAAGCATTGGGGCATTTGCCCCAGGTGAGAGCGGCAGAATTGGAGGTGGAAAGTGCTGAATACGGGATAAAGATTGCCCAAGGTGCCTTTTTTCCCACATTAGGGGTAAACGCCAACGTCTTTTCCAATTATGTGGATCAGGCCGCTCTAGGCCCTGTTGACCCTGTGTTTAGGCAATTTGAAAACAACTTGTCCCAAACCGTAAATATGGCCTTGAATATTCCTGTTTTCTCAAACTTTCGGAACCGTGCAGGGTTACAAAGGGCCAGGGTACAGAAAAGGCTCACGGAGGTGGCAGAACTGGAAACCAGAAACCAGTTGAGACAAGATATAGAAACAGCATATACCTCGGCCTATGCTTCCAGACAGGCTTTCAGAAGCTCGGAAATGCGGGTAGATGCACTCCGGGAAGCATTTAGAATGGCCCAACAGCGGTTTGAGGTGGGTGCAATTAACGCAACGGACTTTCAAATCGCGCAAAATAACCTTTTCAATGCTGAGGCAGACCTCTTAACGGCTAAATACGAATTTGTTTTTCGGATGAAAGTCCTTGATTTTTACCTTGGCAAACCCCTTACCCTTTAAAATTAATTATCGCATTCATGGCAAAAAGAAAGTCGAATAAGCTACTTGTTATTTCAATTGGTGTATTGATCCTATTAACCTTGGCGCTTCTCATAGCCAGAAAAGCAGGCTGGATCGGGGGAGAAATGGAGATTGAAGTAGAGGTGACAAGGGCAACCAAAAGGAATATTGTGGAAAAGGTAAATGCATCAGGTGTGATTCAGCCTGAGGTAGAAATAACCTTGAGCCCTGATGTGGCCGGGGAAATAATAGCCTTAAATGTGGCGGAGGGGGATAGCGTAAAGGCCAATGATCTTTTGGTTAAGATCAGACCTGATAATTTTATTTCAGCGCTGGATCGGGCGAGAGCCACCCTCAATCAGCAGATGGCCAATTTGGCACAATCCAAAGCTTCTTTAAAGAGGGCAGAGGCTCAATTTACCCGAGCTGAACTTGAATTTGCCAGGAATAAGAGACTGTATGAAGACAAGGTTATTTCTGATGCAGATTTTGAACAGGCAAATGCTAATTTCCTAACTGCTAAAAACGATTTAGAAGCAGCAGAACAAACGGTGCTTGCGGCTGAATATGTGGTGAAAAGTGCGCAGGCCACCGTGGACGAGGCAGCCGAAAATTTAAGGTTGACCAATGTTTATGCCCCATCCCACGGAATAGTCTCAAAATTATTGGTGGAGCAAGGCGAGAGGGTAGTGGGTACTGCACAGATGGCAGGAACGGAAATGCTTCGCATTGCAGATCTGTCCAGGATGGAAGTGAGGGTGAATGTGAACGAAAATGATATTGTCAGAATATCCCTTAAGGATACCACAATTATTGAAGTAGATGCCTATGCCTTTATGGGTAAGACTTTTACAGGAGTGGTGACCTCCATATCCAATTCCGCCAATGAAAAGGCCAATCAGGATGCTGTGACAGAGTTTGAGGTTAAAATTAGGATCCTCAATGAATCCTATATGGATCTTATAAGTGCTAGAAATCCTCATCCTTTTAGACCTGGGATGACCGCAAGTGTGGAAATCATTACCAATCAAAAAAATGATATTCTATCTGTTCCCCTATCAGCGGTCACCACTCGTGCTCAAAACAGTGATGATTCCAATGATTCAGGTAAAACCGGCTCAAAAGAGGTGGTATTTGTGATGATGGATGGTCAAGCCAAAATGAAAGAGGTAGAAACAGGCATATCTGACTTTGAACATATAGAAATCCTCAATGGGGTTGTGGAGGGAGATCTTATTATCACCGGTCCATATTATGTGGTAACCCGGCAACTTGAAGAAGGAAAGCCGGTGAAGTATGCAGGAAAATAAAAAAAGGAGCCTTAAAAAAATTAAGACTCCATAGTCTGGGGTTTATGAGTAACTGACTTTAGCTATTTGACTTTCAAAAACACTATCAAGAAAATTCAATTGATTTACAGTAATTATGTGATTGAAATCTTCGAAAGATAGAAAGATTTATTGTGTTTGCCCCGATAAAAAGTGTCTTTTTTTGGATTTTTTTCAAATTCAAAATTTAAAATAAACATGGTAATAATAATAAAATCATTGCTTGTATTTCAGTAAAAACCACCCATTGACCCTACGATTATTTGGTTGGCCAAGTTAGTCCATCGTTAATGCCTTTTCTATTTCCTTAACTTCCTCCAAAAGCCCTTTTTGCAAGTTTAAATGTTCAGAAGAACTCAAATTTGGGGCGGGGTTATGGTGATGGTGATGATCATGATGCTCATTTTCATCATGGTGATGTTCATGCCCAAAACCTGGCACCTCTACGAAATTATTATCCCATTCTTGCAGTCTTTCTTTCCATAGTTCAAGATCCGGAGAATCAGGTTCCAGGGTTTTAAATTTTTCTCCAATTCTTTCCCGTATTTCTATTGATGTTTTGTGGTATTCATAAGCTTCTTCAAGTTTGGAATCTTGTTGATTACCGCCACAACCCCATATTAGGATTGAGGAAATAATGAAAGCAGAGGTTATGTTGATTTTCTTCATTTCAGTTTTTTTTGCAAATTTTACCAACATTTTTTATTAATGCAATAAAGTTGCATATATATTTGTGAATGGAATTGAATTTTGCCTTCGCCCTATTGGGCGCTTTTTTTATTAGTGTTATTACCTTGATTAGTTTGAGCCTGCTATTATTAAGCTCGCAACAATTAAACCGTATATTACCAACACTTATTTGTTTGGCCATTGGTGTACTTTTGGGAAACGCTTTTCTCCATTTGATCCCTGAATCGATACAGGACGTGCACCGGGTTCAACCTGTCATGTATTGGGTACTTGGAGGGGTAGTTTTCTTTTTGATATTGGATAAGGGGTTAATGCTTTCGAAAGTCAATACTGGAAAAGTAGGATTATCCATTAAACCAATTGGGTTTTTGAACTTACTGGGTGATGGTATCCATAATTTTGTGGATGGTTTGATCATAGGAGGGAGTTTCATGCTTGGCCCGGAAGTCGGAACCACCACCACAGTTGCCATTGCTATGCATGAACTTCCTCAAGAACTTGGGGATGCGGGAACGCTTATTTATAGTGGCATGAAACCTGTGCGTGTAGTGCTATTGAATTTTTTGGTAGGTTTAATGGCCATATTAGGAGTAGTGGTGTTTTTTTTCATTAATGAGTATTACCAGCTTTCTACCTCTTTTTTGTTTGCTTTTACCGCCGGTGGATTTATATACATGGCAATTGGGAACCTTCTTCCTAGCTTGATGAATGATAAAACCATAAATAGAGGCGATTTTTACTTGCGAATGATTTTCATTGGTTTAGGTGTTTTAATCGTTTATAGCCTTAACGGGGATCACTCCCATGAACCACATCATCACCCAAAAGCCCAGCGGATGGGGATTATTGTGCCTTAGCAGGTATTTCCCCATTATATGGATCAGGGGAACCGAGTGATATTCATATGAGTTGCTTTGTTGAACTTTATAACCTACAAAACCTATAGGGTTTACCATAAAATTTGTTAAATTTGTGCTGGGATGAAACTTTCATACTCAGGAAAAGTTTAAGTATATATAGATCAAATGAATACTGCCTTGAATACCGACAGAAAAAATGATAAAGAGGAACCTGTTGCACTTATTAAGTTGAGCAGGTACCAAGAAGAAGATCAAGGCTTATCCGCAAGGGAAGCCTTGGAACTGCAACATGGAGTGAGGCTTCTTTCCAAACAAGCCGGTGAAGAAGGAGTTTTTTCTGAAGTGTCCTTTGAATTATCAGAAAAATGGAATAAGCTCTATGGGATGTTCAGGGGTTTGAGTGAATTATACCGCTCACCAGTGGCCTATATTAAAAGCAATCATTCCTCTAAGAGTTTTACCCTTTATTTTAAAGCAGAAGCAAAAAAAGAGGTAAAGGCTTTTCTGGAATTGGTTTTCTCCACTCTGGACAAAGAGATGCATTTCCGTAAGGTTTTGAGAAAATGGTTGTCTTTGCAAAGTCGTCAACAAAAAGAAAATGAGTTGCTTTATAAGCAGTTATTTTAAAAAAAATCCCCTGGATTTCTCCAGGGGAAGCTAAAAATTTTTGCTGTTACACTTTCTCAATAGAAAGCTAAAAAAAAATCCCCACTTACCAACTTCACGGTATCATCCATTTCTTACCAACTTCACATTTCTCCGTTTTGGATGATGTTTAAAGGTAAAAAGGATTTCATTGGTAGGGGGGATTTTTCGATCAATCACTAGTTTTCGGAGGTAAACACCCCATTATCTACGGTTAAAATTAAGGTCAACCTCCCGATTTTTTTGTGTTATAGCCTTCGGATTTTAAGAGTTCCATCACTTTATCACGTAAATCCCCCTGGATGAGGATTTCTCCCTCTTTTACATTTCCACCAACTCCACATTTGGATTTCAACCATTTACCAAGAGCCTTAAGGTCTTCCTCTTTGCCCTGAAAACCTGTTATCAGCGTTACTTTTTTGCCTCCCCTGGATTTTTTATCCAAACTCACCCTTAAATGTTGATGAGACGGGGGAGGAGTTTGCTCAGACTCATGGATGGAATCTTCCTGATATTCATAATCCTCGCTGGTAGAATATACCACTCCTAACCTCTTCTTCCAATCATTGTCTTTTTTTCTTCCCATTTCACTTTGTAAATTTCATGGTCCACACCGGCCTTTTGGCAGCATTCACCACATCCTCTGCAATGCTGCCGCTTAATAGGTGCAAAAACCCGGTTCTTCCGTGAGTGGCCATAGCGATCAAATCGGCTTCTAAATCTTCCGCATATTCAAGTATCCCCTCTTCTTCGGAACTGCTGTTGAAGATGTCCACCTTTACATTCTCCAGTTTATTGGTCTTGATAAAATCGTTGATTTTTTGTTTTGATTTTTTACTGTTCTCAAAAGAATTGGGTGTGTTTATTTTCACTAAATACAGACTTGCTTCTAAAAGGGTTTGGAGATCCTTTAATTTTAACATCACCTTTTTGCTGTCATCACTGAAGTCACTGGCAAATACGATCTTCTTGATGTCCTTTACTTTCGTGGGACTTTTCACTGTGATGACAGGACATTTTGCGTGCCTTACCACTTTCTCAGTGTTTGAACCTATGAGCAGTTCCTCAAGTCCACTGGATCCCTTTGATCCCATGATTACAAGATCTGCTTTCATTTCAGCTATTTCCTTTGATATCCCGGCGTAGGGGTTGCCAAAAGAAAGCCTTGTGGAAAATGGAAAAGGCTGGACTCCAAGTTCTTTTTCAATTTCTTTGAGTTGTTTCTTACGCTTATCAACCAGCTCCACCATGTAGACTTTGTCCACATAATTTTCCTCCAAATTGACCTCACCCATGGTGTTGAAATGTTGGGTGGTGGGGATCTCTATGATATGCACCAATTTCAATTTTGCTGATGACAATGCCGCTATTTCTTGGGCAAATTTGAAAGCATTTTCAGCCTCTTCCGAAAAGTCAAAAGGAACAAGTATATTTTTCATAAGTAGTTGTTTATTTTGTGCTTTTAAGCTACAAAAAACTTATTAAAATAGATAGCATCCGTATAAAATCTTAAAAAATTAGAAGTCCAACTCCGAAAGCAGACACACAAAAAAAGGTGGACAAGGCAGTTTTCTTTAAATAGGGGTCTATTTGTGCAGCCTTGTCACTTTTACTAACACCAAGGGCATTAATGATCATCACCGGTGAAACCAACAAAAACAAGAGGCCACCATAACTGCCATCAACCACGGTGTACATCAGAAGGAATAGATTTCCACCTATGATGAGCAGCCAATTATAGATTTTTGCATTTGCCTTTCCCATTCTCACGGCCAGGGATCTCTTGCCAGCCAGACGGTCAGCATGTATGTCCCGAATATTATTAATATTCAGCACAGAGGTGCTAAAGCATCCTAAAGCTGCTGCGGGTAGAAGCAAGAAACCGTTCCATTCCACTGCATAAAGAAAATATGTGCCCATAACCCCAAGAATGCCAAAAAACAAAAAAACGGAGATGTCTCCCAAGCCCACATATCCGTAAGGATTACTTCCTGAGGTATAATTGATCGCGGCAAAAATAGCTAAAATCCCCAGGGCTAAAAAAATAATTAATATCATAGGTTGCTGCAATAATGCGATGAGGAGAAGGGTAACCCCCGAGATAAAAGCCAATGCACCCACCAGATACATGGCTTTTTTCATTTCGTCTTTGGAAATCATACCTGATTGAACGGCACGTATTGGCCCCTCCCTTTCCTCGCTATCTGCACCGTGTATGCTGTCCCCATAGTCATTGGCCAAGTTGGAGAGTACTTGAAGAAGTATAGTGGTCAGGGAGGCGAGCACCAGTACTTCCCACCTGAAATGTCCATGATCTGTAGCGATAAAGCTCGCCAAAAAAATACTTGATAATGCCAAGGGGAGTGTTCTTAACCTCAGGGCATGTAACCAGGCCTGTTTTTTGTCCTTAAGAATGATTTCCATACATTACTTTCCTCATGGTACAGCAACCAGGGGAACAAAACTATTAAGCTTTAATAAGTGATAGGATTTCTTCGTCCATTGGTTTTACGGAAGATGGGAAAAATTTTAAAAGCTTTCCCTCTTCGTCGATCAGGTATTTGCAGAAATTCCATGAAGGCTCGGAATTGTTCCATCCGTTCAATTCCTTATCCGAAAGCCATCGGTAGAGAGGGTGTTTGTCCACTCCTTTTACGGAGATTTTCTCAAACATAGGAAAAGAAACACCATAGGTTGAACTGCAAAAATCCTTAATTTCTTCAAGAGTGCCGGGTTCTTGGCCACCGAAGTTATTTGCAGGAAAACCCATAACGATTACCTTGTCACCATGTTTTTCATGAAGCTCCTGCAACCCTTCGTATTGAGGGGTGTAGCCACACTTGGAAGCCACATTTACTAACAAAAGTTTCTTTCCTTTAAAAGTGGAGAAATCGACTTCATTTCCGTCGATGTCACGCATCTTTATGTCATAAATGGTTTCAATCATTGTTTTTCCGTTTGTAGGTATCAGTGATGCCTCCTGGGCTTCCATGGAAGCCAATCGCTTAGAGGAGTCATTGGCCGAACAGGCCATTGCCAGCATAGCCAAAAGTGTAAATAGTAGTTTCATATGTTTATAATTTGCTTTTCAATGATCATAACTTGTCCCGCACTGTAAGTCGGGATAGCCTGCCCCAGCCTGCCCCGAACTCGTTTCGGGGAACTCGTTTCGGGGGAGTCTCGCAACCCCGATAGTTATCGGGGCATGCCTCTGTGTGTCGCTTGCGTCATGCCCTGACTGCCGTCAGGACAGGCTCGATTTTTTTTAGCGGTTATATATTCTGTCTCTCATGAGTGATATTCATTGCCCGATGTGACAAATTCTACATGCTTAAATTTATAATTACATTTTTTCTGGTACATCAATA
Organism: Cyclobacteriaceae bacterium; assembly: GCA_003565295.1. Taxonomy (GTDB): domain Bacteria; phylum Bacteroidota; class Bacteroidia; order Cytophagales; family Cyclobacteriaceae; genus Pleomorphovibrio. The sequence goes on from PXCO01000144.1 coordinate 33,244, forward strand.
CCTAATAACCTCATACCGGCTTTGATTGTTTGACTTACGAGTGCAGATAATGCCACCCTAAAAGCACGGGTTAGATCATTTGCTTCACTAAAGATAGAAAGTTCTGCATAAAATCTATTGTATTCCTTAGCTAAATCAAATAAATATTGAGCGATGACCGATGGTGAATATTCATCCCCTGCAGTTTTCAGCTTTTGTGGATAATCCATCAACAACACAATCAGATTTCTTTCAACGCCCTCTAATTGCTTAATATTTTTGAATATTGAAGGATGTTGATAGTCCAGTTCTATCTGCCTGGCCTTTCTGATTATGGCCCTGATCCTTGCATGGGTGTATTGGATAAATGGCCCTGTATTACCTTGAAATTCAATGGACTCCTCAGGATTGAACAACATTCTTTTTTTTGGATCCACCTTCAGAAGGAAATATTTTAACGCCCCCAGTGCCAAGGTTTCATAAAGTGCTTCTGCCTCACTTTCGGTAAACCCTTCAATCTTCCCGAGCTCTTGGGTATGTTTTTTGGCCGTATCCACCATTTCCGCAATAAGGTCGTCGGCATCCACCACGGTACCTTCTCTGGATTTCATTTTTCCGGAAGGAAGGTCCACCATTCCATAGGAAAGATGATAAAGCCCCCCGGCGTAAGGCCTTTGAAGCTTTTTTAATATTTTGAAAAGTACATCAAAATGATAGTCTTGTTCATTTCCCACTACATAAACCGAATTGTCGATTTGATGATCCTGGAACTTCAGGTCTGCGGTACCCATGTCTTGGGTAATATAAACCGAGGTGCCATCTGCTCTAAGCACCAACTTCTCGTCTAATCCTTCATCAGACAGATCCGCCCAAACCGAACCGTTTTCCTTTTTAAAGAACACTCCTTTATTAAGTCCCTCCTCAACCATGTTTTTTCCCAGCAGGTAAGTGTCAGACTCATAATACATTTGGTCAAAATCCACTCCCATTCTCTTGTAAGTGGAATCAAAGCCTTCATATACCCACTGATTCATTGTTTTCCAAAGGCCTACCACCTCAGGATCCCCCAGTTCCCATTGAAGGAGCATTTTTTGAGCTTTTTGCATTAAGGGGGCTTCTTTTTTTGCCAACTCCTCATCCATCCCTTTGTCTACTAACTGTTTCACTTCTTTTTTATAGGCTTTATCGAACATCACATAATAGTTGCCCACTAGATGATCTCCTTTTATGCCACTTGACAAGGGAGTTTCACCTTCGCCAAATTCTTGATAGGCCACCATGGATTTACAGATGTGAATGCCCCTGTCATTTACCAAGTTAGCCTTTACGACATCATGCCCATTGGCCTTTAGGATTTCAGATAGTGAATAACCCAAGAAATTGTTTCTTAGGTGGCCTAAATGAAGGGGTTTATTGGTGTTTGGGGAGCTATATTCCACCATCACTTTCCTTCCAGTAGAAGGGAACTGGAAGGCATCAGTATTGTTATTAAGTTCCTCTACCTGACCCAGCCAAAACCCGTCCGAGAGGGAAATGTTCAAAAAGCCTTTTACCACATTGAAATTGGAGACCTCTTCAAGCTGGTTTTTGAGGAAGTTCCCTAGTTCCTCGCCGCTTTCTTCTGGGTTCTTTTTGGTATGTTTCAAGTAGGGGAAGACCACGAAGGTGTAGGTGCCCTCAAATTCCTTGCGGGTGGGCTGTAAAGAAATGGAACCTTCAGGTAGTTGAACATCATAAAGTGATGAAAAGGCCTTTGTTATGGTATTTTTGATCTTAAGGGTAATGTCCATCTAAATTTGGCTGTTTGAAAACTTCAAAATTAAGTTGGCAAATATAAAAGGAAATGATGAGATCATTTTATGAAGTTTAAATCCCTGGTGCGCCAAGCTCAATTCCTTCTTGATTACCTCGATAGTCGGTCCTTCCTCGGCAAGATAACAATTAGAAAATAGACTTTTTACCTCCTGGTATGGAAACTTCAAGGGGTAGTATTGAAGCCATAATTTATATCCATCATTTGCCCATGCCGAATTTGATACCGATAATAGAATAGGTAGGGAGACAAAGAAATGGTTAAAAACCGACCTGGGCATTGTGAAACTGGCAAAGCATAACAGGAAAAGCTTGATCATAGGTTTAAATGGTTTAGTAGACAAATTTAATTATTTTGGAATCAATATCCTTTTTGACTATGTTCAATTTACAGTCTATATTCAGTGGCAACTACATTTAGAAAAAAATGAGATTTATAGGTATAGAGGCATGGGGATTGTTTTAGGTTTCGGATTAATCCATGTATGATAAAAAGTAGAATTGGACATATTTCCCTTATCGTGGCAGTTTTGGGGTTTGTTACTCTAGAATTGAGTATTTATTTTTTTGAATGGGAGGCCCATCTATGGAGGATTGTGGCCACCGCCTTTGAAGCCGCCACCATTGGGGCACTTGCAGATTGGTTTGCAGTAAGTGCGTTGTTCTATGAGATCCCCATCCCCTTTGTGAGGCGGCACACCAATATAATTGTGAAAAACAGGGAAAAACTAACGGATGGAATAGTAGACATGGTCACCAATAAATGGTTGTCCCCTGAAATCATCAGGGAAAAGCTGAAAGGAGTGGCCATTACCGACACCATATTGGAATTGCTAAACCATCCCGAAAACTTCAATAAGTTGATGGATTTGATCCGTCTGCTGCTGTCTCGGCTTATCCTTCAGCTTGACCACCCAAAAATGGGGGTATATGTTCAGAATTTTCTGAAAGGACAATTGCAGGATGTAAACTTGGCCATACCCCTAGGTTCCTGGCTGGAGGAGGAAGTAAGGAGAGGAAATCACCGGGCATTGGTAGGGCTTTTAGCACAGGAAGCCTCCAAATCTTTAAAAGACCCTGCCACAAGGAATATCCTATTGACCAAGTTAAAAGTGGCTCTTGAGGCTTACCAAAAAAAGGATTGGTTCAAAAAATCAGCGGTTTGGTTAGGGAAAAAAACAGGAGGGATAGACTTAGAAATGCTGGCAGACCGACTGCTGGAAATAGCATTGATTTTAGCAGAGGAATTTGGAAAGGACCCCCATCATCCGCTTCGGCAAAAATTGGACGAATACCTGCTTGAGTTTGCAGTCCTCCTTCGGCAAAACGACGAAGAGGCGGCCGGATATGTGAAAAAGCTAAGGGACAACCTGATCAGAAATGAGGGTGCGAGAACGTTAATTACTGAATTTTTGAAAAGGGTTAAAGGTCTTGCAGAAGAGTCATTGGAAAACCTTGAAACACCCCTCATGCATTGGGTAGGCAGGAGTATCAGGGAACTCACTGTTTCCGTTAGTAAAGACCCTGAAACCAAGGAGGACATTGATAGTTGGGTCAAATCTTCCCTAGCTGAGGTACTGGACAAGTTTCACCCGGAAATTGGTGCCATGGTGAGGACTAGCCTGGCACGGCTGGATGACAAAAGCATGATGGTTCAAATCAAGGAAAAGGTGGGGGATGATTTGCAATATATCCGTCTGAATGGAGCAGTAGTAGGAGGCTTAGTGGGTTTAATCATTGCCATTTTGCGTTGGACATGGCTACATTGACTAAAAAATAGGTGGTTTTTTGGGTATCCGGAAATAAAAGGTGCTGCCTTGGTTGATTGCTGATTCCACCCAGACGGTTCCACCTAGGTTTTCAACCAGTTTTTTCACGATGCTCAGCCCAATTCCCGTTCCCTTGAATTCTTTTTGGGTATGCAGTCGCTGAAAGATATGGAAGATACGTTCGTGAAATTCATCAGCGATGCCTATTCCATTGTCCTTCACATACATTTCCCATGCATCTTCGGTCTCCTTTCCCCCAATGCTTATTTCGGGTGACCTTTCAGGATGTCTGTATTTAAGGGAGTTGCCAACAAGGTTTTGCAAAATTTGTATCCATGCGGGTTTATAACTTTCAATTAACAGGGAAGATTCGCAACGGAGGATGGCCTTTTCCTTTTGAATGCTGGACCTTAAGATATGATTTAGGTCATCCATTAGATCCAATGTGGTGAAACTTTCCTTTTTATACATCTTCCGCCCCACCCTCGAAAGCTCCAATAAGTCCAATATAATCTGCCGCATTCTCTTGGCGCCATCCAGGGTAAAGGAAATGTACTGCTTACCCCTGTCATCCAATATATGATGATATTTTTGGTGAAGTAATGTGATGAAATTAGAAATCATCCTTAAGGGCTCCTGTAAATCGTGAGAGGCCACATACGCAAATTGTTCTAATTCCTGATTTTTATTCTTCAACTCCTTCAAAGAATGTTTTAGGTTAATCTGTTCTTCTTTCAACTTCTTTTGAAGTTCCACCTGAAAATTGATCGTTTCTTGCATTCCGCCAAAGAGTTTGGGTATAAGGATGGCAAACACAGCGTCCAAGAAGATGAGATTAGTGGATATGGCTACCCAAGACAAAACAGCATTTTCATCCACCCGGTGTACTTCGAAATATTGGGAATGAATCAGAAATCCATACAGTGCGCAAAAGAAAATGTTTAGATAAATGGAAAGGAAAGCAAATTTGTAGGGAAAGATGATGATCATGAAAATGGATACTGCCAGCAAATAAACAAGGCCAGGCCCATAACTCCCCAATGTGGTGAGAAGCACAAAAGCAAGGGCATATACTATAAAAACAAACAGGATTTTTTTTGATTGAATAGTGAGGTGCGAACTAAAAGCAATGGCCAAGAGGGAAATGACTGCGAAAATATCGAAAACAGCTATTGCATAGTATTCCTCTACAATGGAAATAAAAACCCCGGGAATGAGGGCGATTAGGCTCAGGGGCACCATATATGAAATGGTGGCGATGAAGAGGTAATCCCTCCAAAATTCTAGTCCCTTCTCATGGGGAGAAAGATCTTTGAAATTTCTTAAAATGGCCGACTTGTAAGCTTCCCACCAATTCATCTTAATGAATTTTATGGGTGAAGTAAAAAGTACTTCCAGCCCCGGGATTGGAGGTTAGCCAAATTTCTTCCCCAATATGCTCCAGTATTTTTTTCACGATGGCTAATCCCATCCCTGTTCCGGCATATTCATGCTTGGTGTGAAGCCTTTGAAATATGACAAATATTTTCTCGAAATATTCTTCTTCTATCCCTATGCCATTGTCTGATACGGAAAAGATCCACTTTTCCCCCTCCTTAATGGCAACTATTTTAATGTTTGGGAGTACCCCAGGCCTTGAGTATTTCAATGCATTACTGATTAAGTTTTGCATCACCTGTAGTAGAGGGGTTTTATAGGTTCTTAATGTAGGTAGGTCCTCAAAATGGATGTTGGCTTTTTTTTCCTTAATTAATGATTGGTGCAGCGTAAGAATGTCTTTGGTAAGTTGGTTGAAGTCAAGTTCAGTTAGTTCTTCCTCAGCCTTTCCGATTCTGGAAAAATCCAATAGATCCAGAATGATGTTTCTCATTCGACTTGCTCCATCTACTGCAAAGTCAATGTAAGAAAGTCCCTTTTCATCAAGTTTATGCCTATACTTCTTATTTAACTGCGTCAAAAAACTAGTCACCATTCTCAACGGTTCCTGAAGATCATGGGAGGCCACATAAGCAAATTGTTCCAGTTCAGCATTTGACCGGGCCAGTTCATTGGTCTGGTTTTCCAGGGCGAGGTTAAGTTCCTTTAAAGAGTTTTCGTATTCTTTTTGACGGGTCATATCCATCATTGATCCTACCATGCGGAAGGCTTTCCCTTTTTTATCCCTCATGATCATACCTCTCTCCATCACTATAGCATAATCATCATTGTTCTTTAGAAACTTATATTCACTTTGCCAATAAGAAATATTGGGGTCGTCTAAGGCCTGTTGTAAACCGGTGGAAACTTCGTTTTGATCATCGGGATGGATTTTACTTGACCATGATGATAAAGAGACATTATTGGGGTCATATCCAAAGAGCTTAAAGTAGCCTTCCCCAAAAAACACTGAATCATTTATTATATCCCAATCCCATATTGCCTCCTGTGTGGCTTCTGTAACCTTTTGAAACCGTTCGTTTGAAAGCCTGATTTTTTCCTCGGCTTTTTTCCTTTCAGATATATCGGTGTGTATGCCGAAAATGGCTACCAATTCGTCGTTTTCGTCAATAATCGGACCTCCGCTTAAGAAGAAGTCCATTTTTTCCCCCACCTTGTTGATGAGTTGTATATCACCTTTCCAAAATTTCCCTGATAGCAAGGTTCCAAAAACCTCTGAGGCCACATTCTTATCAGCATACACGGTTCCTGGGCTGCCTTTCTCCCTCAATTCTTCCATTGTATACCCTAAAGACTTGGCAAAACTGGGGTTGACATACAGGGGTTGGCCCGTGGCCGACGCCAAAGCAATGCCATCTTTGCTATTTTCAATGATACGCTGGAACCTCAGTAGTTCCAACTCTGCCATTTTTTTCTCTGTAATGTCCTTAAAATATACCGTAAGACCTAGTGGTGAAGGGAAGGCACTTACGTCAAACCATTTTTCTACGGGGGCGAAATACTCCTCAAATTTTACAGGAATGTTCTCTTTGATAGCTCTGTGGTATTCATCGTAAAACTTCAATGAAACGGCCTCCCTAAATTCATCCCAAACATTTTTACCCATCACCTCTTTTTTCTTTCTACCCAGCATACGTTCCGCCACCTTATTCCAATAGGTGATGGTCCAGTTTTTGTCTAAAGCAAAAAACCCATCCTGGATGCTTTCCAAGATTTGTTCTTTCTCATCCAAGGCCCCTTTTAAGGCCAGTTTGTTTTGACGTTGAAGAATGGCCGTGGATAGATTCGAACTAATGCTAAGAAGAAAAGTTACCTCATCTTCATGCCAGACCCTTTCTTGCTCACAGTCGTCAAAGCCGATAAACCCATAATATTCTTTACCCAGAAATATTGGGATACACATGATGGATTTGATAAGTTGGCTTTGCAATAGGGTTTTCAAATTGGATGAAGGCAAAGAAGAAACTGATGCTTGGTAAACGGACCCTTTGGCGATGGTATCTTCAAATTCACTAAAGGTTCTAATATCCATATTCTGTAATGCAGGGTTATCCATTTGCGAGGGAAATTCGCCACTATTCCATTCAAATCTTTGGCTGAAAACCTCTTTCTCGGGAGATGATGGGTCGGTGTGCTTTTCAAAATAATAAACCCTATTTACCCTTGTTGCTTTTCCAGCGATCTCGAAGCAATTATCCAGTGCCTTTGCCCAATCCTCTTTGGCCAATAAGGTTTCGATGATATTTGCAAGGGCAAATAAGTAATCCGTTTTTTGTGCCAACTCCAATTCGGCAGTTTTTCGCTGATGTATATCCTGGATACTTCCAAAAATACGGCGTGACCCATCCCCGGTGATTTCAGCATTACCAATTACCCTAACCCATTTGGGTTTGTTTTTGCCTGTTTGCATTAAAAGCTCTAAATCAAACTCTTTTCCCTTATCCCTTAAGTCATGAAAGGCCTTGACAATGGCGTCTTTATTGGTTTTGAATAACTTTTCTTCCCACTGGGTTAAAGAAATTGACTCATTTTGGTCTAACTCTAAGATTTCCCTGGCCATAGGTGACCAGTACGTGTATTGGTGTTCCTCATCCTCTTGGTTTTCTTCCCAACTTCCAATTTTGGTAAGTTTGCTTGCTTTCTCCCAAAGTGTTTCAAGGTTTTTCTTCTCGGTGATGTCAATGATTACAGCATCCCACAGTGTACTTCCATCCCCAAGCCTGTGAGGAGTGCCGAACCCTTCCACCCATATGACCTCTCCATCCTCTCTTTTGATCCGATAGCTACAGTGCCATTTTTCCAGATGCTCCATGGAATGTTGAATGGAAGCCTTTAACTTTCCCATATCACCAGTTTGATTTACCTGTGCCCATATTCGTTCCGGGTTTTCCATTACTTCTTCTGGGCTTATCCCCCAAATTTCCAGGGCACCTTTGGTCACATGTAACATCTGATCTGAGCCATCAGGATAAATCCTGTACTGGAATATCACTCCTGGGATGTTGTCGGCAGTATGTTGTAGGCGGAGTTCTGCCATTTTTCGGGAATGAATGTCTTGAATACTTCCGATCAACCGTATACATTTCCCCTCCTTGAATGCGGGTTTTCCTATGGTTCTGACCCATCTTTCGTTTCCTTTGGCTGTAATCAAGGGTAATTCGAGGTCCCATGGCTCACCTTTTGCTATCCCCAGGCTTACTGCTTCATCAATCTTACCCCGCACGTCCTCCCTAAAAAAATTAATGGCTTCTGCTACTTGAACGATTTCCTTTTCCTCTAATTCATGAATTTCCTTCGTGATCTTGGAAAAATAGACTTCCTGGCTTTCCAGGTTGATTTCCCATGCCCCAACTCTTGAAATGGAGGTGGCGTTGTCAAGCAGCAGTTCCAGTTCCTTTTGTTTGGTCACGTCTTTGGCAACCGCATAGATTAACCCTTCGTCCAGAAAGAAACGGGAGTTCCATGAAAGCCATAGCGTCTTCCCCGATTTGGTTAGGAATCGATTTTCAAAGACTTCCTTGCCCTTCCTTCGGTTGATGTTATCCAACTCCCCTGCGGTTTTGTTTCTGTCCTCAGGATGTGTAAATTCCACCATAGGTGTACTTAAAATCTCTTCCTCTGAGAATCCCAATAAGTCGCACATAGCAGGATTTACTTTTTTGTAATACCCATCCGTACCTGCCACGCAGATGATATCCGGTGAGGAATTGAATATCCTGCTCAGTTCCTCCTCCAATTTTTTCCGATGCACTTGAATGCCCAACATATTGACAAGCTTTTGCAAAAGTTTTCTTGTGTAGGTAATGTTTTCATGCTTTTCCTTTGTCCCAAAAAGCAGTACACCAATCGTTTCATCACCATGTACCAGAGGAATTCCTAAAGAAAATTCCGGTTGAGAATCTCGGGGTAAATTTTTCCAAAGTGGCTTTGAGGTTTTGTCTATTTTCCATTCCCAGATTTCGTTGTTTTCCCAAACCTTGCCCGCTAAACCGTCCCCTTTTTTGACGGTTTTCAGTTGACAAGGATTACGCTTTGCCAATAGTAATTTTTCCCCCGTTTGGCAACCGATTAAATTAAGTTGCTTTTGGTCAGGGTTTACAATCCAAGCCTCGCCTATGTCAAAATTGAAAAAGTGGAGTAAATAATTCAAGGTGATTTCGAGTGTCCTGGCAAGGCTTTCCTCCTGATTGAATATGCTGCTTAACTTGTTTTCCAGCTGTTTTTGTATTTCTTGATCCTTTTGGTCTGTAATATCTTGAGAAGTACCCTCGATTATTGTCTCATCTTTATGAGGGTCTTTAACTACATAAGCTCTGGAATGTATCCATTTTTGCCTGCCACTGGGGGTAATTATCCGGTGTTGGAGGTCAAAGTGTTCACTTTTTCCACTGATTAATCTATTCCTCTCCTCAGCTATCAAATCCCTGTCATCAGGGTGAATGGTTTGAATAAGGAAATCCATTTTTATATTTGGTGTCTCCATGTTATTCTCCCATATTTTGTGCATCATGGAAGACCAAAAGATAGTGTCATTGTCGATTTGGTGTGACCAATACCCCATTTTTGCCACCTCATGCGCTTTTTCCAGCTTTGCTTCCTTACTTAGCAGTTCATGTGTGAGTTTCTCTCTTTCAGTTACATCAATGCAATCCACCATCATACATTCCTTGCCTTTGAACCTTAATTTTTGGCCGGTAATGCTCATCAACATTTGTGAACCATCTTTTCTCTGATGGGTAAATATCCCAAACTTGATGATGCCATCCTTTAATTCCGCTTCTTTATGAGCATCCAAAAGTCTTGGAACTTGGCTTTTGGGCCGAAGCTCTTTTATGGTAAGCTTTAAAAATTCGTCTTTGGAATAGCCATATTCATTAATGGCTGCAAGGTTTACATCAATGATGCGAAAATCATCCACCTGATATATCCATTTAGGTAATGGGCTAAAATGAAAGAGGTTTCTGTACTTTTCTTCTGAAGCTTCTAGTTGCAGTTGGGTTTCAATTAATGGGGTAACATTCATGGTGTTGATGACGATACCATTAATGGTGGGGTCATCCAACATTTTCGTGCTCGTGCCTTGCAGCCAAAGGTATTTCCCATTCTTGGCCTTAAACCTATAAGCGGGACTGGTGATTTTCACCTTATGACCATGCTTCTCAAAAATAGCCTGAATTTGAAGTAGATCTTCAGGATGAATGAAATCCAGGCCGTTTTTACCCAAAAGTTCCTCCGGCTTATATCCCAGAAGGGTCTCGTAATTGGGACTTACGTAAGTGTAAACTCCATCTGTATCCACTATACATATGAGGTCTGCTCCCCTTTGCACCAAATTTTTAAATCTTCTTTCGCTTTCCGCAATCCTTTTGCTGTTGATATGATGATTGATGGTAAGAATTAAATTCTTGCCTATACTATCTAGCAATGCTTGTTCCTCTGGCAAAAAAACCGGGGTATTGGTCGAAAAGGTAAAAACCTCAATGCACAATGCTTGTTTATCCTCAGTTTCCCCCTTAAAACATTGGCTGTTTTTCCCCTTTTTAAAATTTGCCGAGGTAAAGACTTGTTCACCATAGCTGATTTTTGCGCTGGTTGATGCAGGGAATTGGTAACCTTTTGGAATTGCGGATGTCACTTTTTGAAGATAACTGGAAGAGGAGGATAAACTGCTGCCAAAGGAGATGATTTCGATCATACAGGCTTGTTCCTTTGCCCGCTCTTTCAGTTGCCACAATGTGTGTTCTAAATTATTGGCAATCTCAGTTTCTTTGGTGATGTCTGTTATGGAAGTGATTTTAAGACGCTCCCCATCGGGATTCACCAGCAGTTCGGCGGAGACAGAGATAGTAATTTTGCCCCCATCCTTTCCAATTACTTGATAGGTACTAGGGTGTTCTTTTCCATTTTCAATAAAAAGGTCATGCTCACGCTGGATTTGCTCTCTGTGCTCGGGAGCGACCATCATGGTAAATGACTTTCCAATCAATTCTTCCCTAGAATAGCCATAAATATCACAATAGGCCTTATTTACCTCTACAAAATATCCCTTCTTATTGGTGATGCAAATTCCTGTTGCGACCACATTAAAAACTGAAGTGACCAGGTTCTCTGTGGTTTGAAGCTTTTTGGCGGTTTCTTTTAGATCGGTAATCTCCAAATAACCTAGTGAGATCGCTTCAACCTTTTCATTGGCATAAATGGCAGGGGTAAAGTTCACTGAAAACGAACGATCTAATTGGTTGGTGTCTTTAAAAACCTTTTCTCCCTGAAATATTTTACCCGTGCAAGAAAGGGAAAAGTCCTGCATGAAATCCTCCACATGGCCTGATGGAAGGATTTCCATTATGGAACCTCCTTTTTTGATGCCTTTACCGGATAAGGTTTCAAAAAGCTTTGCTGCTTTCCGGTTAAAGTTGATGACATTGTATGTTTTGTCCACAAGGATAAAGGACTGCAAATCATTATTGAGCAAGGCTTCGGTATTGGCCTGTAGCCTCTTTAATGCCTCTTCCTTCTTTTCTATCTCATCAAAGGCAGCTTTTAATTCTGTATAGGCAATTTGTATTTCCTCATTGGTGCTTTGCAATTCCTCATTGCTGGTCTCCAATTCTTCATTGCTGGATTGAAGCTCTTCATTTGTGCTTTGAAGTTCCTCATTTAAGGTTTGCATCTCCTCATTGCTGGATTCAATCTGTTCAATGTAGGTCTGAAGGTGTTCCTTTGTGGCAGACAGGTCGTTTTCTAATTCATGGATCTTCTGGCTGGTGAGTGCTACAGTATCATCAATTTGACGCTTACTTATAAATTCTTCTATTTCCAGGTTTTCAAAAATCACAATATACAATTGCTCCCCCGGGGAGGTAAATAACACGGGTTTTGTGGATACCCTTACATAATACTCTTTGCCAAAAAGTGAAAAGCGCTTGATATGGCCCTTAATGGCTCGTCTTTCTTTCAAGACTTTGGTTAGGATTGCCCTCACTTCAATTTTCAGTTCCTCATTTACCAACCGGATTATATTGACCTGTATGCTGCCTGGACTCAGGCTAAGGTAGAGCCTTACATCTCCATTTACCTCCAAAATATCCAACTCCTCATTTACCACCACATAAGGGTGCTCAAAGCCTTCGGACAAGGTTTCCTTGATTTTATCTTTAAGGCCAAGCTCCCGGCTTTCAGGCTGATTCGAATGATGCTTGGGTAATGGTATCTTGCTTGCTTTAAACCCGGAAAACTTGAGGTTATGTAGATTTTTTACGTTTCTTTTGACAAATAATTTATGGGTCTGGTCCTGGCAGTGAAATAAGTTGGAGAAATGCCCGATGTTTTCTGACTTTCCTAAAAACAAAATTCCCCCAACCTGTAGGGAATAATGAAACAAGGGAATGACTTGTTGTTGAAGCCCTGAACTAAAATAGATCAATAAATTCCTACAACTGATAAGGTCAAGCTTTAAAAAAGGCGGGTTTTTAAGCAGGTCATGTTTGGAAAAGAGTACACTAGTTCGAAGCTTTTTAATTACCTGATAATCATTGCCCAATTTTTCGAAATAGGTATCCCTCCATTTATTTGGCAGATTTTCAAGAAGTTCCGCTGAATATGTTCCCCTACGTCCTTTTGTTATGGCCACTTCATCTACGTCTGTGGCAAAAATTTGAAACTTAACTTCATTATTGGAAGTTTTTATCCGCTCATTTAACAGGATGGCAATGGAATAGGCCTCTTCCCCGGTAGAACACCCAGGTACCCAAATCCTAAGGGGTGCGGACAGGCTTCTATTTCTCAACAGACTTTCAATTTCTTTATCCAAGGCTTGAAACGAATCCATGTCCCTGAAAAAGGAAGTTACCCCAATAAGCAGAGTGTTAAAAAGCCTTTCCACCTCATTTGGATCTTTCTCTAGGACTTCCAGGTAGGCCTCATAGGTGGATAAGGATAGTGACTGTAGCCTCTTTTCAATCCTTCTTCCAATGGTGGCAGATTTATAGGCCGAAAAATCTGTTCCCGTTATTTGCCCAAGCAGCCAGAGTATTTTCTCTAATGAGGAGTCTCCTGCAACCTGTTCGGAAGACTGGCTAGGTAGATCTTGGGGGTTTTTTATCCAAGTAAGGATGTAGTCTCCCATAAGGTTAGGAGGCAATATGCTATCCACTTCCTGGGTGTTGATGGCTGCATTCGGCATTCCATCATATTTTGCCGTTTTGGGGTCTTGTGCCAGAATAAGGCCTCCGTTTTTTTTAAGGTCTCTCAATCCCCTGGCACCATCTGTCCCGGTGCCTGAAAGAATTACCCCTATTATTGAATGTGCAGTGCTTTTGGCCAGGGATTGAAATAGTAGGTCAACCGAAGGTTTGGGGCCTACCTGACTTGCGGGTTGCTGAAGTAGGATATTTCCCCTTTGTAATAGAATGTCCTTGTCAGGGGGCGTGACATACACCTTTTGCGACTCTATTTTTTCTCCATTTTCTGCCTCTTTTACCTCAAGTGATGTACATTTGCTCAAAAGCTGCACCAATCTACTTTTATGGGTAGGGCTCATGTGTTGAGCGATCAGTATGCAACAATCCGCTATAGGGGGGATTTTGGAAAGAAATTCTTGTAAGGCCTCAAGGCCTCCTGCAGAGGCACCTACGGCAATTACAATTTTTGGTAGGTTTGCTTTTGCTGCTTTTTTCTTACTACTGGGTCGGTTGTGGGAGGACATTCTTATACAATTTATCAATGGAAATTTTCATTTCCCGGTAACTTAAGCTGTCAAAATTTGAGGATAAAAATCAAACTAAAGTAATCAAAGTTTTGGCATTATCACAAGTTACCCCAATAACCTGTAGGTATTTTTGTGAAGTTATTAATCACTTTGGTAAATAATGTTGATTTACTTTTAGGTATAATTCCCCTTAAACGACCCTCTGAATTTTTAATTGAAACAAATCAATTTTACATCGTATTTCCTTCTTCTTCTGAAATTTTAAATTGTGGAAGGCTTAACACAAAATGAGCCCCTTTACCTGAATGAGGGTTTAATGTTATACTTCCATCATGGCTTTCAATAATCTTTTTCACGATGGCTAGGCCCATCCCGGTTCCTTCATATTCGTTTATACCATGTAAGCGTTGGAAAACTTTAAATATTTTATCCTTGTATTCAGGTTCAATGCCGATCCCATTATCTATGACATGGATTTCTATGAAATTATTATTGATTTCGGAAGTAATGCAAATTTGAGGGCTTTGACCTTTACGGGAATATTTAATGGCATTAGAAATTAAATTGAAAAACACCTGGACAAGAGCTGATCTGTATCCCCAAATATTGGGCAACTCATTTACTTCAAGCTTGGCCTTGGTGTCTTGAATCTTCCGTCTAAGCAGCAGGCAAGCCTCATCTATTACTTCGTTCAGAGACAATTTTTCTCTACCTGACTCATGTTCACCCGCTTTAGAAAACTCCAGCAGATCAAGTAAGATTTTTCTCATCCGGCTGGCTCCATCTACTGCAAAATCAATGTATTCTAATGCCTTTGTGTCCAATTTTTCTCCGTACCGCTTTTCCAGCAATTTCAGAAAACTACTGATCATTCTAAGTGGCTCCTGCAGGTCGTGGGATGCCACATAGGCAAACTGTTCTAGTTCGGCATTGCTACGGCTTAGTTCGGCTGCTCTTTGTGTAAGCTCTAAATTGAGATTTTTAAGAGATTCCTCGTGTTCCTTTCTGTAACTGATGTCCTGAATGGCACCCAACAACCTAATAGGACGGTCGTAATCATCTCTAATTACTAAACCCCGGTCTACCACCGTAGCAAATTTCTTTTCTGCGGTTCTATAGCGATATTCATTGATATACGCATCACTGTCCGATTTATTTTCCAGGATTTCCTCCAAGTTATTCATCAGGTTTTGCCGGTCTTCATCGTGAACCCTCTCCATCCATGTATCAAAACTGTAAGGGACTTGTAAATCATATCCGAACAATGTCTGAAAGCCCTTGCCAAGATAAACCTCATTGGAATTTAAGTCCCAATCATATATGGCATCATTGGCAGCCTCAGTAAGTTTCTCGTATCTTTCATTGCTGACTCTAAGGGAATCCTCAAGTATTTTACGTTTTAATTCATGCCCCAAATGCCTGGCAAGGTCTTCGAAGAACTCCTGTTGGAGTTCTAAGGAGAACAAAGAACCTTTCTTGACATTATTGCTTACGATCAAAAGACCTAAAATTTTATGGTGGGAAATTAATGGAACCCCTAGGAGGCACTGTTGAGGGAATAATCTATACCCTTCAAAATAATTGTTGTTATTATCGTTGATTTTCCAAATTTTGGAGTTTTTGGTAGAGAAGATTTCACCATAGAGGCCATAATCCATGACATATTTGCTACCAATGAAATGAAGAGATTTCAAACCGGCACTAATTTGGGAGTAAAGTACAAATTCTTTACTGCCCTCTTCACAAAACCAAAACTCCGCCAAGTCCAGTTCCCCAAAGGCCGCAATTCTAGCGAGGGTGGATTCCATAAACTCCTTAGTCCGTGGAACATTTTGTGAAGATTTATTTATGGATGCTACCAATTCTTTCTGCAATTCCCGCATCTTTTGTTTGGTTACATCCCTTTCTATGGCAATCCAATGGGTGAACCAACCCGTTTCATCCGCTACCGGATTGATGGAGAAATGGTTATAGAATTCCTCCCCGTTTTTTTTATAGTTGATAAGAGTGGTATCATAAGGTTGCCATTTTTTCATTTTACTTTTCAAGCGTTTAAGCTCCTCCTTATCTGTTTTAGGCCCCTGCAGGACCCTGGGTGTTTCTCCAATCAATTCTTCCTTACTATATCCTGTAAGCTGAGCCATGGCATCATTTACATATAAAATTTTTGGTCCAGTTTTATCCATAGGCTCTGCCTCGGTAATCATAACACCATCGGCATTATGGGTAATCACCCTTTCCAATACTTTCAGCCTATGTAATTCAGATTTTTGTTTGGTGATGTCCTGTACAGTGCCTTGCCAAACATTTACAGGTCCATTTTTAATTGCCCCTATTAAATTAATCCATTTGACTTTCCCAGATAAGGTAAATATCCTGAATTGTACCTCAAAAGAATTTTTTAATTGTGATTTTTTGGTTACCTTAAACAACAGTTTTTTCCGGTCGTCCGGATGAACCGTTTTAAAAAAATATGCCATAGAGGGATGATTAGCATTCTTTTTTATCTCCCATAAACGAAACATGTTATCAGACCAGTAAAGACTGTTGGTATCTAGGTTAAATTCCCAATTTCCAAGTTTTGCGACATTCTGAGCAAGTTCTAATTTTTCCTCCTTGTCTTTTAACGCTAAAAAGGCAGCTTCACGCTCTGTGACATCTTGCCCGGTAGCAATCACACAGTCTTTGTCCATGTACTTTATGGGGTGGCCATGCAAGTCCATGAAAAGGATCTTTCCCGATTTGGTGTGGTGCCTGACCACTCCATAATGTATAAACCCATTTTTCTTACCAATTTCTCTTTGTAACCTTTCAAGTTCTTGCCAGTCTGAGGAAGGTCTTAAGTCTTTCAAAGTTAGGGTTCTGAACTCTTCCTTGGTATATCCATAGAGATTTATGGCCGCCAAATTCACATCCAAAATGATAAGACTTCCTTTCTCGTAGACCCATTTGGGGTAAGGGTTAAGCTCAAATAAGTTTTTATATTGATCCTCAAATGGAGCATTGGGTAGTTGGACGTTGACGGGGGATTCAAAAACCGGGTTGATCCTAAGCTTGCCCCCAGAATATTCACAAACAAAGCTATCTGGAGGATAATATATGCAGAAGGGTCTAATTGTTTGGTTCTCTTTTGCTTCGATAAGAAAAATAGAATTTTTGTTACATTTAAGTTTTTCCTGCAAATTTTCAAGCTGCTTTTTATTAGGAGTTGATTTTAAGTGGTAAGCACAATATGCAGGTTGAGGAATGAATAGGATTTGCTCTAAAATTGAAAATGTAGATGAGTTCAACGATTCAAAACTCACCATCGGCACACTTTTGATGTCTTTAGGAGAAAGAAATACCCTTTTATCAGCCATTTTCCCACTACTCCAATTCTTCCTCATACATTTCCCTATATTGAACCGTTTTGGTGTTTCAAAGCAGTAGGTTAGTTACACATTTATCAGTTAAGGACAAAAAAGTATTATGCCTCTAAGTCACCTGGGTTGGTTTCTTGTTTGCCGGCTTAAAATTAGAGGTTTTTTACTTCATTAACGATAAAACAAATATATCATTTGGTAAAAAAAATCACGATAAATTGAAATAAACTGTATAATGGTGTAAATTATCTACTGAAAAAGCCTTTAGGTTACCTTTTTTTCACAAAGCGCTCTGCTAATTCTTCCAGGTCTATACCCAATTCATTTTTATTGGTGTCAATACAAATATTTTTGAGCTGATCTGGCAATGCCTCAAAACCCCATAAAGTACCCAAAATTGCTCCCGCCAAAGAAGCTGTCGTGTCATTATCCCTTCCATAATTCACCAAAAATTGCAGGGTCTTTTCAAAATTAAATTCGGTGAAGATCATGGCCGTAAGCACCTGTAAGAATATTTCACCGGCGTGAAAAGGCATATCTTGATGATAATGATCCAAAAGCTCAAAAGCCTTCATTACTCCGGGTTCATCTTTTCCGAAAGGGAATTCCGGGTTGCTTTCTTTTGTGGCAATTGCTGAAATTTCCAAAGCCTGTTTTAGAATCCGGTAAGCCACCCGGCCCACCAAACGGCTTTCAAAATAATTCTCTGGATCAAGGGAGCGTATGGTCTCTAACATTTTTTCAGGACTGGCTTTATTATGCATGGCTGCTGATGTCATCGCCGCCGAGAGTGCACTGAGGTCTTTTGCATAACCGATGTCGAACAAACTTAATTTAAATGCCTCTTGATAAGCTTTTTCGGGTTGTTGTGGAAAAAATAATCCAATTGCCGGACTATAAAGCAATCCCCCGCAAACCATTTCTCCCCCATAAAATTTATTCAAGGCTATGTTATAGGCCATAAGATCATTGTCCAATAATGGTTTGGCCACCTTTGCCCATTCCTGAAGCCACCATACTTTCATCTGCTGCCTTTCGAAGTCTTCAGGATTGTTCGGGTCCAACTTTTTAAATTGCAGCAAGTGCCCATGAAACTCCTCATAGATATGCCTGGCCCATCTTAATTCATTTAACCCCCCTTTATCCTGGGTTCCCAAGTATTCCATGATCAAAACCTTCCAACGGGTATCGTCAGTAGTGCCTCCCGCAGGAAGGTTCGCTTTCCATATTCCTTCAGGACTAGTTTCCCTGACCATGGAATCCAATTTGTTCACCCATCCATATTCTATCCATATCTCTTCCCTTGGCCACATTTCTGTAGGGGCACCCATGGCATCCCCTATAGCACTTCCCACCAACATCCCCAGGACTTTGTCATACATTTCCTCCTTTGATAAGGTGATTTCAGAAGGACTATATTTTTCAATTTGTTCCTTGGGTTGCTTCTCAGGTTTGCAGGAAATGAAGGTAAATAGGAAAAAAACGAATGATATTCTTAAGAGAGGGTTAATAGGCAAGTACATAGTCAGAGGCTTCATTCAACAATTTTTCTTTCTGTTTCAGACTGAGGGGTAGGGGCAATTGGGCAAGGCCTAGGATTCTTCTCAGAATTTCCACCCCACAGAAAGCCCTCGTAAGCCCTGGATCATGGTTTCCATAGTGGATAAATGAATCGATCATGGCATTCTCCGGGTAGCCTGCCATCTTTAGATGAGCCATCATTACCCCCAGATCGAATGCTGGGTCTCCCAGAAAGGCAAATTCCATATCTATTATTTTGGGATAATGAGTGGACATTAACCAGCTACCGGGATAGAAGTCCCCGTGAAGCAGCGCTTCACCTTTTTCCAAATACCTATTTCCCAGCAGATGGATTTTATAAAGTAGGGTGGAGTTCCTTTGTATGGTTTTTCCCATTTCATTCAATCCCTCTTGGACTTGATCCAGGTCAAACCCGTTGTCCTTCCTAAAAGGGAATACAAATATATGCTCGTGGTTAAGCTTTTTCATGGGAAAATTATCAGGGAAGCTTTTAGGCCTAAGTTGGTGTATCAACTTTAAAAATTTGATCAATTCAGATAAAGTATCCTCTGAGAGTAAGGAGGGGTTTTCATACATGGCTAGGTAATCTGTAGTGTTGCCCAGGTCCTCCAGCACCAATAGGTGATGAGCTGCCACATATTTCAAAGGGGTTACGGTATACTTTTTTAGTTCTGCTATCGATGCAATTTCTTCATAGAATCTGTGCTCAACCGCAATTCTTTCAATGGGTGCTGCCACTTGGGGATACTTGTTGACATAGGGCCGCGATTGCTTAAGGATTAGGGATTTTTCGTCGGTGGATAGGCGGATCACCTGGTTCATGTTTCCCTCCCCAGCCTTTTCATACGTTAGTATGGGTGCTTGATGGATGGTTTCACCCAGTTCTTTTCTCAAAAAAGTTTCCTGTTGCTTATCTAAGGGTAATTTGATTTCAATCATGTTCCAAATTTAGAAGATGAAAATAATTTATCTAAATATTTAATCCTATATACATCTGTTATAATTTTGGGACATGAGTACTACAACTACCGCATTGGAGCTCCAGCTTGAGAAGCTAGGCAGACAACTCGAAGGAGAGTTTTATCATGACCAATTAATGAGAACCCTATATGCCACAGATGCTTCTGTTTATAAATCCCTGCCTCTGGCAGTGGCCCTCCCAAAGCATAAGGGGGATATCAAAAAACTTGTGGCATTTGCCAACGAGCACCGAACTTCTTTGATTCCCAGGACGGCAGGAACCTCCTTGGCAGGACAGTGTGTAGGAGAAGGGATAGTGGTAGATGTTTCCAAGTACCTCAATGGCATTTTGGAATTTAACAAGGATGAAGCATGGGTAAAGGTGCAGCCGGGAGTGGTACGCAACGAACTTAACCATTTTCTGAAGCCACATGGGTATTTTTTTAGCCCAATTACCAGCACAGCATCCAGGGCGATGATAGGAGGCATGGTGGGCAACAATAGCTGCGGTACCACAAGTATAGTTTATGGCAGTACCAGGGAACATACGCTATCCCTTCAATTGATTCTGAGTGATGGGTCTGAAATTGACGTAAGGGCTTTAAGTGATCAAGAGTTTGAAGAAAAGTGCAAACTTTCCACTTTGGAAGGTCAACTCTATAGGCATATTAAAGAAGAGTTATCCAGACCAGAGGTGAAGGATCAGATCTTACAACATTTCCCTAAACCCAGTATTCATAGAAGGAATACGGGATATGCGGTAGATTACCTGCTACAAAGCACTGTTTTCGGAAATGCTGATCAGCCATTTGATTTTTGCAAACTTCTTTGTGGTTCGGAAGGCACATTGGCGATCATTACCGAGATTAAAATCCATGTAGACCCTCTTCCGGCACCTTTTGATGTAGTGGTGGCCGCCCATTTCGAAAGCATCCACCAAAGTATGAAAGCTGCCCAGGTAGCCATGAAACGTTCACCTGCGGCAGTTGAGCTGATGGACAAAATAATTTTAGACTGCACCAAGGAAAATGTGGAGCAGAGCAAAAACAGGGATTTTGTGGAAGGAGATCCCAAGGCCATATTAATGGTGGAGTTTAGGGATCACGATCTTCCGGGGGCGAATAAGCAGGCGGAGACTTTTATTGAAGACCTTAAGCAGGCAAATCTAGGATATGCCTTTCCTATAATCGGACCCGATAGGACCAAAAGCGCATGGGAGCTAAGAAGTGCGGGATTGGGCTTGTTGGCAAATATCCCTGGGGATACCAAGGCGGTGGCTTGTATTGAGGATACTGCGGTGGATATTGAGGACTTGGCTGATTATATTGATGAATTTGCCGAAATCATGAAGGGCTTTGATCAGCAGCCGGTGTACTATGCTCATGCAGGTGCGGGTGAGATTCACCTGAGACCCATTTTAGACTTGAAGAAATCCGCAGATGTGGAGCGCTTCTATCAGATTAGCGAAGCCAGTGCCAAACTAGTGAAAAAGTATCAGGGGTCCCTGAGTGGGGAACATGGGGACGGCAGGGTGAGGGCTGCATTTATTCCCATGATGGTGGGAGAAGAGAATTATGAGCTCTTTCGAAGGATTAAGAAGACATGGGATCCAAACGGGATATTTAACCCGGGAAAGATCGTGGATGCCCCACCTATGAATAGCTCCTTACGCTATGCCCCGGATATGCAAACCCCTCAACAAGCCACCCTTTTTGACTTTAGTGCAGTGGGCGGAATGTTGAGAATGGCAGAAAAGTGTAACGGGAGCGGGGATTGCAGAAAGCTCCCGAACTCTGGGGGGGGGACCATGTGCCCCAGCTATCAGGCCACCAGAAATGAAAGGGAAACCACCAGGGCGCGAGCCAATGTATTGAGGGAGTTCCTTACCAAAGACACCAGTCCCAACCCCTTTGACCATGAGGAAATCAAAGAAGTCATGGATCTTTGCCTTTCTTGTAAGGGCTGTACCTCCGAGTGTCCATCAAATGTGGACATGGCCACTTTAAAAGCAGAATTTCAATATCAGTATTATAAAGCCCACGGTGTGCCTTTACGGGCCAAGGCATTTGCCTATATCAATCAGCTTAATAACCTGGGAAGTATTTTCCCCAGGTTTTCCAATTTCTTTTTAGGAGGAAAATTAAGTGGAAACCTTCTCAAAAAAGCCCTTGGGGTAGCTCCTGAAAGGAATCTCCCCCAATTATCTCCGATAACCTTAAGAGGCTGGTATAAGAAGAATTATGCCAAATTGACTGGTTTACCTATCAAAAAATCAGTATATCTCTTCGTGGATGAATTTACCAATCATAACGATACCTCCATAGGCGTCAAGGCCATTAAGTTACTGCGCCATTTGGGGTACGAGGTGAGAGTGGTAGAGCACCCTGAAAGTGGGAGAGGGGCAATTTCGAAAGGACTGCTGGAGTATGCCAAAAAGGCAGCAAATGGAAACGTGAAGATTTTCAGTCGACTTGTAAGCGCAGAAACTCCATTATTGGGAATAGAACCCTCTGCCATCTTGAGTTTTAGGGATGAATATCCCCGTTTGGTGGACAAAGATTTAAGGTCAGATGCTAAAACCTTGAAGGTATATACTGAGATGGTGGATGAGTTTCTGGCCAAGGAATTTATTGCCGGAAACATTAGTGCTTCCCAGTTTCATACCAGGGAATGCCAGGTTTTATTGCATGGACATTGTCATCAAAAGGCCTTATCATCAGTGAATTACACAAAAAAGATTCTAGGAATTCCCGAAAACTATCAAGTTGAAGTAATCCCTTCAGGTTGCTGTGGAATGGCAGGTTCTTTTGGGTATGAAAAAGAACATTATGCCCTGAGTATGCAGGTGGGAGAGATGGTGCTTTTCCCAAAGGTAAGAGAAGCGGATGCAGCCACATTAATTGCTGCACCGGGAACAAGTTGCAGGCATCAGATTGCCGATGGTACGGGAAGATCCGTAAAACACCCGATAGAAATTCTGTTTGAGGCGGCAGAATTGACATAGAAATTTGACTGGTACTTTTTTTGAGAAATATGGCGTAGATTATCAGGCTATTTGCCGTTTGGTAAAGCAGTGATCAACCAAATTAGAAAATAATAGGTACCGATGGAATTTATCGATTACTATAAAATACTTGGGCTATCTAAAAGTGCCGGTGCGGATGAAATTAAAAAGGCTTATCGAAAATTGGCCAGAAAATTTCACCCTGACTTGAATCCGGATGATGCGGAGGCGCAGCGGAGGTTTCAGGAAATCAACGAGGCACATGAGGTGCTTTCCGATCCTGAAAAAAGGAAGAAATACGATAAGTACGGAAAAGACTGGAAACACGCTGAGGCCTATGAGCAGGCAGGTACCGGGGCTGGAGGCGGTTTTTCCGGGTTTGGAAGGGGACAAGGAGCTGAAGGATTTGAAGATTTTTCAGAGGGTTTCGGAGGCTCCGGTTTTTCCGAATTTTTTGAACACCTATTTGGCGGCTCCTACGCTGGCAGCCGTGGTGGTGGTGGTGGCGGTGTGAGATTTAAAGGTCAAGATCTTAAGGCAACAGTACAGCTATCTTTGCGAGATGCCTATACTTCTCATAAAAGAACCCTGGATGTGAACGGAAAGAAAATCCGTATTACGGTTCATGAGGGGGTTGAGGATGGTCAGACCATTAAAATCAAAGGATATGGACAACCTGGAATGAATGGTGGCCCTCCAGGTGATTTGTACCTAACGTTCCAAGTATTACCAGATAGCCATTTTAGGCGTGTTGGAAAGCACTTGTACAAGGACATTCCCATAAATCTTTACACCGCTGTTTTAGGCGGTGAAATTACCGTTGATACTCTGGACAGTAAGGTGAAACTGAAAGTGAAACCCGGCACCCAAAACGGTGCTAAAGTAAAGCTAAAAGGGAAGGGTTTTCCTGCTTACAAAGGTAAAGGCGAACCTGGAGATTTGTACTTGACCTATAATGTGAGCATTCCCTCATCTTTAACAGAAAAGGAGAAAGCCCTGTTTGAAGAACTGGCAAACATCAATAAAAAGGCATGAAATCGAACCTGTCCTGACGGCAGTCAGGGCATGACGAGCACGTCAAACAATGGGATGCCCCGTAGCGGGGCGTTGCGAGATTCTCCCGAAGTGAATTCCCCATTCCACCCCGACCAGTGGTAGGGGCAAGTTATGACCGCTGAAAAGAAAATATAAACACATGAAAGAGGAATTAATCGCACTGGAAATTTTCTGTCATCACTGCCAGGTGGAGCTTACTTTTGTAAAAAACCTCTCCGAATCTGGCCTTGTGGAACTGATAGAGGAGGAAGAGAAACTTTTCATCCCTTCCTATGAGATCGATCAATTGGAGCGACTCACACGGCTTCATTATGACATAGGTGTTAATATAGAAGGACTTGAGGCCATTCAGCATTTGCTCAACAAATTGAAACAGGCAAGAGAGGAATTAAAAAGAGCAGAAAATGAAATTGCTTATTGGAAGCAATTGGCAAAGTGATGAAAGTGGAAAAAGTAGGTCGTACCAGGCTCGAACTGGTGACCTCTGCCCTGTCAAGGCAGCGCTCTGAACCAACTGAGCTAACGACCTAGGTTTAATCTCACAATATTATAGTAAATTGATCATTTGGCCAAATAACCCCATAAAATAAAAAAGTAGAGAGTAAAAACCACTTTCTTTTTGACTTCCAACCTATTGAAAGCCAAAACAATATCCTAGTTTTTCGGTTTCAGAGTCGTGTTGGAATCCTGCCTAGATGCGTTTACATTTTACTTTTCAATGATCACTACTTTTTTTCCCTTTACCGGGATGGCCTGTCCCGTCCCGATAAATTTTGGGATAAGGGAGAATCTCGCATGATTTCAAACATCCATGCATGTGTTGTTCTCGTCATGCCCTGACTGCCGTCAGGACAGATTTGATTTCAATCGGTTCGAATACGGATAAACCGCTATTAGTTTTGTATAGCTGATGCAAAAGCTATGACTGTTTGAATATTAAACACCAAATTTGTTGTAAATATGATTTGAAACTGGCAATATAAATCGTAGTTTTAACTCATTAATCCATTCAAAAATAGTAAATAAAGAAATTAAAAGGAGGGGTGTTTTTTCCTCAATTAAGTGATCAATGAAGTCTTTTTCCATTCGATTAAAATGGATAATTGGGTTTTTTTCCCTGTTGATCCTTCTTGCCCTATACACCTGGTTGATCACTTCTAAACCGGTTGAAACGGTGGACGGGCTTTCCGTTCCGGAAGGTTTTGAAGTCAGGGAGGTGGTGAAGTCAGGTTTGGTCAGCTACCCCATGTTTGCGGTCTATGATGATACCGGGAACCTTTATGTGTTCGAATCCAGTGGACAGACAGATGGCACGCAGGAAATTTTGGAAAACCCCAATTTTCAAATCCTTTTGCTTTCTGATACGAATGGAGATGGGGTCTTTGATGCACGTACCGTTTATGTAGACAATTTACCCTTTCCCATGGGAGGTGCTTTTTACGATGGTAGTCTATATGTGACCGCAGCGCCAGACTTGCTGAAATTTACCGACACAAACGGGGATGGCGTAGCAGATCAAAGAGAGGTGTTGCTTTCAGGCTGGAAACTCAATCACAATGCGGCAATTCTAAGTGGACCTTTTCATGGACCGGATGGTTGGTTGTATATGGCCGATGCTCGGAGGGGATTTGATATCACTACTAAGGAGGGGGAGCATATGGAGGGAGATGGGGCCAGAATATGGCGTTGCCTTCCTGATGGCAGTCAGCTTGAATCCTTTGCAGGAGGCGGCTTTGACAATGCGATAGAGCTTGTCTTTTCTCCTTCGGGAGAGGTGTTTGGTACTATGACTTATTTTGTGGATCCACAGGGAGGGTACCGGGATGCCCTGATGCACTGGGTGGATGGAGGGGTTTATCCCAAACCTAATCCCGTTATCGAAACTGATGAATTGGTGATGACCGGGGAGTTGATGCCGGTGATGACTAAGATGGCTCGTGTGTCACCGTCCGGACTGATGCGGATGGAGGGGGACCAGTGGGGCAGTGATTTTGATGGAAATTTGTTTCATGCCCAGTTTAATACCGGCAGGGTTGTTCGAAGTAAGTTAATTGGGGATGGGGCCAGTTACCGTACAGAAGATTCCTGGTTTTTGGAAAGCACCCGTTCGGATTTTCATCCCACTGATGTACTTCAGGCTGGGGATGGCGGGATTTTGGTGGTAAATACAGGGGGTTGGTTTATTGCCGGATGTCCCTTGTCACGCACAGCTAAGCCTGAATTCCAAGGGAGTATTTACCATATCCGTAAAAAGGGAACCAAACCTATGGTAGATCCCTTTGGCAATCGGATTTTGTGGGAGCAATTATCAATCTCCCAGAAAATTGAACAACTCTCCCATTCTAGTACCTTCGTCCGCAAACGGGCAGTTGAAAACATTCTTAAAGAAGGGCCTAAGGCCTTTGCTCCTCTGGAAGAGGCGTTGAGACATGCTACTGATCATGAAGTAAGAACCCAAGTTGTTTTTTTACTCTACCGGCTGGGCGAGCAGGAAGGGCTAAAGGTCCTCATTAATTCGCTTGCTGACCCTCATCCAACTGTAAGGGCTGCGGTTGCCCGGGTCTTGGGATTAGTCCGGGAAAAATCGGCAGTTCAGCCTTTGATTTTTGCCCTTGCTGATGCTGAATTGTCCGTTGCTAGGCAAGCTGCTACTGCATTGGGAAGAATTGGTGAACAGGAGGCGGTGGCAGACTTGCTTCAGCTTATTGGTACTGTTGAGGACCGAATGGTAAATCATGCGGCAATTTATGCCCTTATCCAACTGGATAGCGACTTAGAACTTCAGTTGGCACTTAAAGATTCAAATCCCAACATTCAGCGGGCCGCTCTGATTGCATTGGATCAAAAACGTAATCATCTCCTTTCTGAGGAAAGTGTCCGGCCTTTCCTTGAAAGTGAAAACAGGCTGTTGGTAGAAACGGGGCATTGGGTGCTAACCCATCATCCCGAATGGACCGGTTTGGCAACCGAATATTTTAACCATTTGCTTTACACAGAGTGGGCAGAAAGTCGGGCATCCCTACAAGAGATGCTTGCCATATTCGGCCGAATCCCGTCTTTTCAGCATGATTTTGCCAAGGTAATGCTTAACTCCCAATCCAACCCTGAAAGGCAGCAACAACTGCTAGAATTGCTTAAATATGCACCCTTGGAAGACTTTCCGGCATCCTGGAAGTCAGCCTTGAAAACCTGGATGGGAACCACTGGCGAAAAGGTGGATATTGGAGTTATGGACCTGATCATTTCAAGAGGATTGACGGGGTTTGAGTCCGAGTTGAAAAGTGTAGTGGCTTCCTCCGGTACATCCTACAGCATAGCATTAAGGGCCAGGAAGGCACTGTCCACTGGTGGTTATGTCCTCTCTGAAGAAGAGGTTTCGGAAATCATTCAAAAGGCCAGGTTCTTGGAAGATCCTCATGAGACCGGATTAAGTCTTTCTTT
>PXCO01000131.1 GCA_003565295.1 Cyclobacteriaceae bacterium
AGAACAGCAGCCCTTACCATGGTAGCTAATTTAATGTTTAATCATTTCGATTTTTACACCAAACAATAAAGGTTATGTCAGAATTGTGTTCACTTGTGAACCATTATTCCAGGAGGGAATTTCTTACCAAGGCCGGGTTGGGAATTGGAGGAATGGCATTGGCCAGTTTGGTCAACCCCATTTCTTCCTATGCCCTAACGAACCCCCAAAATGGAATTTTGGGAGGTTCCCACTTTCCACCCAAGGCGAAGAGGGTCATTTATCTGTTTCAAAGCGGAGGCCCTTCCCAGTTTGAACTGTTTGATTTTAAACCGGAACTGATTAAGCGGACAGGGGAACAACTTCCGGATTCCGTAAGGCAGGGACAAAGATTGACGGGGATGTCGTCAGGGCAAAAATCCCTACCTATGATAGGTTCAAGATTTGGTTTCGAAAGGAGGGGTAAATCAGGGTTGTATATAAGTGAACTTTTGCCGCATATTGCTTCGATTTCTGATGAAATCTGTGTCATTAAATCCATGCACACGGAGGCCATCAATCATGATCCGGCCATTACCTTTTTCCAGACGGGTTCCCAGCAGGCTGGCAGGCCGTCGATAGGATCATGGGTAAGTTATGGTTTGGGAAGTGAAAATGAGAATTTACCCGCATTTTGTGTTTTGGTCTCCAAGGGAAGATCAGGCGCCCAACCCGTTTACGGAAGGCTCTGGGGAAATGGTTTTTTGCCTTCTCTGCATCAAGGCGTACAGTTCCGGTCAGGAAAAGACCCTGTACTCTATTTAAATAATCCCCCGGGCATAGGCAGAGAAGACCGTTCCAAGTACATGGATCATTTGAAAGCACTTTACGAACATACTTTTGAATCCAATCCCGATGAGGAAATCAATTCTAAAATAGCCCAATATGAAATGGCCTACCGGATGCAAACTTCGGTACCGGAAACCGTGGATATTTCCGGAGAACCAGACCATGTACTGGAGTTGTATGGACCGGATGTGCATATTCCCGGAACCTATGCGGCCAATTGCCTTTTGGCAAGAAGATTGGCGGAAAAAAATGTCAAATTTATTCAATTGTACCATAAAGGATGGGATCAGCATGGGAATCTTCCCAATGATATCCAAACCATGGCCAAAAGTACAGACCAGCCCACTGCGGGGTTGATTCAGGATTTAAAACAGCGAGGTCTATTGGATGATACCTTGGTCATATGGGGAGGTGAATTTGGGCGAACCAGTTATTCTCAAGGTCAGATAACCAAGACAACTTATGGCAGGGATCATCATCCGAAATGCTTTTCCATGTGGATGGCTGGAGCCGGCGTAAAAAAAGGATTCTCCTACGGACAAACGGATGAACTAGGGTATAATATTATCAAGGATCCAGTGCATGTTCATGATTTTCAGGCTACCCTTTTGCATTTGATGGGGGTAGACCATGAGCGGCTTAATTTTAAGCACCAAGGCCGGAGGTATCGCCTGACCGATGTTCATGGGGAGGTTGTAAAACCGCTTTTGATTTAAATCCTCGAAAACTTGCATTTTCTTAGCTTATATACCTTTACGTGAATAATATAATAAACAGGGGTTTAGTATGAAAAAATTAATGGTAGGCAGGAGAATCAGGGAGGGAAATGGAACATTCCTCATAAACCTGGTTTCTGTCTTTTTGCTCATTTTTGTCTTTTATTCCTGCAAAGAGGAAACAGGAAAGGTTCAGGATACTGGTAGTCAATTTACCATTGACATGGGGGCCTACCGTTTTTTACTGCATAAGGAAGGATTTCGTTTCAGTTTTCAGGATGCTAAAGACATGGTGATGGTACCTCTCCATGAAGTGAGTGGTTTCCAAATGGGCGAATCACCGAATCAGGTGTCTGATGCCGTTTCGACGCACTATGAAGGTCGCGATGGACTTACCTATTATTTTTCTGTGGATACGGAAGACGGATCAAAATGCAGGGTGGAAATAACATTATCGGAAAAGACCGCCCAATTTAAGGCGATACCGGAAAAGGAAGGCATGTATTCCATTCTGTTCCGTGCGGGGGGCATTTCTCCCGGATATGGTTTGGGAGATGATTTAATTCAACACATTATTCCGGGCTGGCATGATTCGGTTACCAAAGGTAAGGGTACTGAAATCACCGGGTTTGAAGACAATGATTTCAGGGCAAAAGGTGGGAGGGAACGGCTTATCAGCAATTTCGCAATCTATCCGGTTAATCGCTTTGCCTGGGTCAATATCTATCCTCACTCAAAAATTGTGCGTAGTACTGCCGAGGAAATAATTCAGGGGAGCAATACTGCTTCATCAATAGATCAACTTTATTTCTTTTTTGGTGAACCTAATCAAATCTACAATTCCTGGCTTCAACTCAGAAACGAGGCAGGTTATCCGGTGATGAAACCCGAATACGAACTGTTCGGCCTGGGCTGGGAAGCCTGGGGCGCCTTGGGTTGGAACACAAATCACAGATCGGTTCAGGAAGATGTAGATCATTACCTGGATTTGGGATATCCGCTGCAATGGATGATCATTGGTTCCGGGTTCTGGCCCCAACATGACAGCCTTTTTCATGCCACTACCAGTTTCGGCATGTGGGATCCGGAGAAATATCCGGATCCGAAAGGCCTGATTGACTATTTCCACAATAAGGATCTAAAAATCCTGCTGGGATTGCGAATCGCTTTTGTAATCGGAGGTCCCTTCAGTGAGGAAGGCGTAGAAAAGGGATATTTCCTGATGGAGGGTGAGGCGCCTAAGTTATTCAAAATAGGATTTCCGAAAAAGCCGATTTATATCCTGGACACACAGAATCCAGAAGCGGTAGCTTGGTATGTTGACCTTTGCGACCGATGGGGGGTTGATGGATTCAAGGAGGATATTTATGGCTACGGACGGTATTTGCTCCGCGACGACAAGCTCAATCCTGTGAATGAAGCACTCAAAAACAAAGGATATCTGATCATGCTCAGGAACAATTACCTTGGATCTCCCGGTTCAATGCACCGCATCGAAGACTTTAATTACGACCAGGATCAGGATCGGGGAGCCATCAATACGCTCATCTATCCTTATTGCGGTCTGCCTTTTTCCTATCCCGACCTAATTGGGGGCTTGTTTGGGGGCATGGATTTCGATGGTGATGTGTCCCCGCGGATAAAAAAATATATGATGCGCAATGCAATGTGGGCGTCTGTGCATCCAACCATGGCTATGGGCAAAGGTCCGTGGCATTTCAAGGATGTACAAGTTGACAGCGTGATGCTAAAAGCAGCGCACTTACATAATCGTTTGCATCCCTATATTTACAGTCAAGCGATCCGGTTTTATCATGATGGATTCCCATGGAGCATGGCTCCGCTTCCACTGGTTTTTCCAGATGATCCGGCTGTACATGGCAGGGAGAACAACGTCGACAGGGGCTATCAGTGGATGATCGGTGATGCCCTGCTGGCAACCCCTCTCTACGGAGAAGATTATGAAACCGCAACCACAAGGAATGTTTACCTGCCTGAAGGTAAATGGATAGATTACGAAACAGGAAAGGAATATAAAGGGCCGGTGATGTTGTCGGATTTTGAATTGCCACTGGAAAAGGTCCCCTTATTCGTGGGCGGCACTGGAGTGGTTATAGAAAAGGCTGGCGATGGTTTGAAGGCTAGAATATATCCCGTTTCCGAAAATGCGACTACTGTATTTTATGATAAGGATGGTGATACGGCCAGCACTATTGCGGTTGAGACGCCGGATTGGCAGCATATTGTAGTCACGGACAATACTATGGAAGAGCAAGTGACAGGAAAATGGGTGCGCCACGCCTACGAATTCGACCTGAACCCCGGCCATAACTATACAGTAAAGTAAAACGACAACTTGAAAAAGTAAATTAAAATGAAAAGAATATGCGATTTACAGTAGTGGTAATAATTTTATTAGCCTTAAGTACTCAGCATGTTTTCGCCCAGAGTAAAAATAATAATAATCAAATAGAACCGGGGAAGTTATGGTTCGACAGTAAAGGAGAAAGGATCAACGCGCACGGAGGTTGTGTTATATATCACAATGGTTTATATTATTGGTATGGTGAGCATAAAGTAGAAGGACTCTCGGAAAAAGAACATGCAGATGGTGGAATTCATTGTTACGCATCAAACAATCTTGTGGATTGGCACGACCAGGGTATGGTATTAAACTTAACTAAAAAAGATACATTAAGTGACTTATCCTTCGATTCTAACCAAGATAGACCTAAGGTAGTTTACAATAAGGAAACCAAACAATTTGTGTTGTTCTTTAAACTGTATCTTCGCAACCATGGAACCAAAGTTGGTTTTGTTGGAGTTGCGATTTCCGATAGCCCATCAGGACCTTTTCAATATACCCATAAGTTCCTAGGCGGAAATTCTCCAAACGGAACAGGAGATTTTGCCATGTTTCAGGACGATAATGGTGAATTGTATCACCTAACCGTTAGAAAACCAGATAAGGCCTTTGTTATTGGTAAAATGCGAAACGATTATTTATTGCCGGAGGGAGAATACCAATTGTGCAAAGGTGTTACCAACGGTACGGAAGCCCCAGCTCTCTTCAAAAAAGATGGAGTATACCATATGCTGGCATCGGGTTCTTCAGGTTGGGATCCAAACGCAGCTAGATATTTCACTTCCAATTCGCTCTATGGGACTTGGGAGGACAAAGGTAATCCGCTCTTAGGGCAAAATCCCAATAATAAATTAGGTCCCGAAAAAACTTTTGGAGGTCAATCTACATTTATTATACCTTATCAAGGAAAGGAGGATTCCTTTATTGCGTTTTTTGACATTAATAAACCGGAGCATCCTTATAATAGTTTGTACATATGGTTGCCGATTCAATTTCAAAAAGACACAATGACTATCCCTTGGATTGACGAATGGAATCCTCAGGAGTTTTTCGGTGGAATAAATGCGAAATAATAGGTTTAAATTTGTAATTATTTTTAAAATATTATTTGTTGTATAAAAGTATTTGATCAGTCACTTCCCAAAAATAAGTGTAAGAAAACCTTATTGAGGTGCACTACCAAGAAATATTAATTATGATAAGCTAATATCGTGGACAACTCATAAGGATGAAGGAATAAAGTATTACTCAGGGGTAGCAGAATACTCAAAAGAAGCTTTTCAGTGCGCCATTGCAACTGGCATAAAAAAGAGTACATTTTAAAGTAGGTTAGAAATAACAGGGTGTAGTCGATTCTACACCCTGTCAAAGGGTCTAGTGGGTTCTACAGCCAGGTCGGGGTGAATTGTGCAAGTTTTTATGCATAAAACGTGATTGCCTACTTTTTAAAACTATTGAATTTATTTGTTGAATTTTCAAATGTAAACGTTTTCGATAACGGTTACGATATAAAAGGGTAAAATAAATCACATAATTAGTTTTTTGTATTGTGAAATAAAATTAATTTAGATTATTATTTCAAATTTAGAGTTAATCCCTACAATAGTTAAGGAGAGTTGGGTTGAACGAGTTTCCTTTGTAAACTTCTATTAGGCCGGATTGGCAGCATATTGTTGTTACGGACAATACTATGGCAGAGCAAGTGACAGGAAAATGGGTGCGGCACGCCTACGAATTTGACCTGAATGCAGGGCATAACTATACAGTAAAGTAAAACTAAAACTTAAAAAAGTAAATTAAAAATTAAGAAAAGTGATGTTAACTGGTTGTTTTCAAATCGTTACAAATAAAAATTCAACAAAAAACATCACTTTCCGGATGAATAATACAAAGAAAAAATTAAAAGGCCAATCAAAATTTGTAAGACATTCATTTACACGAAGTAATATTACAAAGTATCCAGGTTATAAAATACGGCAGCAAAATACATGAACAAGCAAGGCATCATTATATCGATCAGTAGTTATTCCGATGGCAGTCGCGACAAATTGGCCCCGATAAAATAGCTTTTGTCTTATTGCCGGTATTAAAACTGACCCAAAAAAATCAATTTTGATTTTTAAGTATAAAATTAATACTCTCCAATTTA
>PXCO01000220.1 GCA_003565295.1 Cyclobacteriaceae bacterium
CAATGGCTATCGGAGTTATGGTTGTTGGATCCCTTCAGTATCTTGGGACCGCTCCAAAAGCTCCGTTAGGAGCGGCCGATGTCGTAACCCAGGGTTTCAAACCTGGGACCTCCGCAGCCCCCGCGGTAAGCCAAAGTGCCGCTAGGAACGGCCGATTTCCACTGCACATAGATGTGGGGCCGAAAAAAAAATGGTATGAACACAACCTCAACCATGGAAAACGCACCCCGGGAAGGATAAACAGGGTTAGGGGAAGCGATTAAAATCGCAAGTGAAATAGGTCAATGTATCAAAAAAACCACACCCCATTTTTCGAGAATTATAGGGAAATATTTCCTTATTCCAACTCAAATAGATAAAGCTGACTGGGCCCCGGCCAAGGCTCGGGTCGGGGCCTGTCACGGTTTCTGGGTAGGGTCTCCCATTTCAACAGATAGTTGGAAGCATTAGGTGCCGATCCCAAATCCCTGGAAGATCGAATCTCTAACCCCGGAAAGTCGCCTTCCACTTCTAGCGTGGAAATATAACTTTCGGGTTTGATTACCTCGCCAATCGGGTTCAAGTCCTCGTCCAATAATATCGTTCCCTGCCCATATTTCACATGGTCATATCCAAGCTCATACGTACCGTCTTCTCTCCTCTTGAATTCACCTACCCTCACCTCAGAATTGATGCTGCCCCTTCCGCTAAACTCCCAGCGATAATCCCAATCGGTCACCTGCTTATATTCCCACTCTCCATCTTGATACCTCGCCACATAGAATTGAAGGTTCCCTTCTCCATCATATTTATGATAGGCCATCAAGGGGTTATGATCTGGGTCCAGACATAATTTAGCAGCCAAATTAATAATTCCTCCCTTCACGGGAATGGGATCAACTATCAAAGAAGTCTGATCTATAGTGGCTGGAAGGGAAATGGGCTTCCCATGCACATCGTACCAATTCACTAGGTCAGGGCTCTTCATATAGGAGAGGTCATGGTTGGTTTCACAGTCCGGCGTATCCCTCCACACCCAATACATATGGTACCAATCATCCTCATATAGCTCGGGCTGAGATGCATATGCATTCATTTCTCCCTTGCCATCTGTAAGCGGCGTATCCAAAAGCCGCTTCCATGTTTCGGTTTTGGTATCGTAGATATTGTATATCTCGTTGCCTGACCCACTTCCTCCATCTCTATAGTGGAAAATCAAATTTCCTTCCCTGTCTTTCATGAATTTAGGATAGGTACACCTATCCTCCTCTGTCCCCACCATATTTCTGACCTGGACCATTTCACTGATGTCATTTGGGCGTTTGCTTCGGAAGTAGGTCAAAGGATGTACATGCATATTGCCCGATACATGGATATACCCTTCCTTGTCCTTGGCAAAAGTAACTGAATTATGGCTATCCCAATTGAGTATGGTGCTGGTGCCTTTCCCCTCTTCCCTATCGAAAAGCGGCATGGTGTGCAGTTCAAAAGCATCCCCAGACAATTCCCGCTGCCCAAGCACCATATGCCTGTTTTCATCATAGAATGCCACATACTGTCTCTGTCCTTCTGTCATCAAAGCAAATCCCACAGGATGACCCGCCCAAACTTTAGCGATGGGGATTGCACTTTTCAATGTTTTCTCGTTTTCCCTTTCATCGATCACTCGTGGTTCCTTTTCACTACAGGAACCACAAAACAAACTGACACCGCAAAGGAAAACCGGTAAATACTGAAGTAATTTCATATGTTTATAATTTGTTTTTTATAGGTCATCCCGATGGCTATCGGGAGGAATTCCCAGCCCCGATAGCTATCCCCCCTGTGTGAGAACTTTTCTCATGGGCATTTCATGATAGAATTTTGATTAATGATTAGGTGTTAAGCTTACCATTGCCCAAGTGGCTTATGCATACTGCCAGGTGCACTTTCATCACCTGGAAGTAGATATACCTCATAGCCTATGGTTTCATTTGGTTTTGCCTCATATTCAAAGCCCACCATGATGGTCCCCGGGTTTGGGGCATCATAGTCGGTAGTGGGCTCAGTAGAGTAGGTTCTCCACTTCACGTTTTCCAACCCATTGATCCTTAGCCTCAGGCTTTGTCCATCCTTGGTCAACACAGCCTCATCTCCCCTAACTTCCACATCAGCAGGGGTCAACATATTCCAACGAAGATGGGTAACGCCCGATTTGTTTTTGATTTCATCCTTTACCACCACGTACGACTGGTCCACAATGGCGACTCCGCGCTGGAAGGCTTCCACCTGGTCACCATAAGCCGTGCTCACATCCGATAGGGCAAAGGAAAAGTCTTCAGCATCCCCATAATTATCGATTTTGGCATAGCCATCTACCCGCTGCAACTCCCCGTCAAACGTCAGGGTATTATGGACAAAATTATTCAACCGGAACACCGACCATCGTTCCGCATCCTGGGTGCGGCCAAACAAGGCAATGCCCTTGGACTCCAGCGTTTCATAACTTTGGCTCCCAAAATCCATGGCCCAGCGTATACCATTCGCTTCCATGATAAAGGAACCTATATCCATGTGCCCATGGTTAACGGAAGCAGATCCTGCCTTAAACCCCAAGTAGATGGCATTGGGGTCAGTCCAGGAAGTACGCATAAGGGCAACAGGATTTGCCCCCTGACCAACCCAAACCTTCCGTTCCGGTACGGGGATTTTATCCAACGCAATATTTTTTCCCCAGATCATGGCGGCAGGCAAAATTCTATTTGAAGTGAACCTACTTAAGTCTCTTTGGTCAAAATGTGCACGCTCTACCCAAAGCAATGAAGGCTCCTGGTTTCTCTCCGCAAACCAATACATGGCGGGAGTGATGCTTCCCCGGCCCCCTCCTGCATCTCCCCAGTTATAGGAATAACCGGTAACTCCCGACATATTTTTGAAGAACCCGGCAGTCTCCAAAAATCCGGGAACCTGGTTGAGTCCGAAGTCGGTACCATAAACTCTCTCAATGACATCTAGAAACAGCACATTAAAAGTAGTTCCATATGCCCAATACCCATAGCCTTCGGGATAGGCTCCATCTGGCTGATAGTCTTCCATGGCCAGGGAAATAGTTTCCACCGCCCTTTGGATCGTCCGGTGTGCCAGCTCCGGTTCGTCTTCATAAATGGCCAATGCTCCATAGGCCATTCCCGCATTGCATACCTGGTTCCAATTATGGGTGGCCGACAAAAACCAATTGTAGTCCTCATCGTAGGAGGGTTTGATCCCTAGATTTACAATGGCCTTTTTTATGGTTTGCTTTGAAGCCTTCGAAAGCCCCTCGAACAACCAATCATATCCTATGGACACCGCCATTGTCATCTCTGCTACGTCCAGAAAATGGCTGGGGTTCCAGTCCGAAAACTTGGATACGGTAAGCATCTCTTCTTCCGCTCTTTTAAGGTATTTTTGCTCACCGCTCATTCTGTGGGCATAGCTCAGGTGAAATATCCTTCTCAGCGCTTCCCTAGAGACCGACAGTAACCTTCTTCCGATTTGCTTGCGTTCCAAAAAATCCTCCACCAACATGTTGTC
Organism: Cyclobacteriaceae bacterium; assembly: GCA_003565295.1. Classification (GTDB taxonomy): domain Bacteria; phylum Bacteroidota; class Bacteroidia; order Cytophagales; family Cyclobacteriaceae; genus Pleomorphovibrio. The sequence goes on from PXCO01000220.1 coordinate 3,532, forward strand.
CGCCTCCTGCATGATGGCAGCGTGAAGCTTTTCCCATCTTGGATCGGATTTAACATTCTTTTTAATGTCATCCTCTTCCCCCTTCAGGAGTAACAATCGAGGGTGGTCCTCCACAGGAATGGCTTTTGGCACTTCCTGACCCAGTAATGGGGAAACTAGAAGAAGAAATAGGATGGCAAATGATTGAATATTTTTCATACTTGAATAGTTATAGTTCTACAATTATACTTTGCCCGGCATAGTTGCCGGTAGGCAAGGTCACAGCCATCTCCGTAAGTTGCCCTTGGGGATTCCAATGACTAACCAATGCCGGGGATTTGCTGTCAATTTGTTGCGTCAAACTAAAATGCAGCTTGCCCATTTTTCGAGAGGGGTCCGCTGCTGCAACCTTCTTAAGGGTTTTCCCATCAAAATGCAGAATGAGTTGCCCCGGGCCATGCATGGTCAACACTAGGTCATTGGGAAGTTCTAATTCAGCATGTTGATAACTTACCACCTGTATGATCCCTTTGCCATTGTGACTAACTGCCTGGATATTTTTGTCATTTCTAATTATTTCCAAAGGCGGGGACTGGGCAAAATGCTTTACCGATTCCACCTCTTCCGTAGGGATGACCATATAGGCATAATCCCCATCCTTGACCCCTGCACCGTGATCCAACCATAAGGATAAAACCCGTTTTGTAACGTCCTCCTTTGGGGCGCTACTTTGCTCATTAATCGTTCTCCAGTTGCCTGTGACAGGCCCTTTGTTCAGGTATAAATCCTCGTTGCCAGGTAGTATATAACCTACTCCGTCAGCGTAGATCCAATTTGCCCCGGAAAGCTTACGTTCACCATCACTTATTTCTTGCTCGCCTTCGGAGTAGCGTGCAACAACCTCTCCCCGCAACAGATGCTGGTTTAACGTGGTAAACACTGGAGACTTGCCCTTGGACTGTATCCCAGCTCCCAAACAAACATAACCCTCGTCAAAAAAGAACCAACTCTTCCTTGATTCCAAAGGGTCATGTGGACTACGAAAGTCAAAGGCAACAGCCCCATACATCCCATCCGTAACGGCACCCACAACATCCATGGTGCCGAGCTTTTGGATTTGATCCGCTGTGGGAAGTTGTTCCTTTTGCATGATGGTGGCTCCAGGAACTTTTTGGTAATCCATTACCGGATAAATGTCCAAATATTCCTCTCCATGCACTAAGACATGATTTGCACCATCTCCCCTATGATGGTTTTTCAACCCTTCACTGTTGTAGGGCACCTCCATATTATGATTGCGGGTACTGAACATCCTTACTGAGGCAAAATACTCCGGTCGCTGAAAAGTGAAATGCTCCGAATGCCAATAAAAAGTACTATGGGAATACGGGTAGCTAGAGATACCCTCTTCCCTGGTTTTGATGATGGTATTTATTTCCTCTCTGCGATAATCGGTAGCCTGGATGATTTTCTTGGGGGTACCAGCACCCATAGGTTTAAGTGCCCCTTCTCTGGCCACACTACGGTTCTTGGCCCCGGGACCCGGGTATTTACCAAAAACCATGGTCTTGCAAATCCCATCCAAATAGTAGTCCACCAATTGCTCCATTTTATCGTTGGAAAAGGCGTATTGAGTTCCAGCCGTATACACCGCCCATTCCACGAAGGCATCCGCGTATCCCAAGCCGTAGGAAAGGGTATTATTGACCCTGTCCACCCTGTGATGGAAGCTATAATCGTATTGCATGCCTCTTCCCTCCGAAAACTTGATTTCTCCCTCTATAACCCGGATCACTTTATCGAATCGCTCGTAATCTTCAATAAAGAGCAGGTTTTTGGCCAATATGCCTGCAATTTTGATCCGGTCTCCTGACGGTCTAGCCCCGGAGGCATTGAGATGGGCTCTGCCAATCATGGGCTGAGCGGCCTGGACCAGGTCCTCCGGAAGTTGGTCTCCTACCAAGAGCATTACAGATACCAAATTATTAGGGGTCCCTATTTGATTGTGCCACCAGTTGTCGCAGAAATAATCCTCCTGCACCCAGTTTTCCAAAGCCTTAGAGATAGCGTTCAGGACCTCCTTTTTTTTCCTGTACTTATTGCCTCTTTTCTGATACGCCTGGCTAAGCTTTACCATATTTCCGGTATGGAACCTATGTTCAAACCCTGTTCTGGACACGTCTTCATAATCAATATCCGGCCAGGTTCCGTCGGCTCTTTGGGAAGACAGGACAGTTGCAATTTCTTTTTCATCGATCCTTACGTCCAACAGCTCCTCAATGACCCTATCCTTGATGACCTTGATATCCTTGCTTTGGGATTGGGCCAAAAGCTGCGGAACTTCCAACGCCAGCAAGCAGGTCAGCAAGTACAAGCTCAGCGGCCAGGTCTTGATTTTTTTTATGCCCTTTTTCACTCCATTCACTTTGTTCACCATAATTATATTAAAACTTCCTGATACACCTTACAGCATATCCTGATCCCTTGTTCTGCGTAAATTGGCCTCCATATCCAGTGAA
>PXCO01000152.1 GCA_003565295.1 Cyclobacteriaceae bacterium
TACCATGACAGGGAAAGGTAATTTCCATCTAAATATCTTTCCATTTAGCAAAGATGCTTCCATTGTTAAGCCTGGAGATCAAGTTTCAGTCAATGCTCCTAGTTTGGAGGAATTTTCTGAGCAGGTGAAATCCGTGGGTAACAATCGACCTTCTGAGAATTTCTTGGTCATAGATATTCCTGAATTCCCGCAAGTAGAGGATGGAGGTGGTGCGAGGAGAAGCAGTAATTATATCAGGAGAAATCCTTTAAACCTTGATGTGTTTAAGCTGGGGGTGATGCTTACAGGGGCATCTGGAGATGCCGGATACCTTCTCTCTTTCAGGCATGATTTATTTGGCAAGAGTGAAGCAGAGCGGCAAGCTGAGCAAAGAGCAGAAAGGGAAGGACTAGAGGCGGTATTTGAAGAAGTGTATCCTTACCAAGTGGAGTTTCTTACCACTGCCAAAAGTAACCAAGAATTGATAAGGGACAGGGTGCAGTTCATTCTGATGAAAATAGAGGGTAGGGAAGGGGATATCATGGAAAATATGGGCCTGACGATTCCAGCAGACATAGACCCAAACAGAATAGTGGTCAAATACTATTTAAAATTCTTGGTAAGGGATGAGCTATACTTGGGTGAAAATTGGGACGCCGCCCCTAACTGGAGAGAGGCACTTACCTCCTTTTTAAGGCAAATCAGCGAGTAGGAATTAAGGCATGGATGGTCAAAAAAAGAAGTCAACAATGATTTTTTGCCCATCTACCTGTGTGAAAATATTTGGGGTCTTTGAATGTTTTTGGTGGTGTGCTGTTCATTTTTTTATATGCCCAATCTGGTTAGATTACCAGTATCCCAAACAATTTAATTATAATCCTCACTTGGTTCAGAGACCATTATAATAATAGAAGAGGGCATGTTTTAAAAACATGCCCCACACAATCAATAGGTAATTGGTGAAAACTGGGTGATTAACAACTTTCCTACCTAATCTATTGTGAATTTATCCTAATTATCTATAGCGCCTGTCACCCTTTTCATAAAGGCATTCATGGCTTCTTTTTTGTCCATGCCATTTTTGATCATTTGGTTAACTTCCAATGTACCATGTAGGTTTGAAAGTAATTCCCCTATAACGTCCAACTCTTCGTCCTTCAAGCTGCTGATTTCCGTCATGGATTCCAAAAGTTCTATGGTCTCATTGACCCAGTCCTCATCATTTTCCTCAATAAAGCCGAGTACGTGTTTAATTATCGGTAACCTCATCAATCAGCGTTTTTAGTACCTCCTCCTTATTTGTTTGAACCTGATTTACCAATTTTCCGGATTTAAAGGCAGCAAATGTGGGTAAATTGGTCACTTGGGCCAATTTACGGGATTCTGGCAACTTCTCTGCATCTACATATAGGAATTTTATATCTTCGTGGGAATTGCTAAGCCGCTTCATTTTTGGCTTCATGATCCTACAGTTGCCACACCAGGTAGCGCCATACTGCACCAACACTTTATCGTTGGCCAATATCACCTCTTCTAAGTTATCTTGTGCTAGCTCTTCTAACATATCTCTTTTTTTAATTGCGGTGGCAAAGGTAATGACTATGAAAATGATTTTCCAATTGATTCTTTCTATGAGGCATAGCCACTAATAAAGCTCCTTATTCAGGAACGGGATTAAAGCCAATAGTACTGCTTGTTCATAGTAGGATTTACGGTTGATGATACCGTGAGTCAAAAGTCCAACAGATCCCCCGTTTTGCTTGGAATTATTTTGTTGAAAAACCCTGTCATCGGCTTCCCCAAGCTCCATACCCTTATCCACCAATGATTTAATGGAGGTTGGTAGAAAAAAGGTGCCGGTCTTAGCCTTTCCTATTACCTGCGAACCATTAAGGATAACAATCCAGGCAAAGGCAACCATTTGTTCCCCAACCTCATCCACGCCACCTTCAATTCCTACCCAATAATCGGCTTCTGGAAAGGCATTTTTGGCAGATGAGGCCCTATTATATGCTCCTGTGTAAGTTTCTACATCTCCTCTGGGTTGATCTGAAACTTGGGAATTTACCTCAAGACCCTGGATTATAAATTGATCTTCGAATGCGGCCAAAAAGGCATCTTCTGTACTTTTTAACTTTACAGGATTTCTACTGCCTACCACTATAAGTTTTTGTCGGGTTTGCTCCCGCAGGTTTTTTCGTTTAGGAAATGCCATTCGTTCATTTAAAATAAGAGAAGACTACGCCATGTTATGGTACACATGGTTGACGTCATCGTCTTCTTCGATACGTTCTATCATTTTATTGACCTCCTCCTCTTGTTCAGGCGTGAGCTCGGTCATAGACATGGGGAAACGCTGAAAATCTGCACTGATGATCTCTATTCCTCTGTCCTCTAGTGCTTTTTGCATATTGCCGAAATCCTCAAATTCCGTGTAAATAAAAAGCTCTCCCTCATTTTCGGCTATTTCCTCCAATCCAAAATCAATCAGTTCCAACTCCAGTTCTTCAATGTCCCAGCTATTCTTTGCAAAACGGAACACCGCTTTTCTTTCGAACATGAAGCTTACCGATCCGGAAGTACCCAAGGAGCCACCCGCTTTGGTGAAATAATGCCTGATATTTGCGACAGTCCGATTAAGGTTGTCGGTGGAGGTTTCTACAATCACAGCTACTCCGTGTGGCCCATAACCCTCATAGGTGATCTCCTCGTAGTCTTTTTCATCTTTATTGCTTGCCCTTGCAATGGCTGCCTCAATCCTGTCCTTGGGCATGGATGCGCCCTTGGCATTCTGAATGACTGTACGGAGTTTGGCATTGTTATCCGGATCCGGACCGCCCGCTTTTACAGCCATGACGATTTCTTTACCGAGCCTGGTAAAGACCTTCGACATTTTGCTCCAACGTTTGAATTTCCTTTCCTTTCTAAATTCAAATGCTCTTCCCATAGATTTTTGATTCTGGCATGTAAAAATAGCTATTTTTTTTATTAGCGCTAAGAAATACCCAGGCTATGGGGTTAATATTTCACATTTTTAGAACTGGCAGAGGAAACAACTCCGAGTGGTTTAGCCAATGTTCTTTTGCTTCAACTGCTCCACAATATGCTCCGATGCCCGAATGGAAAGTGCCATAATGGTCCAGGTAGGGTTCTTATCTGCCTGAGAAACAAATGATCCCGCATCCACTACATATAGGTTTTTACATTCATGGGCCTGGGAAAACTTGTTTAAAACGGAAGTTTTAGGGTCATTTCCCATCCTGGTCACCCCTACCTCGTGGATAATCCTGCCTGGAGCGGCCAGGCCATAATTACTTTCAGGCCCTGGCTTTTGGCCTAAAATGGTGGCACCCATGGCTTGAAACATCTCCTCGAAGGTGTCCTGCATATGCTTGGCCTGCTTTACCTCATGATCAGTCCAGTTATAGTGGAACCGGAGCACTGGGATCCCATATTTGTCAACAATATTTGGGTCTATCTCACAATAATTGTCATACTGTGGTACACTTTCTCCCCTGCCCGAAATCCCAATCGTGGCGCCATAATAATTACGGATGTCCCTTTTTAAACCTGCCCCATATCCTCCATTGGGCTGCGGATTACCAAATTCGTCCTTGAGGTGCTTTCGGATGGAATCCATACCAAACCCAAATCCATAATTGGGCATGCGCATCCCTCCTCCAAATTCCAAGTGATAGCCTCTAGGGAAGTCCAGCTTCTTGTTGTCCAGCCACCAAGGGGTGTACACATGCATGGACCCTACCCCATCTTCATTGTATTTGGCTCTCCCTAGCAGTGAGGGCAGAAAGGCCCCTCTACTGGCACCTGTAGAATCATGAAGATACCTGCCCAACATACCGCTGCTATTGGAAATACCGTCGGGGTGCTGTTGTGATTTGGAGTTGAGCATGATACGGGCGGTCTCACAAGCAGATGCTCCCAGAACCACTACTCTGCCCCGAAGTTTATATTCCTTCATGTCCACCTTGCTCACATAGGATATGCCTGTGGCTTCGCCCCGATCATTGGTCGTCACTTTTCTTACCATCGCATGGGTGTACAGGTCCACATGCCCCTTTTTCATGGAGGGTTTCACCAGAACCGTTCCTGCTGAAAAATCCGCATAAACCTGGCATGCCCTACTGCATTGTGCACAAAAAAAGCAGGTACCCCGATCATTGTTGACAGGGCGGGTTAATACCGAAATACGCGAGGGAATAACCGGGATATTGGCTTTTTTACCTCCGGACATAAAAACAAGTTCGTGAAGCCGGGGCTTGGGTGGTGGGAGAAAAAAGCCGTCCGGCTCATTGTGGATTCCTTCTTTGCTTCCAAATACCCCTACTATTTTGTCTACCCGGTCGTAATAGGGCTTAATATCATCATAGCTGATGGGCCAATCATCCCCCAACCCGTCTATACTTTTCCGCTTGAAATCATCCGGACCGAACCTTAAGGAAATTCGTCCCCAGTGATTGGTCCTGCCTCCCAACATGCGGGACCTGAACCAATCGAACTCCGTTCCGTTCTTGCGGGTGTAGGGCTCGCCTTCTATTTCCCAACCCCCATAGGCAGCGTCAAAATCACCAAAGGCCCGTTGGGTATTGGCCCCTCTCCTGGGCGATTCCCAGGGATACCTCATCTGGGTCCTATATTCCTCCAAGGCCGGATCAAAATCACTACCTGCCTCTACAACGGCCACGCTTAGCCCGGCTTCCGAAAGGATTTTACTGGACATTCCGCCTCCTGCCCCTGAACCTACAATAATGGCATCATAGACGTCTTTTGGTGAATGGATTTCAAAACTCATAATGGTTACTTTGGATGTTTAATATGATATCTGGTGGCAAATTTAATTTCACCAATATAGGCCAAGCCCTGCCATTAAAACAACTGAATTAGAGAAATACCTGGAAATTTGTAATAAACGGTCAAAGGCGGCCTGAATTGGTTTATCCTTTTGTTGCATAGAATACCCGGAATGGAGAAATTGTACTATTTTGAATTATATGCTGAGCTAGAGTGGGGAGAATATCGAAAATTTGTATTCCGGCTCCCGAGGTTTCACATATTTTGTATATTTGACCTACACTATGCTGGTGGGTACCATTGTTACTTGGGATTTTGATTTTTGGTATTCCATGAATGATGCATATAAAAAACCCAGCTTATCATATTAAAGCTTAAATAACCTTCAAAAAATGGAAAAAAAGGAACGGCGAAGCCAAGGATGGTTCGGCAAAACAGGAAAAGATGGACTGATCTATAGGTCTTGGTTTAAAAAACAAGGGATTCCAACACATGAGTTAAACGGAAAGCCGGTAATTGGCATTTGTAATACTTGGTCTGAATTAACTCCCTGTAACAGTCATTTCAGGGAACTGGCGGAGTTTGTAAAAAAAGGGGTATTCGAAGCTGGCGGACTGCCTGTTGAATTTCCTGTTATGTCGCTTGGCGAGACATTGATGAAGCCCACGGCCATGCTCTACCGTAACCTTGCGAGTATGGATACAGAGGAATCTATCAGAGCAAACCCTTTGGACGGGGTTGTGCTGCTTTGTGGTTGCGACAAAACCACCCCCTCACTGGTCATGGGAGCCGCCAGCGTGAATTTGCCTACGATAGTGGTATCCGGTGGGCCAATGCTGACGGGAAGGTATAGGGGCACCTCAATCAGTACCAGCGATATTTGGAGATTCAGTGAAGAGTCAAGGGCCGGTCGCATGAGCCAGGAGGAGTTGTATATTGCTGAATCCGGTTTGTGCAGGAGTGATGGGCATTGTGCAGTAATGGGCACAGCCAGTACCATGGCCTGTATGGTGGAGTCGCTAGGGCTTTCCCTGCCTGGTAATGCGGCTATACCGGCACCTGATTCGGCCAGAAAGGTGTTAGCTCACCTATCAGGAATGGAGATTGTGAAAATGGTGGAAAATGACCTCAAGATTGGGGATATCCTCACCAGGGAGGCTTTTGAAAATGCCATTATGGTAAATGCCGCCATTGGAGGTTCCACTAATTTCGTGGTACACCTTTTGGCCATTGCAGGCCGTATAGGAGTGGATCTAAACTTGGAAGATTTTGACAAATTTTCGGCGAATATTCCATTATTGGCCAATCTGCAGCCCTCTGGACAATACTTTATGGAGGACCTTTATTATGCGGGAGGATTGCCTGCCATCATCCGGCAGCTCAAAGATCACCTGCACAACGACTGCATCACGGTAAATGGTAACAGCATAGGAACCAATAATGAGATCTTTGAAAACTTCAATGAAGAAGTGATCGCTGCAATTGATAAACCCTTCAATAAAACTTCCGGAATTGTAGTCTTGAAGGGTAATTTATGTGAAACAGGTGCCATCATCAAACCTTCTGCCGCTTCTCCGCAATTGATGACCCACACTGGCAGGGCGGTGGTTTTTGAAGACATAGATGATTATAAAAATAAAATCGATGACCCTGATCTAGACATTGATGAGACCTGTATCATGGTATTGAAGAATGTAGGACCCAAAGGTTATCCCGGAATGCCAGAGGTAGGAAATATGGGGCTACCTCCCAAAGTATTGGATAAAGGCATCACTGACATGATCCGAATTTCAGATGGAAGAATGAGCGGTACAGGGTTTGGCACAGTAGTCCTTCATGCTTCGCCGGAGGCCGCAGAGGGAGGGAATTTTGCAGTCGTTAAAACCGGGGATAAGATCACTCTGGATGTGCCCAATAGAAAATTGGACTTGTTGGTATCCGATGAGGAACTTGCCGAAAGGAAAAAAGCCTGGAAAAGACCGGAGCCTATTTCGGACAGAGGCTATGTTGGCTTGTATGTGAAACATGTGGAGCAAGCCAATCTTGGAGTAGATTTAGATTTTCTGAAAGGAAGCTCCGGTAGCGAGGTATCCAAGGATAGCCATTGATTCTTGGCTCATGCAAAGTTACCTGTTCCATCAGTCTCCCTCTCCCCCAGTGGCGGTAGTCACCGGGGCGGGGGTGGGTATTGGACTATCCATCTGTAAAGAGCTGGTTCAAAACGGGGTCAAAGTAGTCCTCAATGATTTGGATGAAGAAATTTGTCACAGAGCTGCTGAAAAGGTAAACCAGCTTGCGTCCAAAAGTTGCCTGGCCTGGCCTGGAGATGCCGCAGACCCCGGGTTTGTGGAGGGTTTGGTTAAGGTGGCGGTATCCCATTTTGGCTCGTTGAACATGGCTATACCCAACGCAGGGATTACCTTATTTGGTCCCTTTTTGGATTATCCGGCGGAGGATTTAGAAAGCGTGCTTAGGCTTAATGTGCAAGGCAGTTTTTTCCTTGCACAATCCGCTTCCAGGCAAATGGTAAAGCAGGGTGGTGGTGGAGCCATACTTTTCATGTCCTCCGTGACCGGTCATCAGGCGCATGAAAATTTGGCCGCCTACGGTATGAGCAAGGCTGCCTTGGAGATGTTAGCCAAGACCTTGGTTGTGGAGCTTTCTCCTCATAAGATCAGGGTGAATGCCATCGCACCGGGGGCTACTTTAACAGAAAGGACTTCTGCTGAGGAAGGTTACGAGGACACTTGGTCCCGCATTACACCCATGGGAAGCCCGGCTAAACCCGAGGATATTGCGAATACCGCGGTCTTCTTGGTTTCGGATAGGGCCAGCCATATTACCGGGCAATGTGTTGTCATAGATGGGGGGTGGACTTCCACCAGTCCCTCTCCGTATTAATGGTTACCTTCGCTTTTCCTTCCACATATTTAACCGTATCTTTAACCTAGTGTTATGTTAACCATACTATGGACAAATATCTCCCGCAGATTTCGCAGATATTCGCAGAGGACCTCCGCAGTACACAAGTTACTCTACAGAAACCCTATTCCTAAGGTGCCACTAGTACTAATACTTATTCAGCCCTTACCAACGGGATTTCTGTATGGACCTTAGAATAAATTGCCCTATCAGCATAGCACAGGATAGTTATTAGAGGGAGGAAATGTATATTCGCTAAATTTCGAAGATTCGATTAAAGAATTCACACTATATAAATTAATTTCTTACAATATGTCAATTGCAGAAAAAACGTTCAAGCACGTCAATTATCTCTGGGATCATGAAAAAGAAAAGGAACTTGGGGATGATCAAGTAGCCTTGTTGCTATATCGTTCAAATATATTGGGATCAGATCTGAGGATCACCAACTACGGTGGAGGGAACACCAGTTGTAAAACCATGGAGAAGGATCCACTTTCAGGCAAGGAAACAGAGATCATGTGGATCAAAGGTTCTGGTGGTGACATTGGCACCTTGACCAGGAGTGGATTGGCAGGGCTATATCAAGAGAAGTTGCATGCATTGAAAAATGTCTATAGAGGACTAGAATTTGAAGATGAAATGGTGGGCTTGTTCAACCACTGTATTTACGACCTGGACTCCAAAGCCCCTTCCATAGACACCCCCTTGCACGCCTTTCTGCCTTTTAAGCACATTGATCACCTGCATCCGGATGCAGCTATTGCAATTTGCGCCTCAAAGGAGGGAGAGAAAATCACAGAAGAGCTTTTTGATGGACAGATAGCTTGGGTACCCTGGCAAAGACCGGGCTTTGATATCGCGCTTAAGCTTGAAAAGGCAGTGAAGGATAATCCTGGCATCAGGGGGATTATGCTTGGCGGGCACGGTCTGTTTACCTGGGGTGAAACCTCCTATGAGTGCTATATGAACAGTTTGGAGGTGATAGAAAAAGCTTCTCAATATTTGGAAGACAACTATGGAAAGAAGAGACCGGTATTTGGTGGCAAAAAGGTGGACTCCCTGGCTCCTGAGGCCAGAAAGGATCAGGCAGCAATCCTTGCTCCTCTCTTGAGAGGACTCGCATCCAGCTATAACCGCATGGTAGGCCACTTTACCGATGACGAGAAAGTATTGGAGTACATCAATAGTAAGGATTTAGAGAAGTTGGCCCCGTTAGGCACAAGTTGTCCGGACCATTTCCTAAGGACTAAAATCCGGCCTTTGGTATTGGATATTTCTGCCGACAAAGATTTAAGTGACACATCCTCAATAAAGGAGTATCTAGAGAAGGAGTTTCAAAAATACCGGGAATACTATACCGATTATTACGAGAACCATAAAAGGGAAAACAGCCCGGCAATGAGGGATTCGAATCCCGTGGTGATTCTTTGGCCAGGTGTGGGCATGTTTACCTATGCAAAGAACAAACAAACGGCCAGGGTGGCCAGCGAATTTTACATCAATGCCATCAATGTGATGAAAGGGGCCGAGGCTATATCAGAATATGTAGCCCTTCCCTTGCAAGAAGCCTTCGACATAGAATATTGGCTGTTAGAGGAGGCCAAGCTGCAGCGTATGCCCAAGGAAAAGCCATTGTCCAGAAAAATTGCATTGGTGACTGGGGGTGCTGGAGGGATTGGTAAAGCCATTGCCGACCGCATGGCCAAAGAAGGTGCCTGCGTGTTCGTCACCGACATTCACCAAGATAGGCTTGATGAAGCTGTAGACACCTACGAAAAAGACACAGGTGCAGGTTCTGTTATGGATGTTTCCAAAAGTGAAGACATAACCAAAGCAATAAAAGCGGCAACGTTGAAATTTGGTGGTTTGGACATTATCGTAAACTGTGCTGGTCTTGCCATCTCAAAACCCATTGCCGAAACTTCGGAAAAGGATTGGGACCTGCTGCAAGATGTATTGGTGAAAGGACAATTTGCAGTAACAAAAGCAGCAGTGGAAGTGCTAAGAAAGCAGGATAAAGGCGGGGACATCATTAATATAGCCAGTAAAAATGCCCTGGTATCCGGCCCCAATAATGTGGGTTATGGTACCGCAAAAGCCGCCCAGGTACACATGAGCCGATTGCTGGCCGCAGAACTGGGCCCTGAAAAAATCCGTGTCAATGTGGTGAATCCCGATGCGGTAATTGCAGGTAGTAACATTTGGGAAGGCGGATGGGCCGCCGGAAGAGCCAAGGCCTATGGGATCAAAGTGGAGGAGTTACCTGCCTTCTACGCTAAGCGTACCATTATGAATGAGATCATATCTACCGATGATATCGCAAGTGCAGTTTTTGCATTTGTTGGTGGGGATTTGAGCAAAAGTACAGGTAACATTTTGAATGTTGACGGTGGTGTAGCAGCTGCCTTCGTAAGATAAATTGGTGATATGCGAATAGATGATCAATTCATCCAATCGCACAATGACAAAACTCTTCCGAAGCACCGGGAGAGTTTTGCTCATTTAAAGCAAAGATTGGAAGAGAAGCATATAAATGTAGAACAAATTCTTAAAAGCATTAAGGGCTTTCAAGTAGCCATCCCCAGCTGGGCGCTAGGTACGGGAGGCACCCGTTTTGGGAGGTTTCCAGGAGGGGGAGAGCCCAGGTCTCTGGAAGAAAAGATGGATGATGTGGGATTGTTACATGCATTAAATAAGGCCTCAGGAGCCATATCCCTGCATATTCCCTGGGACATCCCCTCGGATGCAGGGGCAATAAAAGAACATGCAGCATCCCATGGTTTGATCTTCGATGCGATGAACTCCAACACCTTTCAGGATCAGGAGGGTCAGCACCATTCCTATAAGTTTGGTTCCCTTTGCCATACTTCTAAGCAGGTGAGGGATCAGGCAGTGGCCCATAATAAAGAGGTCATTCACTATGGCAAGGAGCTGGGCTCTAAATCCCTGACAGTGTGGTTGTCAGATGGTTCATCCTTTCCGGGTCAAATGAATTTCCGTAAAGCTTTACAGCGAACACTGGAATCTCTTCAGGAAATATATGTATACCTTCCGGAGGATTGGAAACTTTTTGTGGAGTATAAGCCCTACGAACCTCACTTTTATCACACGGTAATACAAGACTGGGGGACATCCCATCTTCTTGCCAGGGAATTAGGCGAAAAGGCTTTTACCTTGGTGGATTTAGGCCACCACTTGCCCAACACCAATATTGAGCAGATTGTATCCACATTGATGTGGCAAGGCAAGTTGGGAGGCTTTCATTTCAATGACTCCAAATTTGGAGATGACGACCTCACCGTGGGAGCGCTTAAACCGTATCAGCTCTTCCTGATTTTTAATGAGTTGGTGGAAGGGATGAAGGATAAAGGAAGCAAAAACCCTTCCCCTGCCTGGATGATAGATGCCAGCCACAACCTCAAAGATCCTTTGGAGGATTTGCTACAATCCGTGGAGGCTATACAGCTGGCCTATGCCCAGGCACTTCTAATTGATAGGGAGAAATTGGAACAAGCCCGAGAGCAAAATGACCCAGTGCTTGCTCAGGAAATATTGCAAGATGCCTACCGAACTGATGTGAGACCACTGATTGCAGAAGCCAGGAGACAGGCAGGGGCTGCATTGGCCCCAGTTCAAACGTTCAGGGATGCACAGGTGAGAAAAAATTTGATTGAAGAAAGGGGAAGCAAGGCTCTTTCCACCGGATTATAAATTCAAATGCACCAGGCAGGCTTGTATTGCCCCGGGGCATTTTAAAAACATTAATACAATGGCCATACCCGTAGTTGCGATCTTTGATATCGGTAAAACAAATAAAAAGTTTTTTTTATTTGACATGGAACTGAATGAGATCAGCGAGGAATATGTGAAATTCCCAACCATCACTGATGAAGATGGGGAGGAATGTGATGACCTGGAAAAAATTGTTGAATGGGCAAAAAGAAAAGTTGATGAACTTTGTAATGATGCCAGGTACACGGTAAAGGCCTTGAATTTTTCCACGTATGGAGCATCTTTTGTCTCGGTGGATGAAGAGGGGAAACCTATTACACCTATATATAATTATTTGAAGAAATTTCCAGATGACCTTCATCAGGAGTTCTACAGTAATTATTCTGAGGAAGAAATAAATAGGGTTACGGCTTCCCCCACCTTGGGAATGTTAAATTCGGGCTTGCAACTCTTGTGGTTGAAGCGAAAGCGACCAACTGTTTTTGCGAAGATCAAGTACAGCCTACATCTGCCCCAATACATTTCATACCTGTTTACGGGGGAATTCGTGAGTGAGCCTACTTCCATAGGCTGTCATACGAAACTTTGGGACTTTCCTAAGAAAGATTACCATGACTGGGTATACAAAGAAGGCATTGCCAAAAAGTTTCCCAAGACGGTGCCTACCACCCATTACTTTCATACAAACCTGTGTGGGCAAAATGTAAAGGTAGGGGTGGGGATTCATGATAGCAGTTCGGCCTTGGCTTCCTATTTGTTGAAGCTAAAGGAACCCTTTGTCTTAATTTCTACTGGCACCTGGAGTATCACCTTAAACCCCTATCCTGTAGGTGAACTCACCTTTGAAGAGTTACAAAATGACTGCCTCAATTTCCTTTCCATTACTGGAGGAACCGTTAAGGCCAGTAGGTTTTTATTAGGTTACGAGTTAGATCACCAGTTGGAAAGGCTTAATAAACATTTTAATAAAGAAGCCAAATTTTATAAATCTGTGGAGCCTGATGAGTCTCTTTTAAAGGACTTTTATTCCGGGCAAAGTGAGAACTGTTTTTACCCACAGACCATGGAGCGTACACCCCTGATTCAAGAAATGTTCCCTGAGGACCGATGGGATATAGGGATGTATGACACTTTCGAGGGGGCATATTATCAGGTGATTTGGGGATTGGCAAGATTACAAAGAGCGTCACTTTTATTGGCACTGGGCAAATCGAAAACAAAAAAGGTGTATATTGATGGAGGTTTTGTGCATAACCAGGTCTTCATTAAAATGCTTGAAAAAATTCTGCCGGGATTTGAACTTAAATTTTCCGACTTTCCCTTAGGGTCAGCTTATGGAGCAGCATTGATGGTACAAGCCAAAGAAGAAATTACCAATCTCGACAGGTGAAATCGAGCATGACGAGTACGTCACACGGGGGGGATGATTAAGATTGCGAGATTCCCCCGAAACGAGTTCCCCGAATCAAGTTCCCCGAATCAAGTTCGGGGCAGGCAGGGGCAGGCTACCCCGACCTGCGGTGCGGGGCAAGTTATGACCTCTAAAAGACATTTATAAATATGAAAATTTACATTACCCTGATTTTAATTGGGTTTGCCATGAACAGTTTTGCTCAGTCACAACCTTTCCAACTCCCTTTGTACGCTGGGGAGATTCCCTATGCGAAGTCCTCTGACATGAAAGAGGAGATTGCTGAAAATGACATAATGGTCGTGAGAAATGTGGTTGAGCCTATGGTAGAGGTGTTTTTGCCCGCGAGAAGAAATGCTACCGGACATGCGGTGCTTATCTGCCCGGGAGGAGGATATGGTGTGCTCGCCTATGATTGGGAGGGATTGGACATGGCCAAATGGCTCAATAGCCAGGGTATTGCAGGAGTGGTGCTTAAATACAGGCTGCCTTCTCCCAAAAGTCAAACAACTCCTCATCTGGCTCCCCTTACTGATGCAATAGAAGCCATGAAATTGATCAGGGAAAATGCTGAAAAGTGGGGCATTGACAAAGAAAAGGTGGGGGTGCTTGGATTTTCTGCAGGCGGTCACCTGGCCTCAAGTTTGGCTACTCATTATGATGCGGAGGAGGTAGAAAGGAGCACATACAGAGCTGAGTTTTCACCGAGACCCGATTTCGTGATTTTGGGTTACCCGGTAGTGTCATTCGATCCTGCCTTTACACACTCTGGATCTAGGAATAACCTACTGCCAGAAGGCACAGATGCAAAGTGGGTGGATTACTTTTCCAATGAAAAACACGTGGACGCCAATACCCCTCCATCCTTTATTTTCCATTCTCAGGACGATTCGGGTGTTCCTGTGGCTCACAGTATTCGGTTTTATGAAGCATTGACCATTGCAGGGGTTTCCGCAGAAATGCATTTATACCCCACCGGAGGCCATGGTTATGCTTTGTCCGTCAATAAAGAGGGTACCCAAAAAGGATGGATGGATAGTTGCATAAAATGGATTCAGTCGTTGAAGAGGTGATTTACTCTTCTTTAGGGAGCTTGCTCACATCAACTTTCTCTATTCTGTCTATGTGTTTGTTTAGCAGTCGGTCTGCAATGTGATATCCTGCATCAGAATAGGGATACAGGAAGTGTTTTGCTCCTAATTTTTTCAGTGCTTCAGCCTGTGAGGCCCTGTGGACTGTAAAATATGCAGTACCATTATAACTATTCTTCTTAAGATAGGCCCATAGCTTTGAGTCTGAATCTGTAACGGCTAGTGTACTTATAAAGAATTTGCTTTTATCAAGGGGAAGCTGTTCCAATAATTCCGGGTCCTCTGCATCCCCATAGTAAACCTGTTTTCCATTATTTTGACATTCTCCCACCAGTTGTGGGTCAAAGTCTACTCCAAGCACTGATAGTCCCTTTTTTTCAAAACTATCCAAGAGAGTGGATCCGAATCTACCAATCCCAAAAACGATGACATCCACTTTTTCTGTTGGCGAGGAGAGGTTTTTCTTTTGTTCGGCAAAAGGCACTTTTCGTTCAAAAATGCCTAAAAGTGGGGCAAGCCTTTCATATATAGGATGACTGTAAATGATTAGATAGGTGGAAAGGCCAATGGTTATCAGGCCTACCAGTGTGATCAGCCCCATGGTGGCTTCGTCGATATGTCCTAGATTTAACCCCAAGCTGGCCAGAATCAAAGAAAATTCGCTGATTTGTGCAACGGTGAGACCTGCCAGGAAACCTGTCCGTTTACGGTAACCCATCAGGCCCATGATAACCATCACGATAATGGGATTTCCGATAAGGACGAACAAAGAGAAAACGGCAGCAGCTCCCAGTGCTTCACCCATAAGTGTTAGGTCAATTTGAAGCCCTAGGTCAATAAAGAAAAACAACAGCAAAAAATCCCTGATGGTCACCAGTCTTCCACTGATCACCTCCCTAAAGGAGGTGGAGGCCAGGGAAATGCCTGCTAAAAAAGCTCCTACTTCTTGACTAAAGCCAATCAAATCACCTAAGGCAGCAAAAGTGACCGCATAGGCAATGGCAAAAAGCACGAGCAGTTCCTGGGACTTTGCCATGAATTTTACTAATGCAGGCATCACCCATTTCATCAATACAAAGGTAAGCCCTATCATCCCTAAAGCTTTTGTTATCACCCAGATTACCTCCCATTCCGGATCGGCATTGCCGTTTTCAGTACCGAGCGCAGAAAGGATAATCATGGCAATGACCACTACGATATCCTGTACGATCAAAAAACCAATCGCAATTTGACCATGTAAGGCATCAATTTCTTTTTTATCGGATAGTAACTTTACGATTATAATGGTGCTGGAGAAAGTAAGTGCCACGGCAATGTATAAAGAGGTGATGGGTTCAAAACCCAGTCCCAGGGCGATCAAAAAGCCGAAAACAGAGGTAAAAATGACCTGTCCAAGACCGGAGAATAGGGCCACTCTGCCTGTGGACTTAATAAGCCCAATGTCCAATTTGAGCCCCACAACAAATAGTAATATGGAAATACCCAATTCTGCCAACAAGTATACATTCTGCTTGCTTTGCACCAAGTCGAAAACGGAAGGTCCTACTAGGATGCCTACTGCAATGAATGCTACAATTAGCGGTTGTTTAAGCATCCGGGCAAGTACACCCATAAAAGTGGCAAAGAGCAAAATGACTGAAAATTCTATAAAAATATTATCAATTTCTATCATGGGGAAAGTGGCTTTGACTAGTCGAATTTAACGGAAAAACTTCATATTTTTAAACAAATCGGAAACTGGCCACTTAAAATAAGTAATTGAAATTTTTTGCATAAATACCCATTTATATACCGGCAAGCGTCATTGAATGTCAAAAAAAATTAAGAAAAAACTTTTATGGGAAAGATGCGTTTTAGATTGAGTGCTTCATTACTCCACTTATATTTTAAATGAATCTGCGGATTGGGTGACCTTTATACATGGTGCAGGGGGCAGCAGTGCCATATGGTTCAAGCAGATCAGGGACTTTAGTAAAACTTTTAATGTGCTTTTGATAGACCTGAGAGGGCACGGGAAATCGAAAAACCCCAAGTACGATAAGTTGAAGCGTTATTCTTTTGATCTTATTGGAGATGAAGTGATAGAAGTATTAGACCATCTGAGAATTCAGCAATCTCATTTTGTGGGGATCTCTCTAGGTACAATTATCATTAGGGAAATCAGTGAGAGGTATCCTGATCGTCTGAAGTCTTTAGTTATGGCAGGAGCCATTATGAAAATGAATACCAGGGGACAGGTCTTGATGAAATTGGGCTTTTTACTAAGGTCTATTATCCCCTATCTTTTGTTGTATAAGTTGTTTGCCTTTATCATCATGCCAAAAAGCAAACATAAGGAAAGCCGGTTCTTGTTTATTCAAGAGGCGAAAAAACTTTATCAGAAGGAATTTATCCGCTGGTTTAGTTTGGTGGCCCAGGTGAACCCACTTTTATCATTATTCAGGATAAGGGAAACGGGCATACCCACACTTTATGTGATGGGGCAAGAGGACTATATGTTTTTGCCTTCTATCCGAAAGCTGGTAAAAAACCACAGCTCCAGCAGACTATCCGTGGTTCCAGACTGTGGGCATGTGGTGAATGTGGATAAACCTGAGGAATTTAATTCCATCGCTTTGACATTTCTAAGGGATCATGCCTGATTAATGCTGCATGGCTTACTTCTTTTTTTGCGGGCGAAATTTGTTCTTTTTCCACAGTTCCAGTAGCGTCTCCCTTACTAAAAAAAATCAGAAAGAAGGGAATGATAAAGAAGGTAAGCAAAATATATAGAATACCTACATACCTTGTTTTTACCGTCTGTTTTCCAAAAAGAGAGGCTAATCTTACGGGAATGTTCCTTATTCCGGGCAAGGGCAGAAATATCAATGTGCCTATACCATTGAATAAAAAGTGCACGATTGCTATGCTAATGGCTGCTTCGGTTTTATAGAGAGCGGCTATGGCCGCAGTGATGGTGGTGCCGATATTGGCTCCAAGGATAAAGGGGAAGATTTTTTTCAAGCTTACCCTTCCATTGGCAACAAAGGTTACGATAAGGGAGGTGGTAATGGTACTGGATTGAACGGCAGCTGTAGCGAACACTCCATAGGAAAAGGCTCTGAAGGGTTGCTTAAACACATGTTTACTTACTTTTTGAAATTGGGGGGAAATCAAGGACCGGTAGGTTAAAGAAGACAGCAATTTAATGGATATGATCAATAGGCATATGCCTATTAAAAGACCTACTAAATGATATACCCATTGCTCGTTGAGCCATAAAGTGATTGGCCTTAGGAAAATGCCTTGGCTGCCATACCCTTCACCAGCATCCGCAAACCCAACAAAGAGTGACTGTGTGATATAACTTGCAAGTTGGCTTAATAACCCGAAGTACACCTCCAATGGGAATAGGATGATCACGGTGATGATATTGAAAAAATCATGAAGTACTGCTGCGGACAGGGCCTTTTTAAAGCGTTTTTTGTTCATGATAAAGCTTAAAGCCACCAAATTTGAGGTCAGGGTGGTGCCTATATTAGCACCCATGATCACGGGAACGGCCTGGGCCAAGTCAATACTTCCGGATGCCACTACAGCCACCACCATCGCAGAAATGGTGGAACTGGATTGGATGAGTGCGGTCATCAATATACCCACAAATAGCCCCACAAAGGGGTTTTTGGTGGCCATAAAGATTTCATTGGCTACCTTGTTGTTTATTCGGCCCAGTGAAAATGTCAGGATATCTATGGACAACATGAACAACAGGATTCCGGCTATCAAGGAAATCACCAAAAAGCCGTTTTCCTTCCATCCATTTTTTGCCCCTGGTACAATCATTATACAAAATTTTAGTATGGGTAAAATTTGCGCAAATTTCTTACAGATAAAAGGAATTGTCCCCATTTAAATGTAAAGGTTTTGTTAATTGTGGACAAATGGATGCTCTTCTGCAAAAACATTCACTATTGCCTCCAAAATGTAGGTGAATATCTTTATCTTTATTTTTTGTAATGGCAGGTTGATATTCTCAGTCATTTGCAGAAAAAGTTCAGTTTAGGTGGCCTCTTCCATTTAACAATTTATTAACATTGAGCTCTGGTTTTCTTAGTTAACTTTGTGATTTCATATCACCAGCCACATCACCGAAATGGCAAAACTCAAAGATCAAAACATCAACCAAGATGCGCTTTCAAAAGCGGCGTATTCACTTTTTGATTTCACCAAAAAACAAAAGACCTTCTTGTTGATTGTTTGTATTCTGGTTTCTATAGCCGGCATCATAACCCCCTACAGCTATGCGGCAATGTGGTTTGGATTTACTTTGGCGGCTTATTCAGCCATTGCCAATGACAGTATTCAGACCATAGGTACCTTTATCGCATCAAACTCCAAACGCAAATGGTACTACCTATGGTTATTTATGGGGTTGATTTTTGTGGGTACGGTCACCTATAGTTGGGTGGTATTTGATGGGGATGTAAGTTACCAACGGCTGAGGGTGGATGGTTTGGATCAGGCTCCTGAAAATTTTGTTTTTCTTCAACTTGCTGCACCTATTGTGTTATTGGTGATGACAAGGCTGAGGATGCCGGTTTCCACGACCTTTCTGCTGTTAAATGTCTTCACCTACAAGGCGGGAACTATAGTAGGGGTAATGCAAAAGAGCTTTATAGGCTATCTCGTGGCATTTTTTGCTGCCATTCTTATCTGGTTTACACTGGAGAAATTTGTAAATAATTACCTGAAAGGGAAACCTAAACCGTACTGGTATATTTTGCAATGGGTGACCTCAGGATCACTTTGGGCCGTCTGGATCATGCAGGATGCGGCCAATATTGCAGTCTTTCTCCCCAGATCTTTGAATATTTGGGAGTTTGTGGCATATACCGGATTTGTATTTCTTGGCTTAGGTTTCCTGTTTTACCTGAAGGGGGACAAAATACAAGGTATAGTGAATGAAAAGACCAGGGTTACCGATGTGAGGGCGGCTACTATCGTGGATTTGGTCTATGCGGTGATTCTGTTTTATTTTAAAGGTATGAGCAATATGCCCATGAGTACAACCTGGGTCTTTATAGGACTTCTTGGAGGAAGGGAATTGGCCATTGCGTTGGCAAAATCCAAAAAGTTAAAAAAACGGAAGGCCAGATTGGTGCGGGCCTATCGATTGGCCAGTAACGATGTGATCAAGGCCGGTATAGGTCTTCTGATATCCCTAATCTTGGCATTGATCATCAATGATGGAGTGCGGGAAGAGATCTTTGGCTTGATTTTTTAGTATGATTATAAGGTATAGGCTTATTAAGGGCATGGAAATTTACACAGATGAGTATTATATGAATGAGGCCTTGAAGCAGGCTGCCTATGCCTATGAGGAAGGTGAAATTCCAATAGGTGCAGTGGTGGTATGCAATAATAGGATCATTGCAAAAGCATATAATCAGACCGAAAAATTGACGGATGTCACCGCCCATGCGGAAATGTTGGCAATCACCGCTGCCAGTGATGCTCTTGGAGCTAAATATTTGCCGGAATGTACACTGTATGTAACCTTGGAACCTTGTGCGATGTGCGCAGGAGCCTTGTTTTGGGCTCAAATCGGAGGGTTATATTTTGCGGCATCGGATCCAAAAAGAGGATTTCTGCGTGCTTCGCCTTCTCTGTTACACCCAAAAACAAAGGTTCAAAGGGGGCTTTATGCCGATAAATCTACCGAGTTGATCCAACAGTTCTTTAATAAATTGAGAAATTAGAGTTTTCTGCAATAATTAGAACCATTTTTGTGGGGAATTGGTTAGTGTAACAGGTTTTTAAAATACCTGATACCATCAACTCAATTTTATTTATGTTCAACTTAAAATCTCTATAAAAATGGCTTTTGAACTTCCTGCATTACCCTATGAAACCAATGCGCTGGAGCCGCATATTGACGCTAAAACCATGGAAATCCACCATGGAAAACATCACAATGCCTATGTGACCAACCTTAACAATGCTGTTAAGGGAACAGACTTGGAAAGCAAAAGCATAGAAGAGATCATGAAAAACGTATCTTCGGCCTCTGCTGCTGTTAGAAATAACGGTGGCGGTCATTATAATCACTCATTGTTCTGGACTGTTCTCTCTCCCGATGGAGGAGGTGAGCCCAGTGGTGAATTGGCCGATGCTATAAAAAGTAAATTTGGATCCTTTGATGCTTTCAAAGAAGAATTTGGCAAAGCAGCTGCCACCCGCTTTGGTTCTGGATGGGCTTGGCTTTGTGTAAGTGATGCCGGGGAATTGCAAGTATGCTCCACCCCTAACCAGGACAATCCACTAATGGATGTGGCAGAAACCAAAGGTACTCCCATCCTTGGACTGGACGTTTGGGAACATGCCTATTACCTCAACTATCAAAACCGTAGGCCTGATTATATCAGTGCTTTTTGGTCTGTGGTAAATTGGGATGAGGTGAGCAAAAGGTATGCAGATGCAAAATAATTGATTAGATAGTGTAAGTAGATCCCCTAGGTCTTTTGGTCTGGGGGATTTTTTTTGGCTATTACCAAATGTTGTACGGCAACCGTACAATGAAAGTGTTCGAAATCAGTACAGTAAGGCAAAATGATTTTTTCACTAATCAACTGAAAAACAGTATTTTAAAAAATAAAATGGGCTTTGGCACTTCTTTTTCAATTGTGGCTTTCAAAGCTATGAATAATATTATGAAAACTAATGCACTCTTTTTTGGAATTTATTTTGTCTTGTGTTTATCCATTTCCTATGCCCAGCAAGCCCCTCAAACGGTAAGGGGACAAGTGATATCCCCTACTGGAGAACCAGTCCTTTTTGCTAATGTGTCTCTAAAAAGCAAAGACAGTGAGGAATTAGTAGCAGGAGCGGTGAGCGATGAATCAGGTATATTTCTTATTCACACACAGCGTACTGGTGAATTTTATATAAGTATAAGTAGCATGGGATACGAAACCATTTCCACACCCCCATTTGAACTTGCTGAAGATGAAAAGAAAGATGTGGGAGAGATTGAAATGGGCGAAATCTTCAGTGATTTGTCGGAGGTGACCGTACAAGCTGCCAGAGCTCAGGTGAGTATAGAAGCCGATAAAACGGTGGTAAATATAGAAGGAACAGTGATGGCAGAGGGAAATAATGCCTTGGAGGTACTTGGGCGTTCACCTGGGATTTTTGTGGATGCGGATGGAAAAATAAATTTAAACGGAAGAAGTGGGGTAATTGTACTCTTGGATGATAGGCAGACCTATATGAGCGCAGAGGATTTGGCCAATTTTCTGAGAGCCATGCCTGCGGATAATATTAAAAGCATAGAAATTATCAATAACCCTCCATCCCGGTACGATGCCGAAGGAGCAGGTGGGGTGATCAATATCAAGCTGAAGAAAAACACCGTAAATGGTACCAATGGCAGCTTAAATCTTGGGAGCGGATATAACGGGCTTCATGCGCCATTCGGTGGTGGCAGCCTCAATGTAAAGCGGGGTAAATGGGCTTCCTCTGCAAGCCTGAACTATAATGATTGGGCGAGGTATCAGGATTTGGAAATCCTAAGGAGGTTTCAACTTGAGGAAGGCCTGTCTATCTTTGATCAGAATGCCCGGTTGAAGCTGGTGCGTAACAACTTGTTTTTCAATGGGGCAGCAGACTATCAGTTCAATGAACAGCACAGTGTAGGTTTTAACGTTCAGGCCTCCACGCAAAAGGGCACTGAGGATGGACTTTCCGGTACGGTCATCACCAATCCTACTATCACTGCCAACAATAACTTGGAGGCCATCAATGACAGTCGTTCGGGAAACAATCGTTACTTTGGGAATTTTCATTATGTGGGTAAGCTGGACACCCTGGGCACAAAAATCAGTGCAGACCTAGACTTTACACATATGGATGCGGATAGTCGGGGACTCTTAAGTAACCGATATTGGCTAAATGGTGCCACGAATAATGCAGATAGAGATCGTATACTCACCGAAAACGGGATGCATTACAACATCTTCACGGCAAAAGTAGATTTCACCAAACCGCTGGGAAAAGGAAAAACCGTGGAAGCAGGTGTAAAAGGAAGCTGGGTGAAATCGGACAATGAACTGGAAATCTCCAAGAGCAGGGAAGAAGGCCCCTTTTTGCCGGATCCCTCAAGCAACCACTTTTTATACCATGAAAATGTGTTGGCAGCTTACACCAATTTTCAAACTTCCCTGGGGGAAAAATTCAATCTCCAGGCAGGGCTTAGGGCAGAATATTCCGACATTTTAGGCAACTCCATAACCATGGATCAGCAAAATGCTCAGCAGTACCTGGACTTTTTCCCCAACCTGAACCTTCAACATAAGATAAGTGAAAATTATCAAATCGTTTACAATGCCAACAGGAGAATCACCAGACCCAATTACCGCTTATTGAATCCATTTGTGTTCTACATTGACCCCTTGACCATGGAAAGGGGTAATCCCAACTTGGTGCCACAGTATGCCAATAATTTTGAAATGAACCATATCATCAAAGGAGCCTACCAGGTGGCATTGAGTTATGCCAGGACTTATAATGCGTTTGGGCAGATCATGACCCAAGAGGAGGATACCAAAATGACATTCGTGCAGATACAAAACCTGGATGTAACCCAACATTTAAACTT
Organism: Cyclobacteriaceae bacterium; assembly: GCA_003565295.1. Lineage (GTDB taxonomy): Bacteria > Bacteroidota > Bacteroidia > Cytophagales > Cyclobacteriaceae > Pleomorphovibrio. The sequence continues at coordinate 22,583 of PXCO01000152.1, forward strand.
TAGGGTGATATTCCCAATTGAGGTTTCTGAAAGCTACAGCATCAACAACATGCTTCAGGGGAACTACAACACCTTTCAGGCACAACTGGGGCACGAATTATTGGATGTGAGCCAGGTCTCCATGATGGCCCGAACACAACACAACCTAGTATTACCTAATGGGTGGAAAATGGAATTGACCGGTATGTATTTAAGCCCCTTCAGGGAGGGGCAGCTAAAACTACGTGCGGTGGCCTGGGTAGATGCCGGTGTCACTAAAATGTTTAAAAACAATTTCAGCCTCACGGTGAACGGCACTGATTTGTTCAGGTCCCAGCGTTTCAGGGGAAATGTGAATTTTGATAACATCAATACAGATGTGGCCCAATACAACCATATGCAAGGTGTACGGCTTACCCTGCGATGGAAATTCGCACAGGGCGAAAACTTCAGAGTGTCCCAAAGGAGTGGTAGCACTGAAGAAAGAGATAGACTTGAATGATCTTAAGATAAGGTTTTTTAACAATAGTAAAGGCAGTGCTCTGTGGGCATTGCTTTTTTTGTTACATTCAGGAAAAATATACCCAACAATTGTGCAGATGATTATAAGTAAATTAATATCATTTACTTACCGATTCATAAGCAAAAAAGGTGGATACCCATTTTTTCCCCTTATTAAAGATGCAGGAAGAAGTCAAAGAAATCAGCCTTACCCTAAAAAATCATAAAGGAAACCCCATCCCAGTACTGGTAAGTGCTAATAAGGTGAAACAACCTCATCCGGGAATCGGAGAGTATAGGGTCACCTTACTTGATATTAGGCAAAGAAGGATGTTTGAAGATGACCTGATTGCCTCCCGGAAAAAACTTGAGGAAAAAAACAAAGAGCTCTTAAGGGTTAATCAAGGGTTGGAGGCTTTTACCAAGGCAGCCTCTCATGACTTAAATGCCCCGCTGAACACGGTAGGTGGACTTATTGCCCTTTGGAGCAATGAAAATCCCAAATCATCCAAACGAAAATATTATTTGGAGCTAATTGAGCGAAATATCCAAAGGATGAAAATGACCATCAAAGATTTGTTGGAATATGCCAAAATAGACAAGTTGGGGGACAATATGGCCATGGTTTCGCTCAAGGAGTTGGCACTTGAGGCCATGGAAGCCTTGGGACAAGAGATTGACAAAAACAAAGCGACCATTAACCTATCAGAACTACCTGAAGTAAGAGGTAACCGCATACAATTCATTAGGGTATTCCAGAACTTGTTTTCCAATGCCATGAAATACAGGTCGAAAGCCAATCCGGAGATTTGGGTATATGCCGAAATTCGTGAAAATGAACACCTCATTCATGTGAAAGACAATGGGATTGGGTTTGATATGGAGTATGGGGAGAGGATTTTCGGATTTATGGAGCGCTTGCATAGCCATGATGAGGTGGAAGGTACCGGGATTGGTCTAGCATTGTGTAAAAGAATCATTGATTGGCATGGGGGTAGGATATATGCTTCTTCATCCACAGGAGCGGGGAGTACTTTTACGATTGCCTTACCTGTGAGGGGGGAAAGTTAATTTGCACTATTTAGCCATAAGCTGATATGGAAATCCGGTTTGCCTTGACCTCACCCTACTTAAAATAATGCTTATATGTTTTACTCACTTTTGATTCCAAAGGTATATGAGGTGAACCTGCCCCATAACATCAAACTTGTGATCCCCAATTGGAAATTCAGAGGTGCTATCAGGGCTTAGCTGCCATTGGTGGTTGAGCCCGTGAATAAATAGAAGCTTGGAACTTACCAATAAATTATTCCATTGATGGTCCAGTAAGAGGCCAAGACTTAAATCCACCCAGGGCTTTCGTTCTTGCTGCTGACCAAATGCCCTAAAATAAAAATCCTGATGATTGGCCACTCTTTCCATCAATATTCCCATTTTATTTAATTTTTTCACTACTGCCACTTCCAGGCTCTGCACATTTGATCCTACTCCTGTGCCTACCCCCATTGCCTGGCCATGATTGGTGAAGCCCCTGGCTCTCCAATGGGTATGCCAGGTTTGATTACCCCCCAATCCCAGATACCTTATATATCGGTTTACCGATTCCTGTTGCTGGGTCATTTCTGCCCTGACCTGGAGAAACCGCTCTTTGCCAGAAATCTCAAATAATTTGTTTAAACCCAACAAATAAGCCCTAGCATGATCAGGGTTCAAGATAAATTCCCTCCAGTTTAAGGCATGGTCTCTCCTTCCATATTCACCGTATAATTCAGCTCCAGCAGAAGGGATAACATACCTCAGCGATACTGCCACTTGTTGGTCTTTCCCCTCTAAGTCCCTGTCAAATCCCACCTCTGATTTCTGAAAAGGATCCAAGATGGGAAACCAGTCTTTAAAACGGTTTTCTCTAAAGCCATCATATTGCTGGTAAGTTCTTGAAAACCCGATGAAAAGATGTCGGAACCATTTGGGTTGAAAAACCAAATTAAATGCATTTAAGTATTTCCAATCTCCCGAAAAAGGGTTGAAGTAAACTTGATTTAATGCTTCATGCTGTGTAGGGTGGAGTTGAGAATCCTCTAATCTTCCCACAATTACCTGCCCTTCCAAGGAGCCCAAAAAAGTCTTAACGGGTTTGGTTGTGTTAAAGGTTAAATGAGGGAAACCTTGTGCATTATTTGAAAATGTCAAGGCATTGAACTGTCCAGGTCCCCACCATATGTTTTCTGTGGAAACCCCTAATTCAAAGGAACCGGCAGTTAAGCTCAATTTCGATTGTCCCCACCAAAATTTATTGTAGGTGCCTTCACCGAACCTCTCAGGAAAGTCGCCGTTGTTCCAATAAAAAAACCTGCTTCTAGTGACAGGTGCAGGGAAATCCGCCGGAAACCCTGAATAACTAAGGTTTTCCGCACTGACAAACTCAGGCTGTAACTGAATTTTCAAAAAACCAAACTGACCAAAAACACCCAAACTGGTGTAGTTCTGAAAACCCACATTGGGGATCATTAGCCCGTTTCCCCACCCGTACGGCCTCCCAGAATTGTACATCAACGTATTTCTGATCGGGAGCAAAGCCAATTTTTTTTTCGAGCTACTGGGATCAAGTTCCCTTTCATAATCAACAAGATATAGGAAAGGAAGAGGATTATCTAATGAATCGTTAGCCAGAGCATTGGCCTGTAATGGACGAAGGTGGAATGAAACCCCGGGATCAATATCTCCCTGCAATTGTTTTCTACGAATAGCCTCTTCAAATACAGGAAATGAAGCCGGTATCGTTTGAGAAAGAGCTTGATCGTTCAAAAGAAATAAGAATAGAAACCCAAACTTGTAAAATAGAATATACTTATACTTTTCACGCATGAGTCAACGTATTATCTGCACATAGTATAGTTTCTTGTAAACAATTTAGGAATATATATACCATTAAGTTATAATTTATAAAATCCCCCAAATAAACTCGTGACTATGATTATGATATTCTTGTACTTGAAACTTTTTAGGGACTTGACATTGGGTGTAAAACTGCAAATTGCTTTCAAGTGAAAATATTTATTTTATTTATTGATCTACCACTGAAGCCAACTCTATACTTCTGAGATATTATTAATAATATATACCCTTGTGCCATTGCTGTTTTTAGCTTTATAAGGAATGCCTTTCTTTTTAAGTATTTTGTCAATATTTCGGTAATCAAAACCAAAGTGTGTACCCCAAGACCGCTTTTCTTTACGCATATCCCTATATTGCCCCATATTATTCCCCTTAATGAGGGAAGAAAAATATTGAGAGGTGGAAACCCCTTTTAATTCCTTCAGTGTATAGCCATATACAAAACGTTTAAGAATAAATTTACCTATTCCCCAAAAACCTATTTCTATGGGAACGGTAATGACTACAGTGCCTTTAGGTGTACTCATGCTCAATATATTGCTGACAGCTGTTTTAAGGTTTCCCACGTGCTCAAGTGTTTCAAAACAAGTTACCAGATCATATTTTGCTATTAAACTTTCGGAAATCGGTTCATTCAGGTCAATGGGTTCAAAAACTATTTCTGGATATTTAATTTTGGCCTTTTCAAGGTTTTCCTCGGAATAATCCACACCGGTTACGGTTTCAAATTCAAACTTGGAGCGGATAATATTCGTTATGTACCCATTACTACATCCTACATCGATAAAATTTTTAAAAGAAGTATTTAGGGAGGTTAATACCCGAATAATTTTTCTCAGCCGTAATTTGTGGGGAATGTTTTTTAGTTTATTTTCTTTGTAGGTCAAAGAATGGTCATGTGCTGCCATATTTAAAAATCTTTATGTCAATAGGAAGGGACTTATCTATTGCTGATAGAATTCTTTAAGTACAAAACTTTAGACTTAAAGCTTCAAAGTTAAGCGATTTAAAAAATTATCCCAAAATATCACAACCAATATTTTGGTTTTTCATATTTTCAAAAGAAACCTGCTTCCATGTTTAGCCTAGTGAATTAAGGATATTTTCTAAATTTTAATAAAATAGAAGGGTGTAGCCTCCACCACACCCTATCTTTACAGTAAACTTGAACTTTTTAATTAATACTCTGTATAAGAATCAGGACCAATTTTTTTTATGCTCCTTCGCATTTATCAAACCCGTTCAAGTTTCACAGGATAGGTTTTTTTAGAAGCCCATTGTGGGACATAAAGGTTCTCGTCACCATCTACACATACATCATGAGGGTGCATGAAACCCATGAAGGACCGATCTTTTCGCTGCTCCTGAAGCTTTCCTCCCTTATACTCAGGTGCCGTGCCTCCAGGGGTGCTGATGACCTTATCGTCTTTGTCCAAGATGGTTATATATCCAGAGTTTGGATATTCTTGTGTGGTACTCCTGTAGACTGCGGCATAGATATTTTCACCCTTGTTTACTGGCCTGCACACAAAAGAACCGGGCATGGGAATGGTCTTAAGGTGAGTACCATCAAGGGTAAAACGTTTGTACTGCATATGTCCCCTATCCGTAATCATAAGGGTGGGATTGTCCTTGACCCTAGTATCTACCAATATTCCATGGCAGCAATTGAAAGTATCGGCGGTATCTCCTGCTCCACCGAAGTGGCGAATGAGCTCACCCTTGGCATTATATTGCATCACGAAATTTTTGCCGTAGCCATCTACCACATATATGTCTCCATTGGCAGGGTTAATGGCTGTTTCTGTGGGTATAAACTGGTTGGGGAAGTCATACTTTCCGGTTTCTCTGGGATAGTCCAGCTTCATTACCTCCTTCCCTTTTAGATCGGTTTTGATTACCTGGTTACGGTTGGTGTCCGTGATATACAAAAACTGTTCACCTCCCTCATCGGAAATGGTTAGGCCATGTGCCCCAGGATAAGTGGTGCCCCAGGATTCTAGTAACTTTCCTGATTTATCATAGATGAGTATGTTATTTTTCGTTTCATTGGTGAGCATGATCAGCCGTCCCTTGGCATCTTCCACCATTTCATGACAATCGTTCACGGGGTTTTTACCAGCATCCAGTACGCCCCACCCTTCAATTACCCGATACTTGTACGATCCATGCCCTAGTACCGTTTCCTTTTTGCCGGCATATGATTTTTTGACCCATAAGGTAGGTCCCGCTGCACCCAACAGGGTGGCCATTCCTGCCTTTTTTATGAAATTTCTTCTTTCTTTTTGTTCCATTGTTCTGATTGGTGTTGGGTTATGTAAATAGTTCCATTTCAGCCACTCCATGACCATCCGGGGTGGTGTAGAAGGGCCTTTTTTCAATTTCGTAGTTTGTCTCCGGGTCAATTCCCAGGGCATGGTAGATCGTCTGGTGGATACTGTCGATCTTAATAGGCTTCTCAATGCTCTTACAGGGTCTTTCATCTGCCGTTTTACCGTATACATGCCCTCTCTTGATCCCACCTCCAAACATGAGGATAGAACATCCATCGGTAAAATGCCTGTGCATGCCGTAGTTTTTCATGTCCTCAATGATATCGGGCACCTCCACCTGGTCTTTTACCTTAGCTTCCGGCCTTCCCTCTGTCAGCATGTCTCTGCTGAATTCACTGGCCACAATGATCATGGTTCTGTCCAGTCTCCCGCTCTCATCCAGGTCTTTGATCAATTGTGCGATGGGATTGTCGATCATCTTTTTCATATCCACCAATCGGGTATGCCCGTTCTCATGGGTGTCCCACCCCACAAAGGGCTCGTACTCGGTGGTAACACTGATGAACCTTGCCCCCTGATCCACCAAACGCCTGGCCATCAGGCAGCCAAGTCCAAACCTGCCGGTATTGTAAATATCGTATTTTTCTTTTGGTTCCTGACTAAAATCAAAAGCTTTTGCCTCAGGACTGTTCAATAATGCGTAGGCCTGTTCCATGGACCGCTTTAGGGATTCTTTTTGGTAGTCCCCTCCGAATTCCCCCATGGGGCTTTCCTGTACCAGTTTTTCGTAAAGTTGGTTTCTGGCTTCAAAGCGACTAGATGACATCCCCACCGGTGGTCTTACGCTATCTAACCCGGCAGTGGGATCGGGGATGAGAAAGGGGCCGTGTTCACTTCCCAAAAAACCGGCACTATGAAAGGCTTTAAGCTCTTCTCCCTCACCTACGGTAAAGCGCTGGTTAATATTGATAAAAGGCGGGATGACAGGGTTTAATGGCCCCAGTTCTTTGGCAATCCATGATCCTATGTGAGGGACCAGCACCGATTGGGGAGGTTCGTAACAGGTATGCCAATGGTACTGGTGCCGGGTATGCAGGATATGGCCCAGATCCGCTGCCACGTAGGAGCGGATCAGTGTCCCCCTGTCCATTACCTGTCCTATATTCTCCAGACCTTCGGAAAATGAAATACCGTCAAGGGCCGTGGGAACGGATGGGAAGGTGCTCAACACTTCCTTTGACTCCATCCCTTTCCTGAATGGGGTGTATTTTTTTGGATCGAAAGTCTCTGTATGAGCCATGCCCCCTGCCATGTAGAGCAGGATGACACTGTCGGCTGTTGAGTCCATTTTGCTTCCACCATTGCAAGAGGTCAGCAAACCTCCCATTGGTGCACCCAAGCCCATGGTGGCGATGGCCGCAGCGCTGGTTTTTTTGAGAAAATCTCTTCTTTTCCAATCCGTTCTCATAGCATCAATGTTTTCTTTCAATAAATAAGTTGAAATTCGGGAGTGAGAATGAGCGCCCAAAATAAATCCTGGACCTCTTCCGCTTGGGGTTGGTTGCTAAGAGCCTCAGTGGCCACTAGGTATTCCTGCTGACGGGGATCCCTGCCAAATAAGTGCCTGTAGGCCTCATGGACAAGGACATCTTTGTCATCATGTGCGCTTATCCATTTCTCAGCACCTTCTTTGAGCGCAGTATTAAGTCTCACCCCGTTAGTGAGTTCAAGGGCCTGTAAAAGACTTGCCTGGGAATCACGAGTGGTGGAAACCACTTCCCTGGTTGGGCGTCCAAGTGCTTTTAAAAAATCATTGTTGGCAACGAGTGAAGCTCTGACAAACTCCATCCCCCCTGACTCCATGGGACTTAGCTCAAAGGGGTTAAACTTAATGGACTCCTCATCAAATACAGGTTGAATGACCTGGCTTACGGCATCTGAAAATTGCTCGGCAGTAAGTCTTCTCCTGATCACCCCTTCAAATTGATAATCTTCATCCACCAGGTACAATGGATCCTCATAGCTCACCGAGGGGAGTTGATATACCTTGGAGGTGGCGATCTTATATATTAGGTCCTTTATATCGTAACCGTTTTCTACAAAGTCGTAGGCCATCCAGTCGAGCAGGTCCTGACTCCATGGTTCATTGTCCATCTCGTCCACAGGTTCCACCATCCCCCTTCCCATGAGCTGTTTCCAAACCCGGTTCACCAAGGTGCGGTACATGCGTCCATTGGCAGGTTGCACCAGATTTTCAGCGAGTTGCCGGAGTTTCTCGGTCCTGTTAGCGGCACTGTCTATTTCTCCAAGTTCTTCCCAAAGGATTTTTGTTTTGGCTTTTTTCCCAATGGGTTTGTCACACCTACTGACCTCCAGGGTCGTGTCCGCAAAGATGTTGGCAAAGGCATAAGCCTCCTCCAGCTTCCAGTCACTGATGAAGCTGTCATGGCAGGACGCACATTTGAGGTTCAGGCCTAGTATGACCTGCCCCACGTTCTGGGCAGCCTGCATCTCTGTGACCTGGCTGGCGTTCACATCGCCCCTCCACCGTATACCTTCGATAAAGCCCTTGGAGGTTTCATCAGGATCAAGCAGTTGTTTTACAAACTGGTCGTAGGGTTTGTTGTCCCTTATCGAGGCATACAGCCAATCGGTAATGGCAAAGCGGCCTTTGGTGATGTACCCGGTACCGGTGTAGTCGTTTCTCAGTGCGTCGTTCCAGAAGGTCAGCCAATGCATGGCGTAGTCGTCATTCCTGTCCAGCAGTTTTTTCACCCATCCTGCCCGCTTGTTAGGGGATGAATCCTCCCGGAAACTGGCATAGTCACTGGGGGAGGGTAAAAGCCCAATGATGTCCAGGTATATTCTTCGCAGGTAGGTGTGGTCGTCCACCGGGTCTGCCCAGGAAAGTCCATTCTCGTTAAAGTAGTTGTCCACCCAAAGGTCTACCGGGTTGTCTAGCCCTGGTTTTGCCTCTGGAAGGGAAGGGTTCCGGGGGGCAAGTTCCGCCACCCTGAATACGGATTGCTGTTCGGCTGCATCGGGCCAGGGGGCACCTTTTTCTATCCAAAAGCCAATCAGTGCTTTTTCTTCCGGGCTCAGGGTCTTTCCCTTAGAAGGCATGGCATCTTTGTGGCCGCTCGGAAGGTTGATCCTTCTCACCAGATCACTGTTTTTGGGATCTCCAGGGACGATCACCTTACCGGATTCCCCCCCCTTGAAGACATGCTCTTTGCCATCTAGCCTTAGGTCACCCTTGATCTTTGCCGCACTATGGCAATTGTAACAATTATGTGCGAAAACAGCCCTTACCTGTCCTACCAGTTTGACCTCCTGTTCCTCACTTATTGTACCTGCAGAGGTCTGAAAAACTTCCATGTCGATCTCTGGCTTAGGTGCTTGTTCGTTCCAGGGGAGCACACTGCTGAGGTATTCTTCGCCGTGAGTAAGGGAGGCTCCAAAGTGGCCGGCTACACTTACACCTAAGGCGCAAGTAAATAAGGCGGTCCTGAAAATCTTGATATTGGTCTTTGTCAAGTTGTGAGACAATTTCCAAAGGCTGCCGAGCAGGAAAATACCCATTAGGGCGGTGAAGACACCCGTCCATTGGTGAATATTGAGCACATTGCCCCCATAATTTTCGGCATTGGCCAGGACCAGTCCTAGTACGGCGGCAACTATCGCCGAAAGGCTTCCAGCTAAAACCAGCAAATTGATGCTGGTCCTCAATTTGGAATGATAGCCCGAAAATGTGAAAATTTCCAACAGGGCGGCAAAAACCAACAGGCTAACTGGAAAATGTACCGCCAATGGATGAAGCCTGCCCAAAAATTTCCAAAGCCAGAAGATCTCCTGAGATTCATTGGATTGAGCCATTAACCCTATGGGTAGGAACAGGCATACCGAGGACAATAATATAAAACGGATTAAACTAAGGGTTTGGGATCCCCTCATGAATACAATTGGGTTTTTAGCTAACATGTGAGCATTTCTTTGACAGCAACCAATTAAACTTTGCCTGCCATTAAGAACAAAAGCATGGCAAGAATCGTTTCTTGGGCTTTTTCAGTTATTTCACCAAATACAATAATATTTAATTTTTATTTATCATCCTAGTGTAACGTTAACCAAACTATGGACAAACATCTCCCGCAGATTTCGCAGAGAATCTCTGCAATACACAAGTTACTCTTCCGGGATCCGGATTTCTAATTATTCCTAGCGTAACACTATTTTGTATTGGAGCAAGCTGTGGATGTTGTGAGGGCTGGGGGATATTATGTTAGCCGGCCAATTGATGCCGGGTACAAAATAATGGTTGCTTGAGGTTTTCCATTAATTGTCCAGTAATTTGCACAAATAATAAACCTGAAAAGCATTGGGCTTGTTATAAGAGTTATGAAAGGATTTAGATTCACCCAGTTTGTCCCTTCCAAAGACCCTGACAAAAACACTTTTGATCAACTTTTGGACATATTCCTGCAGTTGGTAAACATGACAGGGGGAGATGCGGCAGAGGCACTTAGCTGGCTTACCAACTTGGACAAGCGGTATAACCTCACCAGACCCGGATACGGTATCGGAGACTTTATTGATGACCTAAAGTCAAAGGGATATCTCGAGGAGAAAAACCAAAAAGGAGAAATAAAGATTACCGGTAAATCCGAACAAGCGATTAGAAAAAATGCATTAGAGGAGATATTCGGTAAATTGAAAAAAGGAAATAGGGGTCAACATAAGACTACCCATACCGGTACTGGAGAAGAAAAAGGAACGGATAGAAGGCCTTTTCAATTTGGAGATAACCTGGATCAAATTGCTTTGACCGACTCACTGCGTAATGCACAGGTCAATCATGGGTTTTCGGGCGATTTTCTGCTCACAGAAGATGACCTGGAAGTAGTGGAAAACGAAGTGCGTACCCAGACCTCCACCGTACTGATGATAGACATTTCACACTCCATGATCCTGTATGGGGAAGACCGGATTACCCCGGCCAAAAAGGTGGCCATGGCCTTGGCGGAACTAATAAAAACCAGGTATCCCAAGGATACGTTGGATGTTATCGTTTTCGGAAACGACGCCTGGCAAATTGAAATCAAGGATTTGCCCTATTTACAAGTAGGCCCCTACCACACCAATACCGTAGCAGGATTGCAGTTGGCCATGGATTTGCTCAGGAGAAGGAAAAACCCCAATAAGCAAATTTTTATGATTACTGATGGAAAGCCCACTTGCCTTAAGGTAGGCATCAAATATTATAAAAATAGTTTTGGGATTGACAGCAAGATATTGAAGGAAACCTTGAAATTGGCAGCGCAATGTAGAAGGCTGAAGATCCCAGTCACCACCTTTATGATTGCTTCAGACCCATATTTAAAAGAATTTGTGAAGGAGTTTACTACAGTAAATAATGGAAACGCCTATTACAGCAGCCTAAAAGGTTTAGGCCATCTCATTTTCGAGGATTACAGGAGAAACCGCACCAAACGCTTTTAAACATATGACTTACGAACAGCTTGGCAGTGAGAAATTACTGCAAATTAAATCCCTGGGCCAATTAAAGGAATCAGGGTACCAACCTAAAAGCATCAAAGAAGAACTTAGGAAAAATTTAATCCAAAATATTAAAGCAAAACAAAAAGTATTTGAGGGAATATGGGGGTATGAGGATACTGTTATACCAGATATAGAGCGGGCTATTCTTTCTAAGCATAATATCAATCTGCTGGGCTTACGGGGGCAAGCCAAAACGAGAATTGCGAGGATGATGACACGGTTACTTGACGAATACGTGCCCGTGGTCCAGGGTGCTGAACTCAACGATGACCCTCTTAACCCCCTTTCCATGCAGGCAATAAAGATGATTGAAGAAAAGGGAGATGATACCCCGGTGGGCTGGTGGCATAGGGACGACAGGTATACGGAAAAACTAGCTACTCCGGATGTATCTGTGGCAGACCTCATCGGGGATGTGGATCCTATTAAGGCAGCGACATTAAAGCTTTCCTATAATGACGAGCGTGTCATTCATTTTGGGCTTGTACCCAGGTCGCACCGATCGATTTTTGTGATCAATGAATTACCAGACCTTCAGGCCCGTATCCAGGTTGCCCTTTTTAATATTCTTCAGGAAGGGGACATACAGATTCGCGGCTTTAAACTGAGACTTCCTTTGGACATCCAATTTGTGTTCACTGCTAATCCGGAGGATTATACCAACCGTGGGAGCATAGTGACTCCTTTGAAGGACAGGATTGAAAGTCAGATCATCACCCATTACCCCAAGACCATAGAAATCGGCAGAAAAATCACCCATCAGGAAGCCAAAGTTCAAGACAGGCCACTTGAGAAGATCCACGTACCGGATTTGATGAAGGACCTGATCGAACAGATAGCGGTGGAGGCAAGAAACAGTGAGTATGTGGACGAAAAAAGTGGAGTCTCGGCAAGGCTAACCATATCTGCCTATGAAAACTTAATCAGTACCGCGGAGCGAAGACTTTACTTGAATGATGAAAATGAGACAGTGATACGAATTGTGGACCTTATCGGGGTGATTCCTGCCATTACCGGGAAAGTGGAACTAGTATATGAGGGGGAACAGGAAGGTGCAGGCTTGGTGGCATATAACCTGATAGGTAAAGCCATCAGAAGCATGTTTATTCAGTTTTTCCCATCTCCCGAACAAAAGAAAAAGGAAAAGGAAGGGAACCCTTACGTGCTTCCACTGTCATGGTTTGGGGAGGGGAATACACTTGATTTGATGACCAATCAGACGGACAAAGAATACAAGGTTTTGCTTCATTCCGTGCCTGGATTGGAGAAAATCACCAAGGAACATGTAGAGTCCCTGCCTGAAAGGGAGCTTGAGTTTTTTATGGAATTTGCCCTTCATGGATTGGCCGAATATAGCCAGTTGAGCAAAAAGCTCATCGATACCGGTATGCAGTTCAAAGACCTCTTTAGCAGCATGTTTGACCTTGGTGCGGGAGGTGCTTTGGATGACGAGGATGATGAAGATTTTAATTAAGTTAGGGTTCACCGCTTTATGAATGAAATTAAAAATATTAGGGTAATATGTTCTGATATAGATGGGACCCTACTTGACAAGGAGAGGGATATTTCATCCCTTACCCATGAAGTTTTCTCCCTTTTGCCCATGGAGATGCCCGTGATTTTGGCATCATCCCGCATGCCCTCTGCCATGACTTACCTACAGGAAAAGATAAACAGGGCAGGTGAACCCCTTATCTGTTACAATGGGGGCTATGTATTGGATAATGAGGAAGTAGTAAGTTCGACTACCATTCCCTTGGATCTGGCAAGAGCCATTGCCAGCATGGCTGAAGGGACAGAAATTCATATCAGCCTTTATGCCGGAGATGAGTGGATGGCTCCAAAAGATGATGCCTGGACAAAAAAGGAGATCATGGCCACACGTGTGAACCCGCTTCTTATGGAAAACAATAAAGCATTGGATAAGTGGGCAAATACTGGAAAGGAAGTGCACAAAGTAATGTGTATGGGGGATGCCCAGGAAATTGAATATCTATACCAAGTGATAAATGAGCGGTATGCCGACCAACTGCACCTTTACAGGTCCAAGGATACCTATATAGAGATTGCCCCTATATCCATCAGCAAGGCATCTGCATTGGAACTCCTGTTGAAGCATAAGTATGGCCTTTCCCTAGAGGAGGTAATGTCATTTGGAGATAACTATAATGATATTGAGTTATTGAAATCATCCGGTGTAGGTGTTGCCGTGGCCAATGCCAAAAAAGAGGTGATCGCCGCAGCGGATATCACCACTGAGGGTAATAGGGAAGATGGAGTGGCCAAATTTATTCGGCATTACTTTTCTCAAATTGCTGAATAATAAAGTGTGAAATCGAGCCTGCCTACCGGACAGCAGGCCTGCGGACGGAAGTCAGGCTTGACCACGTCACACCCTGGGATGCCCCCCCGATAGTTATCGGGGTTATCAGTTCGAGTCCCCGCGATCTTTCTGCCGGCCTGGGATTCCCCGGTTGTGATTGAAGCCGCTGAAAAACAATTATAATCTTTGAGAGGAGGTATTAGCCGCTTTATTCGGCATCTAAGATTAATACCCAATCATGACCCAGACCACCTTGAGTTGGGGGATGTACCTTTACCATGCTTCCTCCCTTCAAAGGGCTGGCAGAATGAGTATTGCCTGTTCTGGGATCAAACCAGGTGGTTGAAAATGAGGAACCCTTTAAAGAAGTTGTATTGATTTCCACGGGTTTGCCCGTGGGAAAATAAATCATGGCATAGCTGCCCTCGCTGTCTTTGGTGGCAATTACGAAGGTTTTGTCGTCTTCTTGGGGACTTACCACAAAATCCCATGCAGGGACTCTGCTCAGCACAGGTCTGGAAAGCATCAGGTCTTTGAGATGCTTCACTTGATTGGCCATGGGTAAATCCAGGGCTACCTTCCAGGGCCGGAGGGGTTGATTGATGGGCTTTCTTTCATTCGTCCACATCTGCCACACCGCGTGGCAGCCGTATGTTTGCCCAAATGCCCCGGCAAACACATTCCAATACATGATCCTCCTGATATCCTCGGGAAGGCTATGTCCCAGTTCCTTGGCGTTAAAGCAATTGGGATGGTCCTCGTAAAGGGGTTCCCCATCGAGGGTAGGCTTAATGGGACTTAGGTCGTAGTCATGTTGGATCAATTTATAGGTGGGTTGATTAGGGCAGTGCCCCGTCTGATGCATATTGAAATCCAACCATTCATCCTGATGAAACCAATTGCTGGAGCCCCCTGGTTTTGCAGGCTGGGGATGAAAAGTCATAAGGGCCTTGTCATGCCCTCCTACTCCCAAGGCCACCCCCTCGGCCATATTCCTCCAGATGGGTAAATCCCGGTCTCTAGGGTTTCTGTCTCCGCCTATTACCCAGATCACATTGGTATGATCCTTATATCGGCTACCCAGAAACTCACCGAAACTCTTTGCATTTGATTCATTAAACACCTCCGGGCCTTCTCCCCAGGTGTTTGTGAACACCTTCTCCCCCCAGGTGGGAAGCAAGGCAATATACATTCCTCTTTTAGCGGCTTCTTCAATGATGAAATCCACATGTTTGAAATAGTCATCATTGGGACGGGTGGGGTCATTATCCATCAGGGGACGCTCACCCAAAGAGTTGGGAGTGTTGAGCCCATCTATTTCGGCAAGTGCGACTGCCTGAATGACGTTAAAGCCTTGCTCGGCTCGTTTGTCTAAATAATGTAGAGCTTCCTCCCGGTCACAGCGGTGAAAGAGCTCCCAGGCGGTGTCTGCCAGCCAAAAGAAGGGTTTGCCATTTTCCTGAATCAGGTACCTTTGGTTTTCCGAGATTTTCAATCTGGGTAATTGAGCATTTACCGTTGTGGCAGAAAGCAAAAGAATAAGGAGCACAGTGGTAAGGCTATAATGAGGGCTCTGGGTCATTGTATTTTTGATCTTTGGTAATTATCTTTTCACAATGTACAAAAATGTACACTATTATTTATTTTAAAAATTGTTTATTGACATTATCCATTTTCGTTTCAGGTATTAAACAAAACCCCGTCTGGGTGAAGTTTGCAACTTCACCCTTCTTTTAGCCCTGCCTTTAGGTATATGCCTAACTTCAAGCCATTTGCAATGGCTGAGATTAACAGTTTTGAAAGAGTAATCTATTTTATCTAATTGTAATCATGACCTAAAAGCAGCTAAGGTATAAGACCGATCGCAAGGTCCTGGAGCAGGGAAGAGGGGAAACCTCACTATTGGTTTTCAAACGTTCAGGAGAGATTGAGTCGCATAATAGGCGTAACTGCCGATCGTGATCCCGGTCTTGTCGTTTTTGACCTCAACTAGTTGAAAACTACACCCAGTCAGGGAGGTAGAAACCACAAAAAATGCAATCAAAACGAAAGTGAAGAAAAGCGGAGAAGGACGGATGGGGTTCATGGGTTTCTGTAGGATTGAGGTTAAATCTTGTTAAAGTTAAATAAAAAATCACAAAAAAAACCGTGCGGACAACGCTATCCGTACGGCCTTTAGGAGGTGAATGCTGGTTTAGGCATTTACTTTTTCAGTCTCACTGAAGAAGAAGCTGCCCTCTATTGCTGCGTTCTCATCGGAGTCGGAACCATGAACGGCATTGGCCTCTATGGATTTGGCATAAAGCTTTCGTATGGTGCCTTTCTCGGCCTCTTTGGGATTGGTGGCACCGATTAGTTTCCTGAAATCAGCCACTGCATTGTCCTTTTCCAGAATTGCTGCAATGATAGGGCCTGATGACATATAGTCACACAAATCCTTATAAAACGGGCGTTCCTTATGAACTTCATAGAATTTGCCGGCAAGTTCTTCATTTAGTTGGGTGAGTTTAAGGGCAATAATTTTGAATCCAGCCTCCTCTATCATCTTTAAAATTGCTCCTGAGTTGCCCTCGCCAAATGCGTCAGGCTTGATCATGGTAAATGTTCGGTTTGTAGCCATTAAGAATGTTTTTATTGGTTGTATTAATTGACAAAATTAGTGGAATTAGTACAAAGTCCGAAGCAATTATGCTAAATGTATAATTTTCAACGTTTTGTTGGTCCATGTCGCCCATTGGGAATTTCCGAAAATTATACAGAACTTTGCAGCTTGCGTGTTCTTGAAGACACAATGGTTAAATGAAATCCATGCATAATTTAGATCTATTTAAAGAACAGATTTCGTCCAGTTCTCCCAAAAAGATCATCATCACCACCCATTATAAGCCTGATGCCGATGCCTTAGGATCTTCCTTAGGGGTGGCAAACTATTTGAAAAAGAAAGGGCACCAAGTGTTGGTGGTAACACCTTCCGATTACCCCTCCTTTTTAAATTGGATGAAAGGGAATGATGAAGTGGTTAATTTTGAGGAGAGGGACAAACAAGAGTGGGTCAGGGATAGGGTTCATGAGGCAGATATGATTTTCTGCTTGGATTTCTCTTGTTTAAAGAGACTACATGAGTTGGGGGAATTGGTGAAACAATCCAAGGCCTTCAAGGTAAATGTAGATCATCACCAGGACCCTGAGGACTTTGCAGATTTCCAGTTTCTCAGCACAAAGGCCGCAGCTACGTGCGAATTGGTTTTTGAATTGATTATATTGGCAGGCGACAAAGACCTTCTGGACAAGGACATCGCCGAATGTCTCTATGCGGGAATTATGACCGACACAGGGGGCTTCAAGCATCCCAATACCACTAAAAACATACACCTGGTGACGGCCGAGCTTATAGGGTTGGGTGCAGATAACGCTAAAATCGCCAGGCTTATCTATGATACCAATTCGCTGAATCGGCTTAAGTTTCTTGGCTTTGCGCTGACCAGAAGGCTGCAGATATTGGAGGATTGTCAGACGGCTTATTTTGCCATAAGCAAAAAAGACTTAAGGAAATACGACTCCCAAACCGGTGATACCGAAGGATTGGTGAATTATGCCCTTTCCCTGGATGGAATTAAGGTTGCTGCTCTTTTTACAGAAAAAAGAGATGGGGTAAAAATCTCCTTTAGGTCTGCCGAAGAAGTGGCAGTGAATAAGTTTGCGGCCACACACTTCAATGGTGGAGGTCACAAAAACGCAGCCGGAGGTGTTTCAGAATTGAACATGAAGGAAACCTTGGAAAAGTTCGAATACTTAATAAGAGAAAATAAACACATTCTATTTAATCAACTTGAATTAATCAATGAAAAGAATCAATAGTTTAATGCTAGCCACTGTCATGGGGTTTATAGGTCTTTTTGCGGCTTCTTGTGAAAGTAAAGAAACCACCTCAGATGGAATTGAGTACCGGTATATCAACAAAGGAAAGGACAAGACCAAAGATGGGGAATTTGTGGTATATCATTTCACTGCTAAGACAGGGGGCGACTCCCTATTTATCTCTAGCTATGACCAGCCGGTGCCTCCCTACCTGCAGCATAACGACAGTATAGAGGCTCAGTCGGGGATTGATGAAATCTTTTTGGGCCTTAATAGGGGGGATTCCATAGAAATAAATGCGAAGGCTGAAAAGATTTTTGGGGAAAATCTTCCACCTTTCTTGAGCGCCGAGGATGATGTGATCATTAATATCGGTGTGGTGAATGTTCTGGAAGAAGAAATCTTTGAAGATTATTTCAACGATTTGATGGCAGAAAGGCAGCGCAAAGAGGATGAACGCGCCGGGGTTCAGCTTGAAGAGGACATCCAGACTATTGAAGACTATATTTCTGAAAATAATTTGAATGCCACCAAGACGGAATCAGGTCTCTTTTACGTCATAGAGGAAGAAGGTTCAGGAGCAGAAGTAGAACAGGGGAATACGATTTCCGTAAACTACACAGGTTATGTGTTGGACGGAAGGGTATTTGATACCAGTGTGGAGTCCAAAGCCAAGGAGCATAACACCTTCACTGAAGGGCGCTCCTATGAGCCTTTCCAGTTTCAGGTAGGTCAAGGTTCCGTTATTCCCGGATGGGATGAAGGCTTACAGTACCTGAGGAAAGGATCAAAGGCTAAGCTATTGATTCCTTCCCCGCTGGCATATGGCCCTTCGCAAAGAGGAGAGGTGATTACCCCAAACTCTATCCTGATCTTCGACGTAGAAATTACTGACGTTAAGAAAAATTAAACAGAAAAATTCCTGAATTGAAATCGAGCATGACGCAGGCGACGCACGGAGGGTTGATTATCAATCATGCGAAGATTCCCCCGAAGCGAGTCCGGGGCAGGCTATGTGACCGCTTAAAAGAAAATATAAACACATGAAAAAGCACATTTGGCAACTGTTGACCCTGACCGGGCTTCTTACCTTGGTTTCCTGTATTTCTGATGATGAAAACCTGGATGCAATTTTCGAAAAAGAGAAGCAAACCATCCAGCAATTTGTTCAGAATTATGATGTAGAGTATATCAGAAGGGAAGATATAGGAGATACAGGTGTGGTGGTGCTGTTTCTAGAAGAAAGTGAAGAAGGGCTAACCCCAAACTTTGATACGGACACTTTGTACGTTGATTATATAGGGGCAAGGCTTGTTGATGAAATGGTGTTTGACACCTCCATTGAATCAGTGGCTCAGGACAACGACATTCATAACCCCAACCGGGATTATGCCCCGTTTAGATTATCCCCCCAAGACCGGGTAATTGACGGATGGTATTTGGGACTATCAGAAATGAAAGAAGGGGATAGGGCGTTGGTCATTATTCCATCTGCCTTTGCCTACGGAAATCAATCCCCAAGTCCCCTTATCCCACCCAACACTATTTTAAAGTTTGAAATGGAATTGGTGAAAGTGGCTAAACCGGATTAAAGATGAAAAGAATACTGAGTTTTGGTCTGTTGTGCTGTGTGGCAGGTTTGATGGGCTGCGACCAGCAGCCCTTCGGGTTTGGAGGGCCAGTGTATGACCGGGAGGGTAACCTGGCCACCGACAGGGTCAGGATTGCCGAACACCTTGAGGTAGCCGATTACGACAGTTTGTACAGGATTCATGACCCATCAGGGGTGGTGGTGATCGTACAAGAGGAGGGGGAAGGTAGCAGGCCCAGCTCGGGCAATGTGGTTTATACAAACTACATAGGCAGTATTATGGACGATGGGGTGGTTTTTGACACCAACCTGGAAGATGTGGCCATAGAGCATGACCTCTACAACGAGGACAGGAATTACCGTATTTTCGATTTCTTTATAGGAATGCCTACCAATCAGGGTGGTGCCATCGAGGGTTTCAGCCATGGGTTCCGAAGGCTAAGGAGCGGATCGAAAGCCATACTTATCATTCCCTCCCCATTGGGCTATCAAGATAATCCCAATATCCCTATGGTTCCACCGAACTCCGTTTTGGTGTTCGAGGTGGACTTTCTCGGATTGGATTAAGATATAACGGAAAGCGGTCAATTTTGGCCGCTTTTTTTGATTTATCCGCCCTATTTGCTCAGGTTAGTTGAATTAATCTTTAAAAAGTATGGAGAGATTTAATTGAAAGCCCAAGATGGTAGAAGAGGACATAATTTCCCCTGAAGTGAATGGCCTGCTGGCTATGAATTTTCCCGCTTCCAAATTGGGCTAAATTTGCGATTTCCTATTCATTAGATTCATTGATTTTTAGGGTACCGTTTTGATAATAAATATTTAATTTTTAGTTTTAATGAAGACTGAATAACAAACTAATGTTAAGGGTTGATGCTCACTATTTTATTGCGTCTAACTTATTTACTATGAAATGGGAACAAACCGTATGCTTATGCATGCTTTTGATGGCAAATTGGGCCTGCGAGCCTGAAAAGAAGTCAACCTCGTTCACCCTAGAGAAGGTGGAAGAAATCTCCATTCCCATCCGGGATTGCACTTATATGAACCCCGCTAATGCACGGCTGTTGGAAACAGATTCAGGTACATTTTTATTTGCATATAACCACGTCGAGAAAAAGCTTCATTTTATAGACTTTACAAATGGGAGGGTTATCCATAAAGTGCCTTTGGCACAAGATGGCCCTGACAATCTTTCAAGAGCAATGGGCACCACTTTATTAGGATTGGATTCCATTTGGGTAACGTTCATTCCGCCTGCCGTAGCATTGATCAATTTCAATGGGGAAGTGGTATTTAGAGAGAAAATTCCAAACCATAAGGTTGAAGTAATGGGCATTTACACGCCAGGATCCAGACCCATTTTGAAGTATGGTAATGAGCTATTCGGGCCACAGCCTTACTTTATGGATTTTCAGAATATGGACAAATCGGATATTTTCAAACATGAGCTTCTCTTTAGCATGAACTTGGAAAGCCGAAAATTTGACTGGCACGAGGTATATTATGCTGAAGATTTTTGGGATGCCGGCAAAAAAATATCCGATTATTCATGGGCCATGAGGGGCAGTAAGATTTACATCGCTCCTTTGCACGATCATGAGATCATTGTTTATGACGTGGTGGATAGGGAAATTACCACCCGGAAACAAGTTAAATCACAGTTGGTTGATCGTTTTCAATTTGCGAATGAGCTAATCTGGGACAGAAAAGAGGCTATTAAAACAAGACTTTCTCATGATCGTTATGGGTACTTGATTTATGATGAATATAGAGATGTCTTTTATAGAATTACCTTTCCAGCCATAGAGGTGAATGATGACAGTACGGAGGAGGAACTTATGGCCCAAGAAAGATCCAGGCCGATAGCCGGGATCATGGTGTTGGACAGTAACCTTAGTCTACTCGGAGAGCATCTTTTTGAAGATTATGAAATACATTCTTCGGGGAGTTTTCTGGTGGGAACCAAAGGGCTGTATATATCCCTCAACAATGAAAACCATCCCGAATTTGACGAAGACAGCTTCAGGTACCAGGTGGTAAAGT
This sequence comes from Cyclobacteriaceae bacterium, assembly GCA_003565295.1. Taxonomy (GTDB): domain Bacteria; phylum Bacteroidota; class Bacteroidia; order Cytophagales; family Cyclobacteriaceae; genus Pleomorphovibrio. The sequence continues at coordinate 43,608 of PXCO01000152.1, forward strand.
TTGTCATTGACAAATAATCCCTACTATTGAATTGCAGTAAGCCTTCAGTCCCTCACCCATTCCACCTTTTCGGCAATAGGCCCTCTTCTCCCCTGAGGCCATTTGTTCATATTAGGCTTGGCCACGTAGAAAAAACCCATCAGTTTGTCCTCTTCATCCAACCCGAAAAAGGGCTTTGCTTCTGGCCAGAACGTAGGGCCTCCGGTGCCCCAATAAGCAGCCAAGCCCCTTGCACTTGCGGTGAGGTACATGTTTTGCACGGCCATGGCCACGGCGGCCACTTCTTCCATTTCGGGGAGATTGGCCTTTAAGTCCCTTTTCATGCCAATGGAAATGATATGTGAGGCTTTTAAAGGGTTATTTTGGAGTTTTTGATAGGTAGCTTCTATAAAGTTGCCATTTTTTTCATTTCTTCTTTTATAAAGTTCAGATTGAAAATCGGCGAGTTTCTCAAGCCCCTTTCCGGTAAACACCTTAAATCTCCAGGGTTCTGTTAGCTTATGAGTAGGTGCCCAATTGGCATTTTCCAAAAGTTCTTGGATGATATGATCCTCCACAGGGTCATTTTCCTTGAATTGCGCCACAAACATGGACCTTCGGTTGCGGATGATTTTGTTTACTTCCTCTACGTTGAAAATTGGCTTATTCATCATAATATTGATAGCTTTTTGGTTAAATACCCATAGGGGTGGGTGTTTAAATAAATCGGACGTTGATCAGGGGGCAAATTTAATACCTCATTCCAAGTTTGATTCCACCATAATAATTCCTGGGTGCGGCAGGTTGAAAAAACCTCCCCCCAAATGCGTTAAGATCATTCCCTAAACTATATAATTCGTCCAATAGATTTTCAACTCCAACAAACGTTTCTAAGTCCCATCTTGCTCCCAGGTTTCTCCTCCATCCGGCCCTTAGGTTTATTAAGTGGTATGCATCCTGATACACGGTATTGGCATCATTTAGAGGGATCTCATCAACAAATTGGTGTGTAAGGTTAATGTAAATTCCCGCCCTGGTACGGATATCCAATTGATTAACCAAGGTATTGGGAGCTACCCCTGTAAGATCATTACCCGTGAAATCATTTTCACCTCTTGAATAATCACTAAAAGTAAAGAAATGCCCTGTATAGGTATGGGTGAGCTTCAGTTCCTGAACGAAGGAAAGTTGGTTCCGGATTAATGCGTAGTCTAACAAGACTTCCACTCCCTTTTGATCCGTGGCTCCGGCGTTTCTAAAGAGCACTACACCTTGGGGATCTGTGAAGGTGGTGATGGTTTCATCCAATTTGAAATAAAAGGCAGTCATGTCCAGGTTTACCATTCCCTTTTTGTAGCTGGCCCTATATCCCACTTCGTAATTGACACCCCTTTCTGCTTCAAGGTCCAGGTTGATGGTGCCTTCATTGGTCCTTACTTCATCGATGGTAGGTGGGGAAAACCCGGAACTGATACTGCCGTGTATTGCGGAATGGTCATTCATTTTATAAGAAAGAGCCACCCTTGGAACAAGCACAGGATCAAACCTACGCAGCGCAGAGGAAGGACTGCCGGTAAGTGCATCAATATTCCTGGAGATATCATAGCTGGCAAAATTCTGGCTAAGTCCCAGGGTAAATAGGAACTTCTCGGTCAGCTCAGCCTCTACTTGTTGGAAAAGAAATGCAGTGGTAGTGATCAGGTCATCACTAAACCGGATGGTATCTGCCTGGCCCCCTCTGTTGCCGAAATTCTGGGCAGCAGCTTTTGCCAATTGATACTCCCCTCCCCCAATCAGCCTTACAGGCACGGTTCCAATGGTATTGTTATGTGTGAAGCTGGTGCGGCCGCCATAACTAAATTGTGTTTCTTTTTTATAATCCAAATTGAAAGGATTTTCAAAATCCACGGTGTTGAGGTACAGGGATGTTTTGTTGAATGTTTTTGGACTGAACTGGTAGGAATGGGCCAGGGTACCATACATAGACTTTAGGCCTATACTGGCATTTTGATCTGCTGAGCCCGGTCTTGCCATAGTGGGGTCAGTAGCCAACTGATCAGCAGTCAATGCGCCGGGGAGTTGATAAAACAAATCTGAATAAAGCAGCTGTGTGGTGATGCTTTGCTTATCGGAAGGGTGAAAATGACCGGCAATTTGAAAAACCTCCCTGTCCATGGCTGTATGTTCTCTGAATCCATCCGATTTTTGTTTGGCATAGGAGGCGCTGATACTACCATTTTCCAGTTTTTGATCCACGCCAATCCTGTACCTGGTCAAACCAAAATCCCCCACATTGAGATCTGTACTGATCCGGTTTTCTTGTACATCCTGCTTGCTGGTAAAGCTGATGACCCCACCATTGCCCGCACCATAGATACTGCCGGCGGGGCCTTTGATGATTTCCGTGTTTTCTATGTTTGATAAATCCAATATATTTAGGGGTGTGGTTCCATCCGCTGCGGTGAAGGGCATATCGTTCCAATATACCTTAACATTCCTCACCCCAAAAGGGGACCTAAGGGAGCTACCCCTGATGGATATGCGGTAAGAGGCGGGGGCTCTTTCTTCTATGCGAATGCCAGGCTTTGTGTTAAAGGCATGTACGATGGAGGTTTCGTTAAATCTATAGAGTTCACTTTCCGAGATTCTAGAAATTCCCGCAGCCTGCACGAGAAGTGGTCTCTCAGTTTCAAAAGAAGACACCACCACTTCCGATAAAATGTTGTCGGCCCTTTCCAGGCTAAGGGTATGCTCTCCACTGGCGGGTATGGTATATGCTTTTCGCTCAAAAGCCACATGGGTGAATACTCCTTCCGTAGGGCTATCCAAGGAAAGGGAGACCCTGCCATTTTCATCGGTCACAAAAGTGCGTTGATCACCTAGTTTTATGGAGACGTATGGAACAGGGTCTGCTGATTTATCATCCACTATGGTTAATATGGTCTGCCCAAAGAGTGTCGCAGGGAAATAGATCAAAATAGAAAATACGATATGCTTCATATTCATGGGTTAATTTAAAACGGGGAAGTATCTAATCGACAAAGGTACTCCATATACACATATATAATCCGCCGATAAAAAAAAGGTTCGTCACCTGATCAAAAAAAACTAAATTGCAACCAAACGCTCATGCTATGGACAGAAGAAATGCCTTAAAGCAATTGGCCACAATAACAGGAGGCCTTGTGCTGATACCTTCATGCGATTTCAGTGCTGAGGAGGCACTCAAAGCCTACGAAAATCTGGGCATAACCGAAAGGGATCAGCAGACATTAACTAAAATTGTGCAAGTGATTATACCCGGTAAGCATCTAAAAGGTGCAGAGGAGCTTTCTATGCAAGATTTCGTGCTGGTAATGGCGAATGATTGCTTGCCTGAGAAAGAAAGGAAGACTTTTGTGAAAGGCCTGAAAGGCATTGAGACCTATACCAAGGATCAATTTGGGAAAACCTTCGGGGAATTGAACCCCACAGATGGGGCAGAGGTGTTCCGGTCCATCATGGCGAAGAGCACAAGCACAGATAAATCCACAGAAGTTGCACAAAATTTCTTGGGTACCACAAAAAGGTTCGCCCTTCAAGGGTATATGACCTCTGAATATTTTCTTACGGAAATAAGCCCCTACCAATTAGTGCCCGGTGGGTTCAAAGGAAGCGTACCTCTAAAAGAAACTGAAATTGTAAAGACCAATGGCTAATCTAAATACTCAACATAAACAGAATAACACTTACGATGCCATTGTAATTGGCTCGGGAATGAGCGGGGGATGGGCCGCCAAAGAATTGACAGAAAAGGGGCTAAAAACCTTGGTATTGGAAAGGGGGCGGGAAGTCCAGCACATGAAGGATTACCCCACCACCAATAAATACCCTTGGGAATTCGAACACCGGGGGCAAATTCCGGAGGATGTTCAAAAGGAAAACCCCATAGTGAGCAGGTGTTATGCTTTTAGAGAGGATGCCCAGCACTTTTTCGTAAAAGATACAGAACACCCCTACGTACAGGAAAAGCCCTTTGATTGGATAAGGGGATATCAAACCGGAGGCAAATCCCTGCTATGGGCAAGGCATGTACAGCGGTGGAGTGATTATGACTTTGAGGGGCCTGCCAGGGACGGATTTGCGGTAGACTGGCCCATAAGGTACAAAGACCTTGAACCCTGGTATGCTCATGTGGAAAAATTCGTTGGCGTTTCCGGGAATAGGGACGGTTTGCCGCATCTACCTGATGGAGAGTTTCTCCCTCCAATGGAGCTCTCTGCCGTTGAAGAATATTTCAAGTCATTTGTATCCAAGAATTATCAGGGCAGGGATGTCATCATCGCCCGTTGTGCCCACATCACGGGCAATGAAGAATACTATGCCAAACAAGGTAGGACTCTTTGTCAACACCGGGTTTTATGCCAGCGGGGCTGTCCTTTTGGAGGCTATTTCAGCAGTAATTCGGCCACCTTGCCTTGGGCTATGAAAACGGGGAATCTCACCCTACAGCACCATGCGGTAGTTCACAGTATTATCTATGATGAGGCCAAGGGAAAAGCAACAGGGGTTAAAGTGATAGATGCCAATACCAAAGAAGAAACCGAATATTATGCCGAGGTGATATTTCTAAATGCCTCTGCTTTAAATACCAATCTTGTTTTATTAAACTCAACATCCAATCGATTTCCTGAAGGACTAGGTAATGATAATGGCCTACTGGGTAAATACATCGCCTTCCATAATTACCGGGCAGGAGTCTCCGGAGAATATGAAGGCTTAATGGAGTACACCACAGAGGGTAGAAGGCCAACCAGTGCCTATATCCCTCGGTTTAGAAATTTGTTTAAGCAAGAAACTGATTTCTTGAGGGGCTATGCGGCAGGGTTTAGTGGCAGCAGGGGCATTGAAAGAGACCTCTCCGATGTGGGAGAACGCCTGGAAAAAGGAATGATCTCCCCAAAATATGGTACCTGGAGAGTGGGGTCTCACATGATGGGAGAAACCATCCCCAAGGAGGAAAGTCGAGTGAGTCTGGATCCTAAAAAGACCGATGAGTGGGGGATACCGCTATTAAAAGTGGATGTGGGATATGATGACAATGATGAAAAGATGGTGAAAGACTATCTGGAACAAGTAACAGAAATGTTTGAAGCTGCTGGGTTTACCAATATCAGAACAAGGGACGACCATAGAGCACCCGGATTGGACATCCATGAGATGGGCGGTGTACGTATGGGCAAGGACCCTAAAACCAGTTTGCTCAATAAATGGAATCAGCTTCATGCCGTTTCCAATGTTTACGTAACTGATGGAGCTTGCATGACCTCTACCAGTACGCAAAATCCCTCGATCACCTACATGGCCATGGCGGCAAGGGCGGTGGATCATGCAGTGAAGGAAAAGGGAAAATAGGATGTAGGTATTCTATTTCAGCCTTCGGAATGATTTCTTCGCATCTTTTTGGAGATGGCGTCAAGGGATTTTTGTATACGTTGTGTGGGATTCCCACTGACAATTGCGTAGGGAATTCCGGTTTGCTGAATGAGGTCCAAATACCAGTCGTAAAGAAATTTTCTTGTCTTGGGGTCGGGGTGTTCCCTTTGTGGATCTTCTTCCCAGGGAAGGTCAATGTCTGTGAGCAGGTATAGATGGGGGAGGCGTGTTTTAAGTTTTGTTTCGATCCATGGGTGCAGTTGCTTGTACTTGAAGAGGCTCCAAACTTTGATGACTTGAAGGTCGGTATCACAAAACAGGTAGTTTTTCGCTGACCGGTGGAGTTGATCCTGTAGGTTTAACTGTCCTTTGGCGATGGACAGTAGATCCTCAAAGGTATAGGGTCTGTTCAGGTTTTCGATATAAGTTCTAGCATACTCAGGAACCCATGGTTCACCAAAATGAACTGCCAAGTCCCTAGCCAGGGTGCTTTTACCTGTGGATTCAGGGCCTATAATGCTGATAATTTTCGGTAGAAGCATGGTTAAAAATATTTTTTTTACCACAAAGGTTATTAAGTGGTTGAGTAATTTATTTTTTTATCGATGACCTTCATCCTTAAATTCCATATTATTTGCCCTTTTCAGCTTTTATCCAAGAATAGAGCCCGATGCATGCCATAATAGTGAATACCCCAAACTGAAAGGCGGTAAGGGGCAGGCCTTTGTAAAGGTATAAGGGAACGGAGATGAGGTCAGTGAGTATCCAGGCTATCCAGTTCTCCACCTTTTTTTTAGCCATCAGCCACATCCCCACAAAGGCAAAAGAGGTGGTCAACGCATCCCATACAGGTACATCGCTATCGGTGAAAAAATGGAGTACAGCATGCAAAGTAAGATAGGAAGCGATCAATAAAGCCATGGTTACACCCCAGCCTCTTACACTCAGCCAGGTCACAGGCAGCTCTTTTTTTCCCGGTTTGGGATTGGCCCATAAGTACCACCCGTAGATGGACATGGAGAAATAGTAGGCATTGATCCCCATATCAGCGTATAGGCGTACCTGAAAGCAAATCCAGACATATATCAAAGTACTGACAATCCCTGTGGGGAATACCAGTATATTCCGCTTAATGGAAAAGAAAACAGAGGCTAAACCAAAAAACACGGCAATGGTCTCCAGCCATGACATTTCCTCCATGCCGATAAGAATAGGATTGATCCAAATTTGATGTTCCATTTCAATGAATTTAAGGAAGGGGCAAAAATAAAAAAGCGGAAGGATATCACACCTCCCGCTTTTTATATTTCCAAGCTTTTATGTTTCAAACTTATTCTTTTAGCACCTCACAACGGTCATATTGTGGGTCTATATCTATAAATACCTCTTCTTTTGCCAATAGAAACCATTTACTTAAAATGTCCTCTTCTTTCTTTCGGCGTGTAGCCTGTTTTAGTTTTTCATAATCGTCTTTGAGATTAGCCCTGTGGGCGGGAAATCGTTCCTTGTAAAATAAAATTCGAACAGACGGCTCGCTTCTACCGGACCTTTGGTCAACATCGTCATATCTCATAGGCACCGTAACGTCTCCAACGTTCATCGTGTCAATGGTAAAATACAGCACAGGGTCTTCCAGTGTTCTCAAGGTCAATCTGTTGGACCCGCTATTGGGGTCAGTGAAAAAGCCTCCGTTGTCGGAAGTTTCCCTGTCATCAGAATGCTCTTTTGCAGCCTTGGCAAAAGATATTTTATCGGCCAAGATTTCCTTACGTAGGCTATCCAAATATTTTTCAGCCCTAACCACATCCTCCTCTGAGGGTTCAGGTTTGATCAAGATATGGCGGGTATTATAGGTATTTCCTCTCCTTTCCAGCAATTGGATCATGTGGAAACCAAACATGCTTTCCACCGGGTCACTGATTTCTCCTGGCTTTAGGGCATAAGAAGTGGCCTCGTATTCGGGGGCCAATTCACCTCTTCTGAAAAACCCCAAATCCCCACCTTGGGCACCGGATCCCGGGTCTTGAGAATATCTCCTGGCCATACTGGCAAAGTCTTCCTCCCCATCCAGGATTTTTTGTTTGATCTCCAAGAGCTGTTTAACCACCTTGTCTTTCTGTTCTTTGCTTACTTCAGGTTTCTTCACAATTTGGCCTACTGTAACCTCTGCTGAGAAAAAGGGCAAACTATCTTTTGGAATCCCTTCAAAAAACTTTCTGACGTCTGCTGGCGATACAGTTAAGTCTTCGGCAATCTTTCCTTGCATTTTTTGCACAATCATTTGTTCCTTGATCGCATCCTCCATTTCTGCTTTGAGCTGGTCTGCGGTCTTGCCGTAAATCTCTACTAGTGACTCCTCGTCCCCACCAAATTGTGAAAGCACCATGCTGAACCGTTGGTCGGTTTGGATCATCACCTCAGCGTCGGAGACCAACACGGAGTCGATTTCTGATTTGGCCACCATTAATTTGTTGATGAGCATGGATTCAAAAACATCACATCTTGAAGGAGCCTCAAACCCCTGTTGTGACTGAGAGACTGCTTCCAAATAAGCCTTTTGGAGATCTGACTCCAAAATGATGTGGTTGTCTACCTTAGCAATAATTTTGTCCAAAACCTGTCCAGATGGCCTTTCTTCCTTCACGGGGGTTTCTGCACTGGCGATTGCAGAGGTGTCTCCGTCCTGGGCCCATAGGAAGGTGCCAGTACTAAAAAATAAAATAAAGACTATTGAATAGGTGGATCTTATTAACTTAATCATAAATTCTAAATTCATTATTGTCCAAAGCCTTGTTGTAAACATCCTTGTGCAACTGTTCGGCAAGTGCCACTCTTCTTTTGTTAACGATTATTTTAGAGATTTCATCTCTTACAAACTCCAAAGGTGGCACCTGATCCTGAAGTTTGTATTCTAATATGCTGAAATAATAGGTGTAATTATCATCATCTACACTGATGAGTGAATTGTTTTTTAACAATTGTACTTTATTTGAATTTTGAGCCAAGGGGGTATTCAAAATGATGTCATCGAATTTGATCCAGTTTCCATCCTCTAGGTAATAGTTGTTGGCATACCTTAATGCCAGCTCTTTAAGTTCATCCTTATTGGCCTCACTCTGGCTCCTAAGCAATCGCTCAAGTTGCCTTTTTTGGGGGAGGTTTTTCTCCAGTTTCACGAAATTAGTGCGTACAATGATTTCTTTTAAGGAGAAATTTTCCTTATGGGCATTATAATAATCCTCTATTTCCTGTAGGCTTACCTCCCTGTCCAATTTCTGCTCTACAAAAGATTTTTCGAATTCGTATACGATAAGTGCATATCTGTAATCCAGTAGTTTCCGTTCTAATTCTGCCTCATTGAGGCTCAGGTTTTTACTTGCTTCCTTTATCATCAATTGCTTCCTGATCCAATTTTGTAGATATCGGTTTACCAATTCAGAACTGTCCAACTCCCCTTGATTTTCCTTTCGGATAAACTCAATATCCGAAAACTTCAGGGAGTTTTTCCCGACAGTTGCCAAAACCGGGTCATCCTCATCCCCCTCCTCGCTTTTTATTTTAAAAAAATCGCAAGAAGTCGTCAGCCCTATGCCAAGGCATAAAACCAACATCTTAACGGAGGGCCAGCTGATAGGCTTTACTTTTCTCTTTTTCATCAACCTCAATCTTATATTTTTCCCTCAACTCATCAATTAATTTTTCCTCCAAGTGCGACTGGTAATCCTGGATAACTTTGCCCCTAATTTCATTTAAATCCTTATGTTTAGCAGGTAATTTCTCGCCCAATAGCACCATATAGTGGATATCATCCTTTTTAAGCATTTGAAAAGGCATAGCCATGTCCAAATCTTTCAGGATTTCATGATCTTCCCACTCTACCGTCTTTTCTTCCGTAGTGAAGAGTAAAGGATCATCCTGTAAAAAACGTTCCTTTATCTCCTGATTTAATCCGGGCCTAAAGCTTTCTGATTTAAGGTAGCCGGACAGCTCCTCCAATTTTCCGGGCTTATCTTGAGTTACCTTTACAATAAGAGCTTCCACTCTTTCTTTCCATTTATAGTGTTCCCTGTGGTTATCAAAATAGGTTTGTAACCCTAAACTATCTTCGAAAGCTTTTTGCCATACCAAGTCATTCATGAGACTGAATAAAAGTATACCCTCTTTGAATTCCTGGATCAGAAGCCTGTATTCACTATTTTCTCTTAGCAGGGCCCTTTCTTCCTCTTCCTTTAGAAGATTTCCAATGAATTCATCGATAACCGGGGAAATACCCTTTTGACGTTCATAGTGGTTATTTGTGGATTCGCTGAGATAATCTAGGAAGGCTCCTACCGTAATGGTGGTGTCTGAGCTACCGGTATATCGAAGCAGCCATTCTCCCCTTTCTATAGCCAAACTATCTTCACCACTTTCTGCGTCGAAAATTGCCTTTTCCAGGTGCTCGTAGATATCACTGTGCTCTTCCACTTTAAATTTGGCCATCTGCATAGCTAAAACTTGTGATTGTATCTGTTTAAATCGGCTGTCTCTAAGGATTCGGGACTTGATGATGCCATTCATTTCATCAAGGGAACCAATGGGCTTGGTGTCTTCCAGTCGGAGGATGTGGTATCCGAAATCTGTTTTGACAGGCTCCGAAATTTCGCCTTTCTGGGAAAGTGAAAAGGCCACTTTTTCGAATGCCGGCACAATGGCACCCACTCCAAACCATGGCAGCAGCCCGGCGTTGGAACGGGTTCCGGGATCTTCGGAAAAGTTGAGCACAAGCTCATTCCAGAGCTCGGGATTTCTTTGCAGTTCTTGATGGATTTCTACGATTTTACGCCTGGCAGATTCCTCGCTACCTTTTACAGACGTGTCTGCACGTATTAAAAGGTGGCTGACCCTGACTTCCCCCGGATTTGGCTTTCTATCCTCCAGTTTTATGATATGGTATCCAAAGTCAGTGAGAATGGGGGAAGAAACTTCGCCTAATGATAAATTGTAGGCAGCTGCCTCAAAGGGATAGACCATTTGCATGGCAGTGAAATAACCCAGGGAACCTTTATTTTGCACCACTGATGGGTCTTGGGAGTGCTCCACTGCCAACTTCCCAAAATCTTCTCCTGCTTCTGCTTGAGATTTTATCTTTTCGGCCATTTTGAAAACAGCCAGGGAATCTTCATGAACAGCATTGGGGGGGAAGGTAAGCAGAATATGGCTTGCTTTTACCACCTCGTTTAATCTTTCATAAGTTTTCTGAATTTCCCCTTCCTGCACTTGGTTTTCTAGGAGATATGGTTGAGTGATTTCTTCTTTGAAACCATTGAATTCCTCTTTAAACTCATCAGTTTCGTGATATCCACGGTCTATGGCCTCTTTTACCTTCAATTTGTAATTGAGAAAAAGTTCAAAGCTTTCGGCAAGTTCCGATTCAGACGGAGTGGAGTTCTCATCATTAAAGCTTGAGTTTTTGGAGAGCACATAAAGAAACTCCTCCGAATACACAGGCTCATCGGCAATTTTGATAAGGTAGGCTTCTCTGTTTCCCTCCACTTCCATAGGCGCATTTGGAGAGTCGGTAATCACCTTTGGGGAACACGACAAGTTCAGCGCTACCATTGCCATTGCAAAATGACGGAAAAACATATTGACTCCAGCCTTAAACATTGGTGCAATGATACAAATTTTGAAAGAGATTATTGGGAAAAGTCACGAGACACCGAAGGGATTTAACATTTATTTGTAATTCAACCGCTTAACCAACCGGCAAATGTTTTTGTCATTATTGTTTTCGAATTCGATTTTGTCCATGATCTTCCTGACCAACATGATACCAAGACCACCTTTCTTTTTCTTACGTACCACTTCAGCCAAATCGGGGGCCTTATATTCAAGTAGGTTGAATGCCAGGCCGGAATCCGCAATTTCAAAAATGATCTTGTTGTCATCTAAATGTACGCGAAGATGAATACGGTCATTAGGATTACAGCCATGTGAGTGGATGATAAGGTTGGCGCATACCTCTTCCACTGCCAGAATCATCTGGTTTTTGGCAATTTCAGAAATACCGATCGGGTTTAGTACTTCGGAGAGAAATAGCCTCAGATCTGCCAACCTGCTTTTCTCGCAGGATAAATCAAGTTCATGCCTCATAGATTATAGCCAAAGCCTCCTGCCTATTGTTCACCAACCTAATGAGCTGATCCAGGCCCAAAATGTGAAACACGTTTTGTACTTTTTCATTCAGCCCAAAGATCACAAAGTTGATGTTACTTTCTTGAAAATCCTCTAAGTAGGACATGAAAACACCCAGCCCGGCAGAAGAAATGTATTCCAAGGAATTACCATCCACCAATATGTTTTTACTGCCGGACTGCATGGCATTTTGAATGGCTGCGTCTAATTCCACAGAGTTACTGGCATCCACCTCACCTTTCAGGGTAATGGTGGTATATGCTTCGTCCTTAATCTGCATGATTTCTAACATAGTTGATTATACGCTTAATGGCATTTAATGTTATCTTATAAACTTGACAACCATTAGGGAATAGTCATCATCTGGAATGGTTTGTTTCCCAATAAAGGTATAAACTGCATCAATGATCATATCCTTGATTCCTTCGGCAGAGCTTCCATTACATTGGTCTAACGTGGCTTTAAGTCTCTCATAGCCGAATTCCTCCCCGATTTCGTTTTTGGCCTCTATGATCCCATCTGTATACATGAGCATGATGTCTCCAGGTTCGTAGGAAATGAAGCCTTCTTCCAGGAACTCCTCATATTGTTCTCCTCGAACCATTCCTAACCCCATTCCATTGATTTTCAAGAATTCACCAGCCCCAGTTTTGTGCTGGAAATACAGTGTGGGGCAATGACCGGCCCTTGCAAAATGGATAGTTTTAGTTTTGGTGTCCAGAAAGTAATAGGTGGTGGTGATAAAGCTTTTCTTTTCCAGACAATTGCTCAAGGCCTTGTTGGCTTTAACAAGAAAATCCTTTGGGGGGAAGTTCATTTGTACCAAACTATGGAACACCCCCTTCATCTGAGACATGTTGAAGGCGGCCGAAGTGCCTTTTCCCGATACGTCTCCGATGATCAGGGCAAATTGATCCTCATTATACGCAAAAGTTTCATAATAATCACCTCCCACCTCATCAGCGGCAGCAGAAAAACCGGATATTTCAAAGCAGTCGTTGTGGTGCAATTGGGAAGGCAACAGGCTTTGCTGCACTTTCTTGGCAATTTCCAGTTCCTCTTTGTACCGCTCGTTTTTGAGGGCTTCGTTTAGCAACCGGTAGTTTTCCACCGATATACATGCCTGACCCACAAAGGTGGAAATGATATCGATCATCTCCTTGTTGAACCCTTCTTTCACTTCCTTAACCAAAAAGATATTGCCGATACGTTTATTATGGACCTTAAGCTGGAAAATCAGGACGGATGCAAAGGCTTCGTGATTGATCCTTCCATAGATATACTCAATATTCGACGGTGTGCCGGCATCCAAATATTCCCTAAAAGGATCCGTTTCCCTAAGTGTTGCCCTTAGATCTTCCCTTTCTTGATCGGAAATGAACCTTTGATGGGCCACCTTGATTTCATTTTCAGGGGTATGTAGTTCCATCCATGCCGCATCCACATAAGCAGCACTCATGCAGCTATCCATCAATATGTCAAGTACCCTTTTTTCATCCTCACCGGGCTTAATGGATTGGCTGAGTTTTTGGAAGTTGATGGCTTCCACTAGTTTCTGCTCAAATACCGACGAAGTGGGGAGATTGAAAAGGGTAACCAGAAAGCTGGATGTAGAGTAGATAATGACAAAGGCGAACAATCCCATGAGAAACAGGTTATTTACCAAATTGAGTTCTTCAATAGGCGTTAAATCCACAAGCTGGAAATATAGCCCAATGGCCGAAAAAATGATGATAAATAAATAAAGAAGGGATTTCCATTTTTCCCTAATGGTGAGATAGGGGATCCATTTAAGGTTGATGGACAAAATGATACTGTAAATTATGATAAAGACAATTCCTGCCGTCAGACCGTATTTAGTTTCGCTTCCCTCAACAAAAAGCATAAAAAACATACTCATCAGCAGGATGATCTCAAAAGCCTGCCATTGTTGTACCACGGACTTGGTTCTCTGATACAGGATAAGGTTTTTCCAAAGGAGAGAAGTGGAAATCAGAAAAACCGCGGTAAGGGCGAAACTGACGTGGTAGCTGAAGTTTTTCAGTTGCTCATCTTGAGCCAGCTTAGTGTCTGCCATGAGGACTTCTCGGAATAAAAAAGAGGCCACAAAAAAGGCAGAAGCGACCAGACCCGTGGAGGCGGCCCGCCAGATAAGGTTTAAAAAGCGGTTGTTTTGTTGTTTATTGATGTTGTCATTGAAGAAAATGTACACCAATATGAAAAAAATGATTTCCAAAACATGGGTGAGTTGGGGAGAAACCCCAACGTCCATTTGGTTTACCTCCCCAAATATCCTGATTGAGTCTACCAATAAAAGGAAAATCCAGGAAAAAAATGCCAGGATTACCGTAATTTTGCCAATGTGTATGTTGGGGAACTTAAACATAATGAAAAGTTACCACAATAATACGTAGATAGTGGCAGAATTCATGAGCTAAACTTGTAAAAACTAACTAATTTTCATTTAACTTCACCTATGAAATTTATAGCCAGATTTACACTTTTTTTCGGTCTATGTACCCTCACAGCCTGTACCAGTGCTGACGTTAATAGGTTTTTACAGGGTGCTTCCCAGGCTGCACTTACCAATGAAGATGTGGGAAATGGACTTAGGGATGCTTTGGTAAAAGGTATAAGTGTGGGGGCTGATCTAGCCTCCCAAGAAAATGGGTTTTATGGGAATGAGCTCATTCGAATCCTGCTTCCTGACGAACTTAGAAGGCTGGAATCAACCATGAGGCAGTTTGGGTTGGGGCCGGAAGTAGATCGTGTACTGCTTACCATCAATAGGGGAGCGGAGAGAGCTGCCCAGGAAGCAAAGCCTATATTTATTAACGCCATAAGACAGATCACCATCCAAGATGCCTTTTCCATACTCCGGGGTGAACAGGATGCTGCTACACAATTCCTGAAACGAACCACTTCTGAACAGCTCATTGATTTGTTTCAACCTAGAATACAGGAATCATTGGACCAGGTGGGTGCCACCCGGCATTATTCAGACTTAGTGAGTGCTTATAACGCCATTCCCACTACCCGCAAAATTGATCCTGACCTGAACGCATATGTTACTGCCAGAGCGATTGAGGGTCTGTTTACACTCATTGCACAAGAAGAAGCCAAAATCAGAGAAAACCCAGCAGAAAGAACCACCGCTATCATGAGAAGAGTGTTTGCTGCGCAGGATTAAAGGAAAACGATGTCCTGTATGGTGCCTTCTCCAAACTGATCTGCTATGATTTTCACAACTTTTGATTTGTTCATCATAAGCTCTTTCTTCACAGGTCCAGAACTAAGCTGTACATAGAGCACTTTTTTTTTGATAAATAGCTTTTCCGTCCGCTTGGCGACCGTAGTTCCCATGATGGTGCCCCAATCAGCGATAAGCTTTTGTTCATTGTACCGGTCTTTCAGCTTGTAGGTTTCCAGCAATTCCTCAAACACCTCTTTCAGGGGCGCAGTATTACTTTTTCTTGACGATCCCTTGGCTGGTTTCTTCATCTGTTTATAATTGTCTTTCAATGGTCAGACCTGACTAAAGGCCGCCAGGCAGGTGGAATCTCGCAATGATGAACATCCCTCCGTGGGCCGCTTGCGTCATGCCCGATTTCATGAAGTAAAGATAGGCATTTATTAATAGAACAAGCGGGCAGCTATACTATCGGCCAGTAGCTTTCCTTTTCTGCTGAGGGTAATCCTGGTGCCTTCCAAAACTATCCAATCATTTGATTGTAGCCATTCTATTTCTTTGGCTTTTTCCTCTAGTATGTCCCAATCGAACCTTTCCTTAAAATGCTCCCCATCCAGCCCCCAAACGGTTCTTAATGAAGTCATTATATGTTCATTGGCATTTTCTTCTTTGCTCAATAATTCAGGGTGAAAGGCACTCCCGGTGTCATGCATGGCCTTAAGGTATTTAGGGTTGCTGGCGATGTTATGACCTCTTGATTTCCCGTTAAAGGAATGTGCGCTCGGGCCTATTCCCAGATAAGGCACCCCCTTCCAGTAGTTAGCGTTGTGAATGGCTAGTTCTCCAGGCTTGGCAAAATTGGATATTTCATAGGCAATGTAGCCGGCCGACTCTGTTTGACGAAGCAGCCATTCATATTGCTCTGCTAAAAAGTCTTCTGATGGAGGGCAAAAGGTTCCTTTTCCAGCCCTATGCGCTAAAACAGTACGGGGTTCAATGGTCAGCGCATAGCTGCTGATATGACCGGGTTCCTTGTTTAAAGCTATTTCAAGATCCTTTTTCCAAAGCTCATGAGAGGAAGTTGGATATCCATAAATGAGGTCTATGGAAAGTTTGTGGAATCCTGCGTCTTTTGCCATTTCGGTGACATTCAGGGACTGATCCTGATCATGCGCCCTATTATAAAAGGCTAATACTTCCTCATGGAAACTCTGAATGCCTATGCTCAACCTGTCAATGCCGATGTTTTGGTATTCCCGCAATACTTTTGGGCAGAGATCATCTGGATTCGCCTCAAGGGTCACTTCCTTAAGATCTAGGGCGTAGTGTCGGTTTATAGTTTCCAGGATATTTTCCAGTTCGGGTACCGATAAAAGAGAAGGGGTGCCTCCTCCGAAATAAATACTATGGATTTTCAGGGAGCTGTCAAGGTAATTTTTCCTGGTCACCAATTCTTTATTCAGCATTTCCAAAAGTTTGTTTTTCAGGGACATGGATGTACTGAAATGAAAATCACAATAGTGACAGGCCTGTTTGCAAAAGGGAATATGGATATAGATACCGGCCATCAATTCAAAGAGGGAATTAAGAGGACAAAAGTAGTAAAGTACTTCCGTCCTGTTTAGTATAATTGCATAAATAATTAGTCCCGTTCCCTTTAAATTGTTAATTTCGAAATCCGGGCAGGATTTATTGTTTTCCTGTCGTCCCCGGAAGCCCACCGGAATGTGGATAGATGAAATCGAGCCTGTCCTGACGGCAGTCAGGGCATGAGGAGAACCTCACACAGAGGGATGATTATCAAAGCGAGATTCCACCCCGACCTGCGGTACGGGGCAGGTTATGACCGCTGAA
>PXCO01000313.1 GCA_003565295.1 Cyclobacteriaceae bacterium
CTTTCTGCCCCACAAATAGCCCCACTATTAAAAATAAAAACCATAGGAAACTCAAAATCAGATTGTTAGAAATTCGTGTTGCGGAATGGACGCATAAAAGTATATCCAGTTATTAGGTAAAAGGTTGGGATTCAATGATAAATTATTAATTCCTCAGCTACTGGCTGATTTCCCTCGGGGAAAAAAGATTTCCTTTTGTCCGTTTTTAACTGCCAAAATCCAAACACTTTTCCCCTCCCGCTGATACCCTTGCATACTGTTTTACCGGACAGGACCGGATGTATTCTGTTGTCGGCCTGGCCCCTGCCCAGCCACTCCATATAAGCGTATCCAAATCCGGGTATATTTTTAATAAGTCGAAGGCATTTTAACTAATTGTACCTCATAAATTGCATAATGACTATGATTATGAACCTTGGAAAATAGGATTTAAGCAAGACATAAGCTAATTATCATTAAATACCTTACCTTCAAAGGTTTATGAAATAAGATCAGAATCTAAATCTGCGGTTTTCGGGAAAGAAAAAGATGGAAGTTTTGAATGTGCGGTTCCACATATTGGAAGAAAAAAGAATCGCGCTAAAAGTGAATCTATGTAATACACGCCCTCGAATTAAAGGCCCCTACCCTATTTTTTTTGATTTGAGTATACTTAAAACTATTAAAGTTCTGCCATAAAATAAATTTTATTTTTTGTAACTTTGTTACGAATATCAAAACAACTTAAGGTCTATTAAATTTTAATGAGAATCGTCACTTATAAACGAATAAAAGAATTTTCGGAAAAACACGCAGATGCTGAAATTCCGTTGCAATTCTGGTATTCGGTGACAAGTAAGAAAGATTGGACTTCAATAAATGAAGTAAAGAAAGATTTCAATTCGGTCGATTATGTAGGCAATCATCGTTTTGTTTTCAACATCAAAGGAAATACATACCGTCTGGTAGCCATCATTTCATTCAATGCTAAGAAAGTGTACATACGATTTATCGGCACCCATGCGGAATACGACAAAATAAAGGACATTAAAAATATCTGAAAATGATCAAGTCTGAAAAAGAATATAGTGCCATAATAGCAAGAATCGAGGAACTACTTTCTGTTTCCGAAAACATAGAAAATCCAGAAGCCAAGGGATATGTGGAGCTGAATCTGCTTTCCAATTTGGTTGCAGATTTTGAAGAAAAGCATCACCCTATCCAGCCTCCTACCCTCTCCGAAGCCATAAAACTTCGAATGCATGAACGAGGCTTAAATCAAAAAGCACTTTCTAAATATTTGGGAGTAAGCAGTTCGAGAATCAGCGAATACCTTAACGGCAAAAGCGAGCCTACACTAAAGGTTGCCCGCGAGATAAGCCGTAAACTTGACATTGAAGCATCTATTGTATTGGGGGTTTGAAATCTTAAGCACCTATGCATTCATTTAGTAAAATCGCCAAGAAAAGACCTGGTTGGGAAAGGTGATAATTTGGAGAAATTAAGGGTGAGATTAGAGAAATTAAAAAAAAATATGCCCCAAAATAGTTGGAATTATTTCAACCGTGCAAGTACAACCATTGTACAACTATCCTCTATTAATATATTGATAATTAAATGATTAACACTTCCTGCATCGGGAAGTAGACTCCTACAAATAGCTCTAAATAATCATTAATAAAACCCTTTAATTTAATCAATTAGAGGGTTTTTTATTTTTAGGTGATTTTTATCTTCTTTCCAACCCTTTAGAATTTTTGTACAGGAATGTAGTTCTCGGCACTAAGCCCACCTTTGAAACCTTCCGGTCCTTCCCGAAACAACCGCAGCGCCACTTTGGACTGCCGCTCATAAAATCAAACCTGTATTCCGATGAAATTCGCGTTCTAAATGTATGAATGCCGCTGCGTCAAATGGGGCCAATCCGGTCTCTCCCAAATCCATTTCATCTGTGTATAATTGTTTTTCAATGGTCATCCCAATGGCTATCGGGAGGAATCTCGCATGATTGATAATCAAGGGGTAATTTTTGATTATCTAATTTGATAATTTAAAAACAGGCCCCGCATAGGAAAACAGGTATGTGATTTCAGTTTCAACATATTCTTCAGAAAAAAAGTCATACACCTGCTGGTAGGTCACCATCCGAATGGATTTATCATCTGAAAAATAGTACAAACTTTTTACTTCGAATTGATAAAGAAATCTTTTTGGGTCAGTTGAAAAAGCTTCTTCACCACCGAAAAATCTCAATTCCAGCTCTCCATTTTCTTTCAGATTTACAATCCTACCATTTACATATTACATAAAATCTAATAATTTATTGGTTAAGTGCTAATTTTTAAAACTACCAAGGACAAATAATTATTTCACGCCGCGACCGCTGCGGATTCGTTGCGACCGTTGCGAGAAACCAAATGTCATTTCCTTTCTGTAAATGCCAATTTTTAATACTCCGTGTGAACCCACATCCCCTAAAGATTTCTCTCTCTTTTGTTTTTTCATTCACCCGATCAAAAAAAATGAATGTGTCAAAATCCATCACAGGAGTTTGCTTATTCAGACGCCATTCTATAGAAAATTCTCCTGTTCCACACCATGAAAAATTAGCAACATGCTCGGTGATTTGCTCACCTGAATTGGTGAAATCTACCGGAATAGCCGAAACCATGGATTCAACCTTATATATGCCATATGGATGAGTTAGCGGTTTTTCTTCTTCCTTACACCCAATGAAGGAGAATAAAACAAGGATCAAAAGAAATGCAATTTTTCTCATAGATGAATTTAAAAATGAATTTCACTTATATTAGTATCCGACAAAGAATTTTCCACCACTGGGCAAAATCAAAAAGCACTTTTTCAATATTTGGGGGTAAGGGTTCCAGATAGATTAATCACTTACTTTTTCAAACACCAGGCGGTGATGATCCCAAATCCCTCGTTCGAAAGCAACTTTGATAGGTGCTATTTGCAAGTTGCTCAAGCGTTTACGCATCGAAGGGTCAGTGAAAAGTTGAGGGACAAGTTGAAGGTAGGCCCAGTACTTTTTCCATCCAAAAGAATTTAGTTTTTGACGCCATATTTTGATGGTTTCAATGTAGTCCAGCCTACCACTATGTTCATTAATGAGCTTAAAATACGGTGCTGCGTTTTTTATGACCTGCTCTTTTCCATACGGGATCCAGGAACCGGGGAATTCATTCATAATAAGCGCTAACAAATATTCATTAGAATCCTTTGGTGCATTTATATCGGCGCTATCAATGTCTATCATGCCTTCATCAAAAACCATTGTTTGGATAAAACACCTTTTGCCCACAGGTATTAAACTGCTGGCAATTTTAAAAAAGTTTTTATAAACTTCATCTTGTTTACCCGCCCGATACTCATCAACTGAACAAAAATGTTCTAATGCCCCAACAGAGGCTATTGCATCAAATTTACCAAATGTGGCAGGAGTTAGGTCGCGATAATTACAAATATGTACATCAAGGCCATTACGCTTACAAGCATTATATTGGCCATCGGAAAGCGTAATTCCAATTCCTATTGCTCCCAATTCTTTTATATAAGTCAAAAATGGCCCCCAGCCCGAACCGATATCCAGTACCCTATCTCCCGCTTTTATTTCCAGGTTTTCAGCAATAAACTCATGTTTTCTTTTCTGCGCCTCCTCCAGCGAGAGTGAAAAATCCCCATCATACTTAGCCCCTGTAAAATCAGCAGTTTCCCCAATGCTCCATCGCCATATTTTGTCCATTTTAGAATAGGAATAATCGATATCCTGCTTACTAGCCATATTAATTAAATGATGTTTTGGTAGATATGATTTTGTAATCTATGTCATCTATGTCCAATCTATTAATTTATGGTCGGAGTTGACTGTTTTTAAAATTACTACGTTGAAAATATTACATAATAATGGTGAAAATTTACATAAATCACTAGTTTTAATCAAAGAACATCTGATATTTTAATAGATTTTCAGGGTGAAATTAAAAAACTGTATCTAAGATGGTCACTAAAAACAGGTACTTAAGCTTGCTTTTATGGTTTACCCGGTGTATTATTACACCATAACTACACAAGAATGGCCAGACAAACAATAACAGTAAACGAGCCAAACGACCGATGGATGAAGGAAAAGATCCAAGGTAACGAATATTCCAGTAAAAGTGAGTTGATCAATGATTTGATCCGAAGACAGAGAGAACTGGAAGAAGAACGAATTTGGCTACGAAATGAGCTTATCAAAGGTGAGGAAAGCGGGATTTCTACAAAGACTATGGCGGAAATACTCGAAGAAGCTAAGAACCGCGGTAAACAAAATTTTCCTTAAACCATGATCAAGTCAGAAAAAGAATATACTGCCATTGTAGAAAGAATAGAGGAACTACTTTCTGTTCCCGAAAATATAGCAAATCCAGAAGCCAAGGGGTACGTGGAGCTGAACCTGCTTTCCGATTTAGTTGCAGATTATGAAGAAAAGCATCACCCTATTCAGCCCCCTACCTTGGCCGAAGCCATAAAACTTTGAATGAATGAACGAGGTTTAAGTCAAAAGGCACTTTCTCAATATTTGGGCTTAAGTAGTTCCAGAATCAGCGAATATCTTAACGGAAAAAGCGAACCAACCCTTTAAGTTGCCCGTGAAATAATCCGAAAATTGGATATTGAAGCATCCATTGTCTTGGGGGTATGAACCTATGTATCTGGAAGTAAAGCCAATAATTATCCATGAACACCAATAAACAACCGCTTAAGGTATCCTGGATCAAAAGTGCCTATGTTTCTCTTCAAAAGGCTTACGAAAAAATTAAAGAAAACTCACCTGTAAGTGCTGAGAAGGTAAGAGAAACCATTTTTTTAATGACCCGCAAACTTTCAGATCACCTTGAAAAGGATCCATTGGACAGGTTTAGCAGAGACAAGCCAGGGAATTACCGGACTTTTGAAAAATACTCCTATCAGGTGGCTTATCGGCATACAGATAAAGAAATCAAAATCTTACTTTCAAAAGAATCGAGCAACTTAGAAATGTCAAAGCCATTTTTAGCCAATCCAAATTGGCATTTAAAGCAAATGAAATCGATACTTTTTCAATCGACCAAGCAATGACACTCAACAAAAAAATGAACTCCTCATTTAACGGTACAGGTTCATGCTTCCAGGATTTAAACAAACATTATAATTAATTTTTTTTTCGTTATTCTGAAATCCTAACCATTTGTTATCAGTGAGCGTATATGACGATATTGCTCTCGGTTTGATATTAGCTACCCTTTTGGTTAAAACAAAGTTGCTTGAATGGATGGCCTTTTTATCATAGTGATCATCTTCCTTATACTCAACATTGGTTTGGGTTTAATTCGTCTTTGGCGAGGACCATCAATTGCTGACCGCTTGTTAACCACCCAACTTTTTGGCACGGCTGGAATGGCCATTTTAATGGTGATGGCGGGTTACTTGCATGATCTTACATTGCTTAATGTAGTGATTACCTTCAATGTATTGTCTATTATTTTGGTCATCTGTTTGGTTCAGGTCTGGAAAAAAAAGAAAGAGGAAGCATCATGATATTAAAAGAAATATTCATAGTCATACTCTTGGGAGCTGGTTGCTTCTTTTTTCTGGCAGGTACCCTGGGACTGCTTCGTTTTCCGGATTTGTTCTCCCGTCTACATGCCCTCACCAATGCGGATAATTTAGGGCTTGGTTTTATTGCTGCTGGAATGGCATTATATATTGCCTCCCCTTGGGCAGCGGTGAAGATTTTCTTCATCTGGATATTGACGCTCTTATCCAGTGCCACCTCCAGTTATCTTATCGCCCGTTTCCAAAGAGAGCAGGACAATTCTAAAAATGGAAAGGAGGAATAATGGATATTTTGATCGACAGCTTGTTGGCCATTCTTACCATATATCTTGCGTTCCGCTGCATGCTTGCCCCGAAACTTACCAAGGCCGTATTTGTATTCTTTGCTTTTGGTCTGATCCTGGCCCTTGC
>PXCO01000380.1 GCA_003565295.1 Cyclobacteriaceae bacterium
ATTTAAGGTGTGATACCACATGTTCAATTCCCACACAGAGGGTATATTACCCAGAGAAAAAATATCAACGGCATCATCATTTCCTTTCACCAAATAATCAGCAAAAGCGGGATGTAAATTGATACAGGATCCTAAAGATGAATTTTGCCTTGTTCAAGCAGCTTCATTTTGGCAGCGGCTATAAGAGGCTTTGTCATTGATGTTATCCGAAATACCGCATCAGAATGTGTCGGCAGCTTATTTTCCATATTCATGTATCCAATGGACTCCATATACCCGATCTTTCCGTGACGGGCAATAACCATTACGGCACCGGCATATTTTCCTGAATCAATATAGGCCTGTATTGCAGGTTTAATCTGAGCCAGCGACTGTGGAGAAAGGCCAATTTCTTATTGATCGGCAATAGGAAGCCCTTGGCCATACCCAACCAATGTGATTGATACAGCGAGGATAAATGCATAAGGGAAATTATGCTTGGCAAATCCTTGCAATGACAGAAACCTTATTATTTTCAGAAGAGTACAAATGACTTCACTAAGTTTTATCTATTGAACCCCAGACCTCATTGATGTTTTTTAGGACTCTTTTCTCAGGGAATGGGAATTAGTCCTAAGTGTTATAAAATTGAGCATCAGCCATGATAAAGATAGCATAATCTAATCTGCCTAGGTTAGTACGTATGTTTCAAATAATTGAACATATGATACATTTACCACTTGAGTTATTCTTCTGAGGTAGGAAACATAAGGACTACAATTTGGAACAAATGTGCCAACCCGTCTTTGTTTCATTTTTTACATTTAGGAAGTACTTCTGGATTTCACCACCGATACAGAAAATTTTATTATGCTCAATGCGAAAGGGGGGGGTACCCTTAAAGGACAGCTTAAGCAATAAATCGTAATCGGTCCGCCTGAATTAAATTTGGGATTTTGACAATTATTTGGTTTAGGACATGCATCATATTCAGGTGCATTAAAACCTTATACTACTGATGTTTTAAAATTAAATTAGTCAATATCTAAATTTTTACAAATAATATTGTTTGATTGAATATTATAATTATATTTAATTTAAGCTATTGGCTTTGGTGACAAACAAGTTAAATAATGCAGTCGTTAGGGTTCAAAAATAATGTAATTTTTAAGGTTGGATTAACTTTCCTACTGTTCGTCTTTCTGCCCATCAAGTCCACTTTTTCAGGTTCTGAGGCCGACTTTCATTTGCAGGATTTAAATGAGCAATTGGTAACCCTTAACCATGGATGGAAGTTTCACCCCGGAGACAATCCATCATGGGCGGATCCCAACTTGGAGGACGAAGATTGGACCCCTATTGACCCAACCACCGATATCCATTATTTACGGGATTTGCGAACCGCTCAAATAGGTTGGTTTAGATTGCGAATGAAAGTGGATGATTCCTTGTTGAACATTCCTATGGCCTTCACCCTGTTTCAAAGAGGGGCATCTGAAATTTACCTAAACGGCAAGTTGATCCATACCTTTGGCAAGGTCAGCGAAGACCCTAAAAAGGAAGTCATTTTTAATCCCAATTTCACCGCATACAGTTTACCGTTAGACAATACACCTGAACAGGTGCTGGCTGTGCGGTTTTCCTTTACCAAAAGGAATCCCTATATGAATTTCCTGGGACTTTGGGGTGGTAACCCTACCATGGTGTTTTATTTGGATACCATAGATAAGACCCTTGAAAGCCAGGTTCATTCAAGGGCACTCGTAACCTCTAGATTGGTCGGAAAAGCCACCTTTTTACTGTTTTTAGCACTGCTACACCTTTTCTTCTTCATCACCTTTCCTTCCAATAAGACCAATCTTTTTTACAGCCTTTTCACGATCAGTTTAGCACTTGGCTATTTTTTGGAACATGTTTTCCGTTTCATGCCCAGGGAAGGAGACTCCTATTTCATAGTAGGATTGATCAGTAGTTTGTTATTTAGCACATTCATCATTTGGGGAATACTTGCGGTTTATTCATTTGCCAGGGAGAAGCTGGATGGCTTGTTTTGGTTTGCCACAGTTTCGGCTTTGCTATTTATTCCATCTTGGAAATGGCCCTATGAAGCGGCCAACTATTATTGGCCCTATTTTCTTACCATGGGGCCTTTTGTTGCGGTTTTGGTAAGTTGGAGAGCTGTTCAGAAAAAAATCAAAGGTGCATGGGTCATCTTCTTTGGTTGGTTGGGGAATTTTGTTTTTTGGGCACTGTTTTGTTTGTTTCTCTCCAACTCACTGCCACGCTTTCCCCATGATATTGCCATCACCTTGGATTTGGCCATATTTTGTGCGGCAATTTCTTTTTCGGTTTTGTTGGCCATAGAATATGCCCAAACCAAGCGGTCCCTACAAACCAGCCTGTTAGATATGGAAGTAAAACGGATGGAAGCCCAGAAAATGCAGGAAATGGACAAGACGAAGTCCGATTTCTTTGCCAATATTTCCCACGAATTCCGAACCCCGCTTACCCTGATCACTTGCACGGTGGATCAGTTGGAAGAGGAGAGAAAACTCTTTCCTCAGCTAAAGGAAGGACTTGGACAGATCAAAAGAAATGCTGACAGGTTGCTGCAACTTGTCAATCAGTTGCTGGACCTTTCCAAACTGGAAGCGGGAAAATTGAAACTCGAAAAAGAGCCCGGCGATATCATCGGTTTTGCAAAAAGAATTGCCGGGACTTTTTCGTCCCGGTTTGAAAGCCAACAGATTGCTTTTTTAAAAGATCTTCCGGGAGACCCTGTTTACCTGCACTTTGATCATGACAAGCTGGAAAAAGTATTGTCCAACCTGTTGACCAACGCCTTCAAATTTACCCCATCCGGGGGACAGGTTTATTTCAGCGTTTCAAAAACAGCAGAAACGGATTCAGGCGTCCAATTGGAATTCAGGGTGAGGGACAATGGCATCGGCATCGCCCCCGGAAGGATGCCCCATATTTTTGAACGCTTTTACCAGGGAGAGGCAACGGCCACCCGAACCTATGAGGGTACGGGAATCGGACTGGCATTGGCAAAGGAACTTATGGAAATACATGGTGGTAGCATCACCGTGGAAAGTAGCCTCGAATCAGGAACAACCTTTATGGTGAAACTGACCTTAGAAAAGGTTGACCAGGCGTATGTGGCTGAGTTGGAAAAATCAGACAGCATTTTAAAACCTGGTTTGGTAAGGCAAGAAACAAATTATAGAGGCGGCAAATCCTACAATAAAGCAACAATTACAAATGGTGCTTTACCTACTGTTCTGATTGTAGAGGACAATCCGGAACTAAGAATGTTTATCTATCAAAATCTACAGGAACAGTATCAGGTAATGGAAGCTGAAAATGGCATGGAGGGATATAAGCTGGCCACCGTATATATGCCTAACCTGATCATCTCCGATGTGATGATGCCTATAATGGATGGGGTAAGCTTCAGTGACAAGGTAAAAAACGACGAACGGACAAGCCACATCCCCATTATACTCCTTACTGCACGGGCAGATTCAGAAAGCAGAATCAGCGGTCTGGAAACAGGTGCGGATGCTTACCTGACCAAACCCTTTGAAATGAAGGAACTTAAGGTAAGAATTCACCATCTGATAGAAGGCAGGAAAAAGCTAAGGGAAAAATTCAGCCGCTCTCTCATCCTTCAGCCCTCCGAAATTGCAGTGACTTCCATAGATGAAAAATTCCTGAAAAAAGCCTTGGCTATCCTAGAAGAAAATATCATGAACTCGGATTTTGACGTGGAAATTTTCAGCAGGGAAATCGGGATGAGCAGGACCAATCTGCACCGGAAGTTGAAGGCGTTGACGGATTGTTCGGCAACTGAGTTTATCCGAATTTATAAATTGAAAAAAGCAAAGAATTTATTAGAACAAAATTCAGGTAATATAAGCCAGGTGGCATATAGCGTGGGTTTTAACAGTATATCTTATTTTAACAAGTGCTTCAAAAGGCAATATGGTACGACACCGACAGATTTTGTCACTGCTTTAAAAAGTTAAAACCCTGGAAATCTATTTCATCTGTTTATAATTTTTTTTTCAGCGGTCATAACCTGCCCCGTACAGCAGGTCGGGGTGGAATCTCGCAGTCTATAATCATCCCAGTGTGTGACGTGCTCGTCATGCCCTGACTGCCGTCAGGACAGGCTCGATTTCATGTGTTTATGATTTTCTTTTAGTAGCGACACCTGTCAGACGGTTCTAAAACCGTCAGACAGATTGGCTTTCACACCCAAAGGGGGAATCCCTGGCTAAAGGGCGGCAGGCAGGTCACATCCTATAATCATCCCGGTTTGTGACTATTTCGTCATGCCTGACTACCGTCCTGCAGGCCCGATTTCTTAAAAGCAAAAAAACACCATAAAGAAGGAAGGTGAATAAATACTACCTTCCTTCTATTTTTTTTGGTTAGGCCATCTCCAATACCGGTCGCTGATTGCAAAAATCCAAAAAACCGGAATATCCATTGCCTCTTCCCATTCCGCTGGGTCCAACTCCTCCAAATGGAAGATAAGGTGAAAAATAATGCATAAAAGTATGATTGATCACACTTCCTCCCGCCGTGGTGCTGTTTATCACTTTATCCCATACCGCCTTGTCTTTGCCATACACATAAAGCGCAAGCGGTTGGTCATGGCTATTTACAAAATCAATGGCATCATCTAGCGACTTGTAGGTTAACACAGGAAGTAAAGGCCCAAATATTTCCTCTTTCATGATGGCTAGATTGGGATCAATATCATCAAGCAAAGTAGGAGAGATATAGTTTTCCTCATCATTTGTCTTCCCTCCTGCCACCAATGTAGCGCCATTTTCCAGCGCATCTTCAAGCAACCGCTTTACCCGTTGGTAATGATTGTTGTTTACCAATCGTCCATATTTTGAGCTTTCAACACCAGGCCCGTCAACACCGTAAATAGTTTCAATTGCCTCTCTTAAATGATCAATAAATTCATCTTTTCGATTTTCCGACACTAAAATATAATCAGTGGTAATACAGGTTTGACCGCAGTTGTAAAATTTTGTCCACACGATTTTACCTGCCGCATCAGCAAAATCAGCAGAATCGTCTATTATGGAAGGACATTTACCGCCAAGTTCCATGGTTACCGAAGCCATATGATTGGCTGCAGCTTTCATCACAATTTTACCAACCCTGGTGCCGCCGGTATAAAAAACATGGTTAAAGGGTAATTCCAATAACTCAGAAGCAACATCTGCACCTCCTTCTATTACAAAGACTTCATCCGCAGGAAATACCGATTCAACAATTTTTTTGATTAATTTGGATGAATGCGGAGTGAGTTCAGATGGTTTTATGATGACCGTATTTCCCGCAGCCACACAAGAAACCAGTGGTCTAAAGGTTAATAGGATCGGATAGTTCCAGGGAGTTAAAAACAAACAAACTCCCTTTGGCTCTAAATTAATTTTTGACACTGTATTTTCACCACCCAAATCTTCAGGTGTAGGAACTGTCTGAGGGGTCATCCATTTTTCCAGATTCTTGATGACATGGTCGATTTCCACGATAACAGAATCTGTTTCAGTTGCTTCTTCCTTTGGTTTCTTATAATCCCTGAATAGCACCTCATATACATTGTCAATATTGGAGATGACTGCTTCTTTAAATTTGAGCAATTTGGCAATCCTTTCCTGAGCGGTGGATTTCTTCAATTCCAGGGCTTTGCGTCGATGATTTTCAAATACGACAGCAAGGTCAACTTTCGAAAGTGTCTGCGTTTCCATAGCGTTAGTTTTAGGGTTATTAATTCAATTTCCGGTAGATTCAATGTTCTGCACTAAATGGCAAATGAAATTTGTATTTATGTTGACATAGAACCTGAACAAATCTAAAGAATAGCCTGGTATTGGTTTTATCCATATG
>PXCO01000279.1 GCA_003565295.1 Cyclobacteriaceae bacterium
AAGAACTGGAAAAACTACAACGGACTGCCGACTGGAAACTAAAGATCCTACAACGCTATGACCGCATGGTCAAAAAATACGGGATCCTTCGGATCCTTAGAAAAGGGCTGGAAGTGGAGGATGCCCATTTCACCTTGTTGTACCAGTTGCCCATGGCCAGCAGCAGCCAGACGGTAAAAGAAAACTTTGCCAAAAATGAGTTCAGCGTGACCCGGCAAGTACACTACAACTTAGATAACAGCCATGAAGAAATCGACATGGTGGTGTTTGTCAATGGCCTGGCCATCGCCACCCTGGAACTCAAAAACCAATGGACCGGCCAAAATGCCAGATTCCATGGCATCAAGCAATACAAATACGACAGGGACATTCGCCAACCGTTACTGCAATTTGGTCGGGCGGTGGTACACTTTGCGATAGATACCGATGAAGTGTATATGTGCACGAAACTCGATGGCAGCAAATCCTTCTTCCTGCCATTTAATAAAGGCCATAACCATGGCAAAGGCAACCCGACCAATCCCTTTGGGCACAAGTCCAGCTACCTCTGGCAGGAAGTGTTTACCCGGGAAAGCCTGGCAAATATCCTCCAGCATTTTGTACGCTTTGATGGCAAAGCCACAGATCCCCTAAGCAAGCGCACGCTGTTTTTCCCGCGCTACCACCAACTGGATGTGGTGCGTAAACTATTAAAGCATGCATCCGGAAATGGGGTAGGCCATACCTATTTGATCCAGCATTCCGCCGGTTCGGGCAAGTCCAATTCCATTACCTGGGCGGCCTACCAGTTGATCGAGACCTATCCCCAAAGCGAAGGGCTACCCGGTTCCAAGGGCATTCAGCATCCTTTGTTTGACTCCGTGATTGTGGTCACCGATAGAAGGCTATTGGACAAGCAATTGCGTGACAACATTAAAGATTTTTCAGAGGTAAAAAACATTGTTGCCCCTGCTTATTCATCCAATGATTTGAAAAACAGCTTGGAGCAAGGCAAAAAGATCATCATCACCACCATACAGAAATTCCCCTTTATCGTGGATGGCATAGCGGATTTGAGCGACAAACGCTTTGCCGTCATTATAGACGAGGCCCACAGTTCACAAAGCGGTACGGCGGCAGGTACGATCAACCAGGCCATGGGAATCAATGAAGAGTCCTTAGACTCCGCTCAGGACAGGGAGGAAGAAGACCCACAGGACAAAATCCTAAAAGCCATGAAGGCCCGAAAAATGAAGGGCAATGCTTCTTATTTGGCTTTTACAGCCACACCTAAAAATGCGACCTTGGAGCGGTTTGGGGAAATACAGGAAGATGGTTCATTCCAACCTTTCCATTTGTATTCCATGAAACAAGCCATTGAAGAAGGCTTTATTTTGGATGTGTTGGCCAATTATACCTCTTATAAAAGCTACTATGAAATAAAAAAGTCGATTGAAGACAACCCCCTTTTCGATACTAAGAAGGCACAGAAAAAACTGCGGGCCTATGTGGAGCGTGACAAACGCACCATTGCGACCAAGGCAGAAATCATGATGGAACACTTTATAAGCAAAGTGTATAACACCAAAAAGTTGAAGGGAAAGGCCAAGGGCATGGTGGTCACCCAAAATATTGAGTCGGCGATCCGTTATTACCTGGCCATTAAACGCATCTTGAAGGATAAAGGAAATCCGTTTACTATTGCCATCGCTTTTTCCGGCAAAAAAATCGTGGATGGCCTGGAATACACTGAGGGAGATTTAAATGGTTTTGCAGAAAAAGATACTCGGGAAAAATTCGATTCGGACGAATACCGCCTTCTGGTGGTGGCCAACAAGTACCTGACCGGATTTGACCAGCCCAAGCTATGTACCATGTATGTGGATAAAAAGCTACAGGGAGTCATGGCCGTTCAGGCGTTGAGCCGACTGAACCGTGCAGCCGATAAATTGGGCAAAAAAACAGAGGACCTGTTTATCTTGGATTTTTTCAATCAGGTAGAGGATATCAAAGCTTCCTTTGACCCTTTCTACACTTCAACCTCCCTTAGCCGGGCCACGGACATCAACGTACTCCACGACCTGAAAGGGTTATTGGATGAAGTAGGCGTTTACGAAGGGGCAGAAGTTGAATCCTTCGTAGAAAAATATTTTGAAGGCATCGATGCACAGCAGCTTAGTCCAATCATCGATGTGGCCGCCAACCGCTTCAACCAGGAATTGGAACTGGAAGAGGATGAAAAAATAGACTTTA
This sequence comes from Cyclobacteriaceae bacterium, assembly GCA_003565295.1. GTDB lineage: Bacteria > Bacteroidota > Bacteroidia > Cytophagales > Cyclobacteriaceae > Pleomorphovibrio. The sequence goes on from PXCO01000279.1 coordinate 2,233, forward strand.
AAATTAAGGCCAAGCAGTTTGTGAAAATCTACGGACAAATGGCCTCTATTTTACCCTATGAAGTAGTGGAATGGGAAAAGCTGTTCTGGTTTCTAAAATTCCTGGTTCCGAAGTTGATTGTGAAAACCAAAGAAGATGAATTGGTGGACGAATTATTGGAATCGGTGGATTTGTCTACCTATGGTCTAGAACGGACCAAGCTGAATCATGCCATTGGATTGGATGATTCGGCCTCGGAATTAGATCCCCAAAATCCTAATCCCAGGGGTCCGCATGGTGGTGACGAAGACAAGGATCCCCTAGATGAAATTATCAAAGCCTTTAACGAAAGGTGGTTCCAGGGCTGGGATGCCACCCCCGAAGACCAGCGAGTGAAATTCGTCACCTTAAGCAAGCACATCCAAGCGCACCCTGACTGCCAATCCAAGGTAGCCGACAACACCGACACCCAAAACAGGGACTTGGCCTTTAAGAAAATATTGGATGAGGTGATGGGCAAACAGAGGAAAAAGGAGTTGGAACTGTATAAACTTTACGCCAAAGACGAGTCCTTCTACCGGGCCTTTTTCGACACCATGAAAAGGATTATTGATAGTCCAAGCTTGGGAAGGTAAACGGCCTCTAACCTAATTTCAGATCCACTAATCCTTTTAATATCAGCTATTCTTATCCCTGTCTTTCTCGCCTCTAAGTCTGATTTGGTGAATAGTTCATTTACACCAAACCCGGTTCATAAGTGTGTTTGAATACAGGTTTTAGGGCTCATACCAATGGGTAGAATTGCACTTTCCTGTTTTCTCAAAACTGTAGTAGTTAGTATAGTTATTTCTTAAATTTGTGCCATGTATTACCGAAGGAAATTGTTGCTAGGAATATTAGAGGAATTTGATGGGGTTTTGTCTCATACCAAACTCCAAAAAATACTCTTGCTGGTAACTAGAAAACAGGCAAAAAAATCCTATGATTTTGTTCCTTATAAATATGGAAGCTTTTCATTTCAGGCTAATCAAGATTTATCTACTTTGTCCAAAAAGGAAGTTGTAATTGATAAAACGAATACTTTTGGTTCTGATTGGATTAATAACTCAGTTGAATCCTTTTTTCCTACCCTGAAAAAAGAAGATCAAGCTGCAATTAAGCAAACAAAAGAAGAGGTTGCAGGATTAAATCAGAAGGAACTGGTAAAATACACTTATATCAAGTATCCCTATTTTGCTATAAAGAGTCAAATTGCTGATGAACTCTTAACAGACAAAGAGCTTGAAAAGGTTAACGCACAAAAAAGAAGTTTTGACAATCCCGCATTTTTTACGATTGGGTATGAAGGGATCAGTCTTGAGACATATTTGAATAAACTCATAATTAATGATGTAAAATTGCTTTGCGATGTTCGTAAGAATCCATTGAGCATGAAATTTGGTTTTTCAAAGAGTCAGTTGAAAAGAGCCTGCGAAAGCGTTGGGATCGAATATTTACACATTCCTCAATTGGGTATTGACTCAGAAAAGCGGGTAGACTTAAAAACAATAAACGATTACAATAAGCTTTTTGATGAATATGAAAAAACCACCCTTGTTAATAATAGGGTAAAATTGGAGGAAATTTATAAGCTGACAGGAAAATATAAGCGAATTGCAATTACTTGTTTCGAAAAAGAACCTTGTATGTGCCATAGAAGTAGAGTAGCAAATTCATTAAAACAACTTCCAAACTGGACCATTGATCAAAAAAACTTGTAATGCCCAAGGAGAAAGTATTAATTACGGTCAAAACCTATCCTTTGTAAAAAAACTTCCCTATAAATTCTCATACAAGCTTAAAGATGTGGAAGGAATATCCAGTACAATGATGATCGAAGACTGGGAAATTGGTCAACTTTTCTGGAACTCACTAAATAGAAATGGTGGTGAGGAGAAACTTGCTTGTGCAGATGTAAGGAAGAAATACTTCGATGATTTTGCACGAACCAAAGATTTATATTTGTTTCTTGGAACTACTAAACTTCATCATAATACTGCTCCCAACCCGTTTGTAATTATTGGGACATTTCACCCAAAACCTACCACTCAAACGTCATTGTTCTAATGGCAGTCCTACAAAGAAAGATATATTTATCTTCTCAATAAAAAAACTTCCACAAGTTGTTAACTATTAGTCAGCTCCAAAAAGTTTCTGTTTTTAAAATATGAGTTTTTTTGAAAAAAATACTTGATAGACAAATCTTAATTTTCCACACCCCTCAATCTGGCCCCTGAGCGTAGTCAAAGGCCAATCCCCATATAGATAGGTGGATGATGATGGTTTGATGGTTCGATGTTGATAAATTCAACAAATTCCATAGTAGTATGGCCACCCCCTTATATATTGTCCCATAGGGACTACATATGGTGGGAAAAAATGGTAAAAAACCCAAATTATCGAGACCTTTAACGAACGTTGGTTAAAATAATTCCCCCATTTATTGACAACCCCCTCACTTCCCAAACTTACTCCAATCAATGGCCTGAAATAACTGCCCTATCCCTTTCAGGACATTTTCCACTGCCTCCTCATTTTCTACCGGCAATTTGAGGTAGGTCTTGCCGGTTTTGGAATCCTTCTCGGTGAGGGAACTTACCATGGCCTTGGTCTGGGCCGGGCTGCCCAGCACTTTTGCAAGCTGGCTCATCCATTCCATGCCCGTGGACCCGGTGTCCTGTTTAGGGGTTGGTGCAGGTTTTGGCCTTGGTTTTTCAGGAATATCGGTATCAAATAGCCCCAATTGTATAGTTTGATCGGATTCTCTTTTATCGGATGATGGAGCCGTTTGGTAAGGTTCTTCATTTTTCTCTTCAATCTCAGGTTCTTCAACGGATGCCTCGGTGAAGGTTTGCTTTTCATCCACCATGGTTTCGACACTGTTCATAAACTGCTTGAACCTGTCCTCCTGCATCAGGATGGTATCGTCTCCCGCATCCAATACCCCCTCGGCCATGGAGGATTTGAATTTCAGCACATCCAACATACGGTGCTCGATGCTGTCAGTGGTCACCAAATTGATGATGTTCACTTTTTTCTTTTGGCCTATTCTGTAGATTCTGGCAATCCTTTGTTCCAAAACGGCCGGATTCCAGGGGATATCCAGATTGATCAGATAGGCCGCTGATTGCAGGTTCAGACCAACACCTCCTGCATCGGTACTCAGAAAAACCTTACATTCCGGATCCTTGAGAAAATTGTCCAGCAGGGATTTCCTGTCCTTGGAAGGAATGCCACCGTGCAGGTTCTCATAGTGGATGCCAAGATCATCGAGTTCTCGGGCCACCAATCTTGTCATCCTTTCCCATTGGCTGAAAATCACCACCTTCTCCCCTTGCATCTGGAAGATTTCCTCGAGAATTCCCATCAGTTCGGCTATCTTGGTATCATGCCTTGTCTGCTGGTCAAGTATAAAAGTGCTGTTGCAGACCATCCGCATCATGTTGAGGTTGATCATCAGCTTTTGTCGGTCCTTTTCAGAGAGAAATCCCATTCTTCTCCATTTGTTGACCAATCGGCAAACCAAATCGTAGCATTCGTTGTGGACCTCTCTTTGTTTGTCCGTCATGATCACAAAGAGGTTCTTGTCCTGCCTGCTCGGCAATTGCTGAAGCACCATCCTCTTAGTCCTGCGGATCAGGATATCC
>PXCO01000146.1 GCA_003565295.1 Cyclobacteriaceae bacterium
GCATCCTGAAGAATTACCCTAGAAGTTTTTTGGTAGGGGTTAGGTCTATGGATTACGAGGTGAGCATTTTCGGGGATTATGAGTTGTTTGGCATTATTTTTCATCCAGAGATTTACCACAGCCTGCACCTGACTTCTGCAAAGGAATTGGTAGACAATAAAATAGCACTATCCAACATTTTTGAAAAAAACAGCTCCCAGTTTGAAGAAGAGCTGTATTTTGGTGAAACGTTTATGGAGAAAACTGCAGTTGCCTCAAGGTATTTGGAAAATCACTTTCTGTTAAGACAAAAATCACCTGATGAAAAGTTTGGGTTTTTAATGAGGGACATCCATTCTCATCTGTACTTGAAAAATGTGGACGAGATATCCGAAATGTGTAGTATGTCCATCCGTAATTTTAACAGGACCTTTTTGGATAGGATGGGCATAAATCCTAAAAAATATAATAGGATTATTCGTTTTCAAAAAATCATAAATTATTTTAACTCAGAAAGGGACTGCCCTAATCTTACCTCTTTGGCCTATGAGTTTGGCTATGTGGACCAAAGTCATTTTATCAGGGATTTTTCAAAACTGTCAGGAACCACCCCTTTGAGGTTCAAGAATAGCTCAGCATTCGAGCCAAAGGAAGAATTGATTAAAGAATTAACCCATAAAATGAAGAACGCTGACCTTATTCATGCCTAGTTGGTTTTAAAATCAAGTAATAAGTCAAATTCGGCCGATTTTTACAATTTATTTTTTTTAATCCTCCTGATTTTTGTTGAAATCAAATAATTAAACTAATGAAAAAATCTCCTGATAAGATAGTTGTTGCCTTTGTGTTGATTTTGGTAATCCCGGTATTGGGGTATTTAAATATTGGTTTGATCCCTGCGTATATCTTTCTTGTTGGATTTTTTGGCGGGTTTATTTTGTGGCTGTCAAGTACTTCTGAAACAGCTTGGGAATCAATAAAGTGGCCATATTTCTTGACAATGGCCTTGTTTGCCATCCACAGGGTGGATGAGCAGGTTTCTGGTTTTTTTGATGAAATGGAAAAATTGACAGGAGTTCCATATCCGGATACAGTAACCGTTGAAGGTGTTCTTATTACATTTTTTTCGTTATTTTGGTTGCTGAGCCCCCTGTTTATAATCAAGAAAAAGTGGTACGGTTATTTGGGTGCCTGGACTGTTTTTGCGGCAATGGGTGTGAGTGAACTGGCCCATTTTGTATTTCCTTTATTCACACCTGGCCCATATGGGTATTTTCCAGGGATGATCACTGTGGTTCCATTGGCACCTGTGGCCTGGTGGGGCATGTGGAGATTGTGGCATCCTAAACCAACTACACCTACTACACCATCCGATGTGTGAATAACTTACTATTATATTTTCCTTTTTGGAGTTGTTTAAAGGTGAGGGAAAAGGGATTTGAACTTCTACTTAACCTTTTCGGCTGCATCAAGCCAGGTGGTCAAAAACCTTACCCCCTCATCCACATTTGCCTCATGCCCTCCCTCATGTAAATTAAGTGTTATCCTTTCGGGGATTTTTAGTTGCTGATAATGAACTTTTGATTTATCATATTCTTCCACCACCTGAGGCCAATGCGCGATATTGTCCTTCTTTCCATGCTGAATCATCAAGGGTCGGGGAGCAATCAGGGAAACGAGATCGTAATCTGAAAATTCCGTCAACCATCCATTGAAAAAAGCATGGTCTTCCCTGGGTGAAAAGCTGGAGTACCGCTCATCCGGTACAGCCATTTTGTTTCTTCGCTCATTAAACCAGGCTGAAACCACACCCGCTTTTATTCGGGGTTCTAGTGGCATCCAGAACATGGTCGCCATACCGCCCAAGGAAACTCCCCACATGCCCACCTTGTCCGCATCAACCCGGGGATCCGCAAGTACAATATCCAGAAGATGTTGCAAACGTACCAATTCTATTCCGGGCAAACTTGTACCTGCGAGGCGAGCATAACGTTCCACATTGTTACGCCTTTCTACAGATTTCAGGTTCATTGGCACCAATACAGCAAATCCAGCTTCCAGTAATGCTTTGGCGTATTCATGATAAGCACCGGGAGAAAAGGGGGTTTCGGGCGTACTTCCAATGCCATGCTGAACAATGACAATACCTACCTGTTTTTCCTCACTTGCTCCTTCAGGGAATGCCAAAACGGCTTCTGCCATTAGCATGCCAAGTGGAAGTTTGACCCATTCCGCATGGGTTTCTCCTAAAGTATAGGGTTTTCTCTCAAGAGGCCCACTCTTGGTAAGTACCGGGGGGCTCAACACCTCTTCCCATCTTCTTCGGTTTGGTTTCACACTACGCTTCAATGCATCAGCGCTACTGTAATCGCGGTTCCATGCTTTTTCCGAACGTGCCTCATATTCTTCTACAAGATAATGCCTGAGGTAATTCTCCAGCTGTTTTTCATAGGCGTCTGTGCGTGCTGTTTCGACTTCAGGAGAAATAAGGGTATTGTTCTGGCCTACTGCTTTCAAAGTGCCTACCAATAATAGGAAGATTATAATACACCCCCGGGGGCTATAATATTTTTTGAGCATATTTTAAATGAATACATTGTTTTGTGAATTTACCAAAAATAGTTAGAAGTAGTAAATTATGATTGTATTCGCCGGGAAGGTCGGTTACAGTTGGTTTTTTGTTTGGCTCATTATAAATGGGGCAATGAAACTCAGTGTTCCAACCGCATGGTTAATAGTGGGGCACAAAAAAGGAAATAAATCCAATAAGCACAATCATGGCTATTGGCCAAGAGGAAAAATTGAAGATCCGAAAACCAAGGTAGGAGAGAAAAACAACCCAGTCCATTTGATTTTTTTCAACCCTATAGGATGCCAGGTGAATTATTTTTAAAATGGGCCATTTGTTTTTTTCCCCTGTTTTGGCTGCCCATGATTATCGAAGCGGTGCTTCCTTCACATAGACACCGGATATTCTCACATTTTCTTTTTTCTGCCCTTTATCAAAACCCCCTTAGAGAAATGGAATTCTCCAAGGGGATAAAATTGGTCAAAAGGGAGAGCTTATCGGTTGGATTTTTCCAGGTATTCTTCAATTTGTTCCATACTGACGGCAAGGTCCTCGGGGTATTTCTTTACCCAGGCACGAAATTCGTTTTTGATGTCCTCGTTCCACTGACCATGAATCTCCCCGGAAGGGTATTTTCCTTCCTGCAGTAGTAAACGCTCAAACTCATCCCGGAGCCCCACCAACTCGGAGGTCACCACCAGGTCCTCTACCAAATGGGCCGGGATAAAGGCTGTCCCATAATCATTGGCAAAAACCACGTCTCCCGGAAACACCGTTACTTCCCCGATACGGACAGGTGCATTGATGGAAGTAGGTGTCATGTCTTTGATAAAAGAGGGGTCCTGCCCTTTGATCCAAGCGTTAAAGCCCTCTGTATCCTTGAGTTCCTGCATGTCCCGGATGGAACCATAGAAAACCACCCCTTTCCCTGTTTTTCCATAAATGGCATTGCCAAGGCTCGAACCTATAAGGGTACCGTCCTTCACTTTCCCATAGCCATCTGCCACATAAATATCCCCTTCCGTCAAGATATCAATCGGCCAGATATTAATACCTCCCCTTTGTGAACGCCCTTCTTTTTTTCCAATCGCACGAACCAAGCTGTCCAGGTCAGGACGAGAGGGCATAAACTGTGCCGTCATTGCCCTGCCGACCATGGTGCTTCCCGGCTTAAGGATGATCCAGTCTTTTTCTACTTGATTTCGGTACCCCTTACGTAAGAGGAATCCCCAGATTTGTTCCAGGGTGGCCTTTTCAAGTTTTTGAAGCATGACGTCGGGTACCTTGGGTCTTCCGTCGTCGAAGCGTTCCCCTTCCCATAGGGAAGTAAGGGCAATGATCTGTTCTGAAGGAGACCCGATTTGCTGAGCCTGAATAGGGAGTGACAATACACAAATTACCAATAAGAAGAAGATATTTTTCATAATTGTAAATAAGGATTTGGGTTTAATTGATGTTTGAAACGGAAAATAGTAAAAAGATTTAGATTACAGAATTTTATTTTATGTGTTAGAGAATATTTTTCTGTAGGCATATACGCAAAAGGTAAAGGGTGGATCCCCAATCTAAAGAGCTTCGCATTCAAAAATTAAAAGTAGGGAGCCTTGCTCTAATTCATAGGGAAGACCGGCCAAAGATAGGTTTTGCTTTTGGCCCATTGCAAATGGGTATGGAATTTTTGTATGCTAGCCATTTGGCGAATAGGGGGGCAAATTTTTAGCAAATGGTGAGGGTAAATTGGTATACTAAATTCATGTGTTTATAATTGATTTTTATTGGCCACAACTTGTCCCGATCTTCGGGATAGCCTGCCCCTGCCTGCCCCAGCCTGCCCCGAACTCGATTCGGGGAACTTGTTTCGGGGGACTCGCTTCGGGGGAAGGACTCGCATCTCCCCGATAGCCCCGGATAGCTATCGGGGGGGCATCCCAGTGTGTGACGTGCTCGTCATGCCCTGACTGTCGTCAGGACAGGCTCGATTTCAGTTTGTGATCAGGGAAGGGATAAAAATAACCCCTAGGGTAAGGCCAATATTGGCAAGATCAGAAAAGCATCTTTAAGGGCAGTGCATTTTATCCCCACAAAGACCCTGTATGCACAGGCATCAGAAAAATTTTTAAAGAGCTTTTTGGTTTATAATGGTGTTGACTTTCCAATGGTGCAAGGCCTGGGATATTTTCACTGCACATTTTAGAGGATTTCTCAAATTCCTTTCCTTCCTCGTAATAGGTAGTAGCACATGATTTACAAAACCCGGCCGATTTGCCCTATAAGGTTGGTTACCCCTTCTTCAGTGTATTATTAAAATATCCTTTTATAATTCTCAACCATCATGCCCGCAAAAGGAGCTGCATATTCCTCCAATTTTTTCATGTCCGCTTCTGAAAGTTTTTTCATGCCTTGCAACACTTTCACATTGGCTTCTAATTGGGGGATTGTCAGGCACCCACTGCACAAACTGGAAACCGGTAACGAATATACATACTGGTGCAGATTGGCATAAGTAAGTTGCGTTTTACCTACAACATCAGGAATATCTTTCGTTTCTATATGCTTTGGAGTGGTGTCTATACGTTGTCCCATCATACTGCCTCCGGCCATGGTTTTCATGGCAATAATGCCGTATTCTCTTTCCAGCATGACCGGCAACACATGCTTTTGAAAGGATTCAAACGAGGGGTCGCAAACATTTTGTGGCATTTGACAAGTATCCATCTCAACTCCCAATTCATCGAGCTTTTTCAAAAAATGTAAAAAAGTTTTGGGGCTTTGGTGTCCGGTAAAGCCAATATAACGTGTCTTTCCCTTTTCTTTGGCCTCAAGGAAAGCATCCACAACACCCGCTTCTACTCTTCGATCTACCTCTTCCGGAGATGTTAGGTTATGGATCTGCCACAAATCAAGATAATCGGTTTTTAACGCTTTTAAGGATTCGTCGAGCATCTGCCGAACTTCTTTTCCCGTTTTACCATGTGCCTTGGTCATCAGAAAAATCTGGTCCCGGTATTTGGGAGTAAGAAATTTACCCATGTACTCTTCCGCACGGCCATTGATATATCCCCTGGCATTATCAAAAAACCGTACGCCCAGATCCATGGATCTTTCCACCATTTTTTCAGCATCTGCCGAGTTATCTATGAATCCCAAATGATAGCCGCCAAGACAAAAAGCGGTAACTTTTTGACCATCCCTTATCAGTTGGCGTTGGGGTAATATTTCACCCACCGTGTCAGTTGCCGGAACTGCTGAGGCCCAGTCGGAA
>PXCO01000335.1 GCA_003565295.1 Cyclobacteriaceae bacterium
CAAATTCCAGACCTGAAGTGGGCCTTACCCTATGATCATCTTCAATCAGGTTGGCACCCTTGTGGGTGGCTTCCCCATAGCGGGGCTTTACAGAACCCGGCATCATCCACCTTACATCAGGGCCTGAAGTCTCGGCAAAGAAATTTTGTCCCCAATCGTCGAAAGCTATGCCCCAGGGATTGGGAATAGGAAGCTGAGCTGTTCGTTCCAGGTGTTTTCTGGCAGGGTTAAACCGGTAAAAACCTCCGTTTGTGGCCCGTACAGGGCCATAGGGGGTTTCCACGTTGGTGTGAAGGAAAACCCCTTCACCCATATAAATTGCTCCAGAAGGATCGGCAACAAAGGCGCTGATATTATGGTGGGTGTCATGGTCGTCAAAACCACTCAGGAGGATTTCCTTGGTATCCGCACGGTCATCCCCGTCCAAATCCTTTAGAATCACCAAATTGGGGCCTTGGGAGACGTAGACGCCTTCAGGCGCAATTTCCACCCCAATGGGCAGGTGCAGGCCATCTGCAAAAATAGTTTGTTTATCGGCCTTGCCGTCCCCGTTGGTGTCTTCCAGGATCAATATTTTATCATTTGGTTTTGGATCACCGGGCTTATAGTGGGGATAGCTTGGCATGCAGGCCACCCAAAGCCTACCCTTGTTGTCGAAGGTCATCTGCACGGGGTTGGCCAGATCAGGAAAATCCTCTTCGGAGGCAAAAAGCTCAATTTTATAACCCTCTGGCACTTTCAACTTGTCCAGGGCATCCTTGCCATACAAATATTCCGTATTTCCATTCTTCTGCGGGTCATAATTGGTCTTCACCGGCGGCAGCTCCCTGGTATCAGCATCCGCAGCAGCAAGGTCAAAATCCTGCCCCTGAGTGGCCTTCCAAATGGCCTGATCCCTATTATCCGTCATCTGCCGGATTTTTTCCAATTCATAGGGATAATTATCCGGTCCAAAGGGGTTGTAGCGTCTTCCAAAGACATGTACCCCATTGGGTATTTTATAATCGTTGTGCCACATCCAGTTCTTTTCCATAACCGCGGCATGTATGGCATCCCGGTGTTTTCCCGCCCTGGCCCTTCGGTTTCCGAAAAGCTTGTCGGCAAGAAAATCCGCAAATTGTTTATACCCCTGATCCGAAAGTTGGAAACCGTCAATGGTCAGGTATTCCCTGCTTTTGCCATACCATGATCGAGAGGGCTCAAATGCATCAATAAATGGAATTTGGTTTCGTTCACAAACCTCCCTCATCGCTTCGGTATATAATTGGAGGTTTTCATTTTCCTTTTTACCATCCGGCAGGTCGTAGTCCGAGCTAAGGTCTTCAAATGCAATAGGAGAAACCAATGCCAATTGGGGAGGAAAGGATCCGTTATAGTTTTGTCCTTTGGTGTGCTCGATAAAGGCCTCAAGCTCATCCTTGTACCTCTCCAACCCTTCCAGCCCCTCAAAACTCTCGTTATATCCAAAGAAACCTATAATGACATCTGCCTTATGCCGGGTCAACCATTCATCGGGATATTCCAGGTGGCCTTCACTACCAGAATTGGTGGTATGTTCTGCCTTTTGGAATTGCTCCGCACCAGGAAATGCCCATGGGGTATTCCTGCCTGAATGGGGCCTGAACCCGGGAGTGTCTCCCGGCACACACATGTTGCGTATGTACAGGGTGGAATCGGGAAAGCGCACATGCAGCTCAGTTTCAAAATGGCCGAATTCCATCATTCTGGATCCCAGGTTATTACCGATTAACATAATGTGTTGATCCTTCCTTAGATCTAACATACCTTCCTCACTACCACAGGAATAAATCAGGCTACTTAATGTAAAAATTAAAGTTAACCGGGTTAACTTCTTTAACGTTTTCATTGGGTTTTTATACATTGCTTATTCAAGATTGGGCCATTATCTATGTTGGCATCCCACCTTTGGCCATGGATAGGATTATAACTCTTCAAATAAATATACAATATAGCAATTACTGTCCTGTACTATCCTGTGTTTTTTGATAAATGGTGATAATTTTTCAGGTCAAAATTTTGAAATTCTATCCAATCTTCCCCTTCCCTCTTGTTTCCTGTTCCCGCAAAAGCCATTTTTTTCTGTTTTACCACCCACTTTGACCTGTAGCTATAGGCTTGTTGGGTTTTTGTGAAAATTTCATTAATCTTACTTTTTTATTACCACCATGCACATTTCCAGGATAGGCCTGGTTTCAGGTCCTTTGAGCTTCATATTAATCTATTTATTCTTTAAACCCACAGGGCTGTCGGGAGATGGTGCGGCTCTGCTTGCTGTCACATCCTGGATCGCTATTTGGTGGATCACAGAAGCCATTCCCATAGCAGGAACAGCCCTCCTTCCCCTCATTCTCTTTCCCTTATTGGGAATTTTAGAAATCAAGGATACTTCTTCTTCCTATGCAGATCCGATGGTTCTACTCTATATGGGCGGCTTTATGCTTGCGCTTGCCATTGAGAAAATAGGGCTGCATAAGCGTATCGCCTTGCACATAATCGCTTTGATGGGCACGGATCTATCCAGGATAGTATTGGGCTTTATGCTTGCCACGGCATTTCTTTCCATGTGGATCTCCAATACGGCTTCTTCCCTGATGATGCTGCCTATCGCCATTGCTGTGGTGCACCAATTGGCAAAAGACAATACCAACGAACAAACCTTGGGGAGGCTTTTGATGCTATCCATTGCCTACAGTGCTTCTATAGGGGGTATGGGTACCATTATAGGCACTCCTACCAATATCATTTTAATTGGTGTGGCCAAAAACATCTATGGGGTAGACATTAGCTTTGCCAAATGGATGTCCATTGGGCTACCGGTTTCCATTTTGTTGATAGGTATTAGCTGGACTTACCTTGTGAAATTTGCTTATCCTGTAAGGGGTTTGGGGGGCTTATCGCAGGGGCAGAATGAGATCAAGGCACAGTTGACTGCATTGGGCAAAATGTCCACCGGTGAAGCCAGGGTGTTGGCCGTATTCGTCTTTGTTAGTTTTGCTTGGATTACCCGGTCATTTTTATTACAACCTTATATCCCGGCCATCAATGATACCATTATTTCACTCGTAGGAGTACTGATCCTATTTATCATTCCCCAATGCCAGGGAAGTAATAAAAAGCTGTTGGATTGGGAAGCTGCGGAAGAAATCCCCTGGGGAATTCTGATATTATTTGGGGGTGGCCTCGCCCTGGCCGCGGGATTTCAAATAACCGGGCTGGCAGAATGGATTGGTGAACAATTTACCTTGCTGAAGAATGTCCCCTTCTGGATCTTTCTTTTGTTGATCATTACCTCCGTGAATTTTCTCACGGAAATCACTTCCAATGTTGCCACCGCCTCCATGCTGCTCCCCATACTTTCTGCCGTGGCCTTGGCCATGGGTGTTCATCCCTTTGGACTTATGGTGGGGGCAACGTTGGCAGCAAGCTGTGCCTTTATGTTGCCGGTGGCCACACCTCCCAATGCCGTGGTATTTGGCTCCGGTTATTTGACCATTCCTGCCATGATGAGGACAGGTATTGCCATGAACCTTTTATCCATCCTTCTGATAACCCTTGTCGTCTTTTTCTTATTGCCGTTGGTATGGGACATCAATTTGCTGGAATACCCCGTAACTGTGGAGTGAAATCACCCTAAATATTGAAATTGTCAACACTTTTTCCTCCAAGGACAGGGAAATTGAAGTGTACTTGCTACTTTTATGATCCTATTTCCAATAGCGTGTATAATCTTTAACCACTAATGAAACGTTATATCAAAATGAAACACACAAAGAACCGTTTGTTGCGCCATTTCCTCTTAATTCTTTGTCTGGGATGCGTATTTTCTTGTAAAACCACTGATGAACCCATTACCGGGCTGATCACTGAGCATGCCATGGTGGTTTCCGCCCACCCATTAGCCTCTGAAGTGGGCAAGCAAATTCTTCAAAATGGGGGAAATGCCGTGGACGCTGCCATTGCAGTACATATGGCCTTGGCAGTGGTGTATCCCGAAGCAGGGAACATTGGCGGAGGTGGATTTTTTGTCATCCGCCAAAATGATGGTAGTAATTACAGTCTGGATTTCCGGGAAAGAGGCCCCTTACTCGCCCATAGGGACATGTACCTTGATGAAGATGGTGAGGTGATTGACCGAAAAAGCATTAAAGGGCATCTTGCCGCTGGCGTACCCGGTGCTGTTGACGGAATGGTAAAGGCTTATGAACGTTTTGGCAGCCTGTCCTGGGAAATGCTTATTCAGCCTGCGGTGGAACTTGCAGAAAAGGGATTTGTCCTGACTCAGGGAGAGGCGGACAAATTCAACCGTACCGCGGATAATTTCAGGGAGTACTCCACCGTGAACCCCCTACACTTCACCGGTAAGGACTGGAAGGAAAATGACACCTTAGTACAGACGCAACTTGCCAATACGCTAAAATTGATCAGGGACCAAGGAAGGGACGGGTTTTATAAAGGGCAAACTGCCACCTATATTGTGGAAGAAATGCAACGAGGAGAGGGAATTATCTCTTATGAAGACCTGGAGAAATATGAAAGCACCTGGCGGGAGCCCCTTACAGGAACTTATAAAGAGTACAAGGTAATCACCATGGGCCCTCCCTCAAGCGGTGGGATCATCATCCTACAAATGCTGGGGATTATGGAGGATAGAGAAGTAAGCAATGTGGGTGATTCCTATGCCGATTATATTCATCTCAAAACCGAAATGGAAAGAAGGATTTATGCCGACAGGGCCACTTACATGGCAGATGCGGACTTTTATCCCGTTCCGGTAAATGAGTTGTTGGATAAAAACTATTTGAGTCAACGATTTCAGACTTTTAACCCCAATCGGGCCACACCTTCAGATGAAGTGGGGGCAGGTAAGATACTGTCAATGAGCGAGGAAACCACCCATTTTTCCATAATAGACCCAGAGGGAAATGCAGTGGCCTGCACCACTACTTTAAATGGAGGTATGGGTTCTTCGGTTGTAGTGGATGGAGCGGGTTTTATCCTCAACAATGAAATGGATGACTTCTCCATTAAACCCGGCCACCCCAACATGTTTGGTGTCTTGGGAGGGGAGGCAAACCAAATCGAACCCGGAAAGCGAATGCTCAGCTCCATGACCCCTACCATCCTCGAAAAGGACGGCCAACTCTTCATGGTTGTGGGAACCCCTGGTGGAAGTACCATTCCCACTTCCGTATTTCAGGCCATTGTCAATGTAGTGGAGTTTGGCATGGGTATGCAACAAGCTGTGAATGAGCCCCGCTTGCATAGCCAATGGCAACCTGAGGTGATTTCCTATGAAAAAGGAGGATTGGATGAGCAAATCAAATCCCTACTAGAGGAGAAAGGCCACCATTTCAATGAGCGTTCTGGAATTGGCCGGGTGGATGCCATATTGGTCTTGCCCGATGGCAGACTTGAAGCAGGCGCCGATCCCAGAGGTATGGATGAAGCTTTTGGGTTCTAAAAAAAATTGGCCATAATAGGTACAAGAATCAAGGAAAGTAAAATACTGGTAAGAATTAGCATGGCACTTTTCTTTTGTGCCCAGGAAGCTGGCAAATACCGTCACATTTGCTGCAACGGGAAACAATGGCAACAACATAAGCATATGCCTAGCCTCTTCTTCTTTAATTATGTCCAGAAAGAAAAATTCTATGGTCAAGAAAGCACCCATGATGAAAATTCCTGCAATGAGCCTAGTGAGGTTTAGCCTACCCAAAAATGTGTAATCCAAGGAATTGAATTTTACAGAGGAAG
>PXCO01000201.1 GCA_003565295.1 Cyclobacteriaceae bacterium
AGCCCATGACCCTTGACCTCGCCGCTTGATCACGCGCAAATCAATCCGCTCGGAGGACGTCTTCGGAGAATTTCCACCACTTTCGAGACACAACCTTTTCTTCACGCGAAGATTATTGAGGGCGGAATTGCCGGAGAAGTGGCACAAGAAGCCCTTGAGCAGGATGACTATGAAGCCTTTTTCTCTGACCTGTCACGCTTTGGCTGTGTCAGTGGCATGGTCTGATTTCTTTGCTGGTACACTGATACCCCCGCTTTCTTCGACCGGCACTATGACGAGATCGAGGAGCTTCGCGAAGAAATGGAAAAGCAGGGGGTGCCGATCAATCTTGCAGGACGAGACCTGAAAAACACTCTGGCATGGTTTGGTTTCGAAGAGGTTGCCTATCGCATGATGGAAGAAATGGGGCTGGCATAAGCCCCTTTTTTGCGTCCATATTTGATAGCTATTTGATAGCAAAATTATAACTATCAGAAAATTTTGACAATTCTTTGTTCACTCGCACAATAACTCTGGCCGCTCCGATCATCGGGGCGCTGTCATTTCAAATCCACCCGTCTTTCGAGACTGGTGGAAGGCCAGTCTTGGAAGACCCTTTGAAAGGGTCACCAACATTGGCACTTACAGCGCAAGAACATCGCAGAGAGTTTCTCAAGCTCTTTCGCAACACCGCCCGCCACCGGCATCGCTATGACGTCTTTCGGGATTTCGTGACGCTGGCCGCCTGCACTCTGCATAACGGCATTTTTCATAGCTTCGGAATCGAAGCCTGGCCGAAAATTGCAGGGGAACGTGAAGCCGAGTATCTCAAGATCATCGGCAGCTACGACAAAGAAGATCAGCAGGCTTTCCCCTTGTTTTTCGCCCACCTGGTCGGAATGCTCGACCCCGAACCGCGCGATATCCTTGGACAGCTCTACATGGAGCTCGAGGTGGCAAGCAAAGATCAGGGTCAGTTTTTCACCCCGCCGGAGCTCTCGGAGCTCATGGCACGGCTTAGCCACGGCCCCGAGCTTGCCAATCTTCAGAAGCCTTTCGTCACTGTCTCTGAACCCGCTTGCGGGGCAGGGGGGATGATACTGGCCTTCGTGAAAATCATGATCGAGAACAAGCTCGATCCGTCGCAGCGAATGTGGACGCAGTGCGTGGACGTTGACCGCTTGGCAGCGCTCATGTGCTATGTGCAGCTTTCTCTTTGGAACGTGCCAGGGGAAGTCATCGTCGGAAATAGCCTGTCTTGGGAAATCCGCGAAGTCTGGTACACCCCAGCCCACACCTATGGGCTTTGGAATGTCAAACTGAAGCGACAAGCCTCAGAGGCAGAACACGCTCTCCAAATCCAAGAGGATGAAGAGGCAAACGGATTCAATCCTACAAGCCCACCGCCTGAACCGACGCCACTTCCAGCGGACAAGGTGCAGCCGATGCAGCTTGGCTTTGACTTCTAGGAGTCAGTGCGATGCAGGACGAACCCGAAAAGAGGGCAGGGGGGAAACCCCCGCCCCAAGTGAAGGTCTATGAGACCTTCACCCTCAAGTGGAAGGGACAAGCCCTGACCCTGCGCTGGTGCGCACAGTGGTTTTCGGATGTCACCGCCCACCTTGAAATCGTAACTGAAGACCGCAGCCCCCATCCGATATCCGGAACCGGATACCGTTCGCACTTTACCCACCGACAGGTGGTCGAAGAGGCGGGAGGGCCTGAAGCCTTCGTCCGAGCATGGCTTGAGGAGCTAGATGACGGGAAACCCGTTCAGCTATCACTCTTCTAAGCGTTGCCTTGAGAGAGCCCCCACGCGGGGCTCTTTTTCTTTTTCATCCGCAGCAATCCCCTGACCCCAGAGACCAGAAAGCGCGAGCTTTGTTTCGTCAGATTATGACAAAATCAATCAAACCGTTCATGAGGCCGCTTTGATGAACTTCACTCACACCACGCTCAGGCGGAATGTGAAGCTCAGGTGAAGAGCTTGTTTTGACACGGTATATATTGTGGCTATACTTCAGCGACGGTGCACGTTGCAAGATTGCGTGTTCGTGACGAACAGTTTCTCGGGTATCGCTGCGCCCACCCTGAAACTGTTCGGCGAACACGCCATCTTGGCAGGGGTGCTTCGCCCCCTTGCATCCCCAGACGAGGGAGTTCGCTCAAACCTTAGCAGGTGGCGCGTTTCCCTTCGAACCCTTTTAGCCTTTGCCGCAGACACGATGGATCGATCCGAATATCTCAGAGAGTACCGCCAAAACTACAAGGCTCACGCGAAGCGCGTGAACCTGACTTTTGGACTGTCTGAGTATCGCGTCATCGCCCATGCTGCGAAGGCCGAGGGCATTCCCCTTGCCGCCTTTCTCAAGCGCCTTGCCTTGCAGTCGCTTGAAGGCGTCGGTGCGGAAGCCCCCGCCGAGCTTGCTGAGCAGCTTGCCGATCTGGAACGCGTCATTCGCACGATTGCAAATAACGTGAACCAGATGGCACGTCACTCAAACCGCATCGCTCATGTGCTCGATGAGCAGGAAGTGTTCCTGCACATCGCAGCCCTTCAAGACGAGCTGAGAATGGCAGTCGCCCGCGCTGCTTCTTGCGCAACGTCAGAAGAAGGGAGTGACGAGCCCCCCGATGCAGGGTCTCGCTCATGATAGTGAAGTCCATGAGCCGGAAGGTGCCGAGTTTTGCCCAACTTGTCGCGTATATCGATCGAGATGAAGGGCAAGAAGCATATCGCATTCGGCACAATCTTCTGGCACGTGATCCAGAGCGCATCATGGCTGAGTTTGAGCGCAATGGCGCTCTTTTGCAGAAGCGCAAGAACGGTGTGTATCTGTATCACGAAATTATCTCAATCACGCGGGCTCGAGGGTTGAGTTCAGAAGAGCAAAAGACGCGGCTTCGCGATATCGCAGAGCAGTATATTTCTGCGCGTTGCCCCGATAACCTGGTCTATGGCGGCTTGCATCAGGACAAGGAACACAGCTTCCATTATCATCTGATGATCAGCTCGAACCGTGCCAGTGATGCCAAACGATTGCGTTTATCAAAGGCGCAGTTTCGTGAAATTCAAATCCAGCTCGAGCGTCACGTACTCGAAAAATATCCCGAGCTCGAACAGAAGGTCGCGATTGAAAAAAGGTCAGACCGCCAGATACGCAAGGCAGAGGCTGAGCTTGAGCGCCGCACGGGGCAGCGTCCTAAGCGAGAGGAGGTATTGTCTCGAGTGTTTGCGGCGTATCAAGCGTCCAGTGACCGTGACAGTCTCTTTGCCGCATTGGGGCGAGAAGGACTTGAGCTCTATGTTCGAGGGCGGAATCTCGGGGTGATTGATCTCGAGAGTGGGAAAAAACACCGTCTGAATACGCTCAATACGGAAATGGCTGATCGTATGCAGCTTCGTTTGACCGAAGCTCAGACGCAGCAAGAACGCAGTGCATTGCAGGAAGACCTGCACGAAGACAGAGAGAGTGCCCGCGCCGCGTTTGCTGGTGAAAAAGAAAAAGCGCCAGAGGCGCAGACAGAAACCGCAAGGGAAGAAGATGATATGCTCGAGAAGGGTTACACTGCCACCCCGGAGACACCGAGCCCAGAACGCAAGACGAAGATTGAGCGTGATGAAATCACCCCCGACCCGCTGCGTGATAAAATGACCCACGAAGACTGGAAGAAGCGAGACGGCTTTCTTCACAAGTTTAAGGCTTCCTGGACGCGGACGATGGACGACGTACGCAAAGCTCTCAGCCCAGAAGAAGAACAGGCTCGAGAAGAGCAAGAGACGCGGGCGGCAGCGAAACCCGAGCCCAAGCCTGAACGTTCAGGGCCTTCGCCCGAGCAGCAGGCATGGCGGGAGGAGATCGACCGCAGCCGTGCACAGAGTAGAGGGCGTGATGACGGAGATCGAGACCGCGATTGAGCAAAGAGCTCAAAGCAGCTTCTTAGGGAGCTGACCGCAACCGTTCGCCTTGCAGTACAAGGCACCCTTCAAGGCGTGAAACATCTCTATCTGCACCGTCTTAGGATGATGCCGTGTCGCGACCAGTCGCGCCTTGACAGCCCAGAACGGCATACAGAGCCATAGATTCTAGAATCTTTTGACAAGTCAGGCGTTGTCCATACAATGTAAGCCATGAAAGCGACAATACGATGGAACCCGGAAAAGGAGCGAGTTCTTCTCGAAGACAAGACGCGAGGCGGTATCAGCTTCGCTGATTGTGTCATAGCGATGGATGAGGGGCGGGTTCTGGAAGATATTCCGCACCCTGTTCGCGACGGCCAGCGTGTCATGGTGCTGCGCATCGAGGACTACGCCTATGTTGTACCGTATGTCGAAGAAGCAGACGGGTCACTCTTCCTGAAAACCGTCTTCCCCAGCCGCAAGTACACGGCCTTATATCTTAAACGAGATGTCCCATGAACAAAGCACCCTCAGTAGGAAAATACCTGGACGACGAGGAGCGTGAACTTATCGAAGCGATTGAAGCCGATGACTATGTTCCTGCGCCAAATCAGCTAAGCCCAGAACGCCTTGAGCTTTTCCGCCAAGCTGCACGAAACACCCTCAATGAAGGAACGGAGAAGGTTTCGATCCGTATTGCGCGCAGTGACTTGGCGCGCGTGAAAGCAATTGCGCTTCGAGAGGGTCTTCCCTACCAGACCTACCTAAAATCTCTTATTCATAAGAGCCTCAGGCAGGAAAATTCTTCGTGACAGAAGGAAATCCACAAGCTGATTAAAAAATAGAAATCCCTGGTAGCTCTTGTGGTTCTGCCAAGCAGGATTTTCACACCATCTCTAGTTCGACTATCCGCGTATAATGCAAAGACTGTGAGAAATACTTTCGATGATATGGAACGCCTTTAAGACCTATGGCGCGCAAAGCGCGTATCTTCTGGTTTTTGGGCGTTTATTGAAGCGTGAAAGCGGAGCCCGCCTTCTGACCAAGGGGGAGACCGCTGAGCTTTTGTCAGCTCGCAACACCGGGCTTCTCATCGACGGACGAGATGGCAGGCTTTCAGAGCGTGAGAGCTTTCAGAATGTCTGTGTCATTGCCCGTGTCGGAGCGGGGAAAACCAGTCGCTACATCATCCCAAACGTTCTGGATAAGGCGAAGCGCAATGTCTCTCTGGTGGTCAATGACCCGAAGGGCGAAGTGTTTGAAGCTACTTCTGGCTACATGCAGGCGCACGGCTACCGCGTCATCACTCTGAACCCAGAAGACCTATCAAGGTCAGCGCAATTCAACCCTCTTCTTGAAGCAAATAACGATATCGAGCTCGAGCAGGTTGCGGAGATTCTGGTCAAGGCCGGCTCAGGCAGTAGCTCGAAGGATGTGTTCTGGGATAATGGTGCCGTTCGGCTAGTATCCGTGCTTTTGAAGCTTCTCAGGCGAGCTGGAAACCAAGACCCTGCACACTTCACCTTGGGGAACCTGTATCATCTCTTGCAGAATTTCGGCAGCGACGGTTCACCCCTCGATGACTTCGTGATCAAGTGGGCTTATGACCCCTTGAACCCGAGCGATCAGACCCTTTGGGAAGAATGGAAGGGTGCAGTCACGGGAAACCAGAATGCCGTGCAGAGCTTTGCGCTGACCGCGCTGACTTCACTTCGCGCTTTTACGAACCAGAATATGGTACAGCTGACCGCTGGTAGCAGCTTCGAGCTTGAGCGGATCAGGTCAGAGAAAACCATCATCTATTTTATCATCCCTGCCCAACACGCAGAATACTATGGCTTCTGGACAAGCGTTTTTTTCCGCTCTGTTTTCAATGCCTGCATGCGCCGTATGC
>PXCO01000311.1 GCA_003565295.1 Cyclobacteriaceae bacterium
CGGGAGAGACCTTCGGGGTTCGGGAAAACCCCAAAGGTCAGGTGCTCAAAACCCTTGAGGTCTTTTTTTGACCTCGAGGGTTTTTTTCGTGCACAAATTGGGTCCGTTAAATTTAAGTTTTGTCTCCGGGAGAGACCTTCGGGGTTCGGGAAAACCCCAAAGGTCTAGTGGCGAAACCTGGCAGGTTTTAGTTTTTTTGGGGGTCAAGGAAGCAATTTGCTTCTAAATACCATAAGTTTTTCCCGGGTCATCTCGTGCATGGAGTAGGGAATTCCACCCAGACCCTCTCCTGAGGCGTCCCTGCCCCCAAATGGCATCCAATCTACCCTAAAGGCAGTCTGGTCATTCACCATCACTGCGGTGGCATTGAGCTTTCTCACCGTATCCAGGGCCACATCGATGTCCTTGGTGAACACCGCTGCCTGAAAATGGTATTCCAGTCGATTGGCCTGCTTAATGGCCTTCTCCCGGTCTTCATAGGCATATACGCACACCACAGGGCCAAAAATCTCCTGGGTGGACACCTTGGCATCCTCCGGAGGGTTGAAGAGTACAGTGGGCGCATAACAGGTGTCGCTGATGCGTTTACCTCCGCAAAGTAACTCCGCACCTGCGTCTACGGCCTCTTTTACCCATTCTTCCACCCTGTCCACTTCTTCGGGGCGGATTAAGGGCCCTACTTCGGTGTCCTCCTTCAGCGGGTCTCCCACCTTGAGCTTTTTGGCTTCCTCGGCCATGTCCGTGGCCAGTTTCTTGGCAATGTCCTTATGGGCATATACTTTTTGCACCGATACACAGACCTGCCCGGCATGATAAAAGCCTCCTTTCACCAAAAGGGGCAGCATGTCCTCATGGTCGGCATCGGCTTCCACGATGACCGGGGCAGTGCCCCCATGTTCCAATGCGCAGCGGGTTCCCGGTGCCAGCTTGGACTTCAGGTACCAGCCCACTCTTTCGGAACCGATGAAGGATAGGTAATTGACCCGCTTGTCTGTGGCCAGCTTTTCGGCCAATTCATTGGAGCAAAGCACCATTTGTACCCATCCCTCCGGAACCCCGGCTTCTTCCAGGATCTCCATCAATGCTTTACAGGAAAGGGGAGTGGTCCCGGCAGGCTTGATGATCACTGGGCACCCCGCCGCAAAGGCGGTGATGGTTTGGTGGATAAGCAGGTTCAGAGGATGGTTAAAGGCAGAGATGGACACCACCACGCCTATGGGTTCCCGCATCGTAAACGCAAGCCGGTTCACGGAGGATTCGGTGATGCCCATGGGGATCTGTTCGCCCATGAGCTGGGGGATTTCCTCGGTGGCAATTTTTACGCCATTGATGGCCCTAAGCACCTCCACTTTGGAATCTTTGTAGGGTTTTCCCCCTTCCCCGGCGGCAGATTTGGTAAGGGCTTCTACTTTGCCTTCCATGATGTCCCTTACTTTCTCCAAGATGGCAATCCGCTTATGGGCCGGCAGCCATTTACTTTGATCTGAGAAAAGTGTGTAGGCGGTGGAAAGGGCGTTTTCTATCTGCCCTTCATCCATGAAGGGAAGGGTTTCAATCAAGCTTCTATCGTAGGGGGAAAAGACTTCAAGTTGTTGTTGGTTACTCATAGTTCGGCAGTTTTTTTCTTTAGCATTTCATTTAATATGGGGTGGTTGAGGGAGTAATCCACCGGTAGGTCTATCAGGTGCACGCCGGGGCTGTTCAGGGTTTTTTCCAGGATCTCCCTGAAATGTTGATCGCTTTCGGCCCTGTACCCATTGGCGCCGTAGCTGTTGGCATATTGTACAAAGTCAGGGTTCTTATAGTCCAGCCCAAAGTCCTTAAAGCCCATATCCTCCTGTTTCCATTTGATCATGCCATAAGCCTGGTCATTCAGGACAATGACCGTGAGGTTGAGCCCCAGCCTTACGGCGGTTTCCAGTTCCTGGCTGTTCATCATAAAGCCCCCATCGCCCACCACGGCCACCACTTTCTTTTGCGGATAGAGCAGGTTGACGGCCATGGCCGAGGGCAAGCCTGCCCCCATGCTGGCAAGGGCGTTGTCCAGCAAAAGGGTGTTGGGCTGGTAGCAGGTGTAGTTCCTGGCAAACCAGATCTTGTAAATACCATTGTCCAGGGTGATCACGTCCTCGCTCCCCAGGTTTTCCCGGAGTATGCTGACCAGCCTTTGAGGCAGCATGGGAAACCTTTCGTCTTTGAAGTATTTGGTGAGATGGCCTTTAACCTTTTCCTTCACCTTTTTATACAGTGAAAAATCCCAACTGTCCTGCGGCTGTATATGATCGGCGAGCCTGCGGACGGTACTGGTAATGTCCCCGACCACATTTAGCTGGGGAAAATATACAGGATCCACTTCTGCGGGGTGAAAATTGACATGAATGACTTTTTTTCCCCCTTTTTTCATAAAGAAAGGGGGTTTCTCAATCACGTCGTGCCCTACGTTGATGATAAGGTCGGCCTCGTCTATGGCCGCATGCAGGAAATCATCACTGGAAAGGGCTGCCGTGCCCAGGTAGTAGGGGTGCCTTTCGTCGATCACCCCTTTGCCCATCTGGGTGGTAAAAAAGTAAATCCCGGTATTGTCCACAAACTGCTTCAGGGCCTGGCAGGTGATCCTGCGGTTAGCTCCTGCACCTATCAATAGCAGTGGCATTTTGGCATCCGTGATCATTTGGCTGGCCGCCGCAATCGCCTCCTCATCGGCCTTGGGGTTGATATGGCCCACGGGCTCAAACACATCCGGTTCGCAGTCTTCCTGGGCGATGTCCTCGGGAAACTCCAGGTGCACGGCACCCGGCCTTTCCTCGGTGGCCAGGCGGAAGGCCTCCCTGATCTGAGAGGCGATCACGCTGCTGTTGACGATTTGCTTGGTGTATTTGGTAAGGGGACGCATCATGTCCACCACGTCTATGATCTGGAAACGTGCCTGTTTACTTTTTTTGATGGGTTTCTGCCCGGTGATCATCATCATGGGCATGGCCCCAAGCTGCGCATAGGCTGCGGGGGTCACCAGATTGGTGGCACCCGGCCCCAGAGTAGACAGGCATACCCCGGGTTTTCCGGTAAGCCGGCCATAGGTGGCGGCCATAAAACCGGCCCCCTGCTCATGCCTGGTCACCACCAGTTTGATGGAGGAGCTGGACAGGGACTCCAGAAAATCCAGGTTTTCCTCCCCGGGCACGCCGAAGATATATTCCACCCCTTCTTTTTCCAGGGCCTTGATAAATAAATCAGATGCTTTCATATTTTAAAGTTTTTTTAGCGGTCATTGCCTGCCCCTACCTGCCCCGTTCCGCAGCTATTTGGATCGGGGAACTCGATTCGGGAAACTTGTCTTGCAATGTCAATCATCCCACTATTATTAGTCGGTTTTATAAAAATTTTCGTTTGGAATTTGCTTTCACTTTCAATGTAGCAATTTTTGTACTAAAGTGCCTTTCAATCAAAAAACATCCCGGAAGGGATAAGGTTTAATGCAAAGAAAAGGATACATATATGAGTGAGAACCTACTGCCCGGGGAGGGTGAGGCTTATTTCTACGGGGATTTTTTCGGTCAGGAAGAAAGTGACCGGTGGTTGGCAAGCTTAAGGGAGGAAATCACCTGGAAGCAAGAACCTATACGCATTTTTGGTAAATGGAGGATGCAGCCCAGGCTTACGGCGCTATACGGCAACCCCCGGATTCCCTACACCTATTCCCGCCTGGAAATGCGGGCAAATCCCTTTACCCCAACCTTGGCCGAGATACGGGAAAGGCTCATGGCCTTCTGCGGGGAGGAGTTTACGCATGTGCTGCTGAACTTATATCGGGACGGGCGTGACAGCATGGGCTGGCACCGGGACAATGAGCCTTCTTTAGGCCCCTTACCCCTTATCGCCTCCGTTAGCCTGGGGGATACCCGGGAATTTCAGCTGAGGCATTATGCCGGCAAAAAACCAAAGATCAAGCTGCCCCTTACCCACGGCAGCCTATTGCTGATGAAGGGCAGCACGCAGACCCACTGGGAGCATCAGATCCCCAAAACCGCAAAGCAGGTAGGGGAAAGGATCAATTTGACCTTTAGGGTGATCAAGGCTTAGCGGTATGCTTGTCCTTCAGGCGTTTTGGAGAAAGTTGCGCATACAGTCGGTTTCAATTATTAAATTTACCGAAATCCATAAAAATAGCTCTTTATGGTCTCCTGTACGGAAAGCCTATTTTTATTTACCCATTTTATGCGGTTTATATCGGTTGGTGGACACTCTTTTTCGGGGGAACGGGGGTTTTAATGGAAATAAAGGAATAAAAAACTGCACTTTTCGGATCTGCACTATAAATATACCCCTATCCCGGTATTTTTTCCTTTGGGAATTACCTTTATTTTTAGGGGTGGGATTGGGGATATCCGGAAGGTTTTAGGGTTTTCTTTGCAGCTTAGGGGGGTATTGGTCAGTATAGCGCGTATCCGTTTACAAATGCTTGCAAACGCTTATTCCGGATATTATCAAAAAGTGAAAAAACGGCCTATTAAGCCTTAAAATGGCTTTTTGGGTATGGATATAAGTCAGCTAACCGCAACAGGTTGCGGTTAGCTAGTAGTTAGCCATTATTAAAAAACAGACAATATAAATACATAAACAATTAAAACTAAATAGAAAATTATGAAAAAATTAGTAGCAGAATTTATCGGTACAATGTGGTTAGTATTAGGAGGATGTGGAAGTGCAGTTTTAGCTGCAGGAGTTCCTGATATAGGAATAGGACTTGTAGGAGTATCTCTTGCTTTTGGACTTACAGTATTGACAGGAGCCTATGCTTTAGGACACATTTCTGGAGGTCATTTTAACCCGGCAGTATCTGTAGGATTATGGATTGGTGGAAGATTTGACAAGAAAGATTTACTGCCTTACATTGGTTCTCAAGTATTAGGAGGAGTTTTTGGGGCGGCTATTTTATACTTAATAATTAGTAGCTCAGCCGATTTTACTGGAGTTGGGTCATCACCTGGTGCTTTTGCAACAAATTTTTATGATGCCAATGTATATGGAGTAAACTTTGGTGTGATAGGAGCACTAGTAACAGAAATCGTTATGACATTTATGTTTTTGATAGTAATTCTTGGAGCAACTCACAAAAATGCTTCCCCAGGTTTTGGAGGAATGGCAATTGGTTTAGCTTTAACATTAATTCACCTGATTAGTATTCCTGTTACTAATACATCTGTAAACCCAGCAAGAAGTACAGCAGTCGCAATTTTTGCAAATGCAAATGCAATGGGACAATTATGGTTGTTTTGGGTTGCTCCAATTGTAGGTGCAGTTTTGGCGGGATTAGTTTACAAGTTCATTTCATCAGACAATAAATAATTAAAACAATGGCTAACAATGTATATGAAAAATAGGCGAAACAGTAATAAATTCAGGGCTTTTGGCTCGTGTCAAACTTTGTGTTTAACCGAAAGTTTCGTGCTTCGAAATCGCCTACTTTTCATATACTTAACGTTGGCCGAGATACGGGAGAGGATCAGGGCCTTCTGTGGGGAGGAATTTACCCATGTCCTGCTGAACCTTTACCGGGACGGCCGTGACAGCATGGGCTGGCACCGGGACAATGAGCCTTCCTTAGGTCCCTTTCCCCTTATCGCCTCCGTAAGCCTGGGGGATACCCGGGAATTTCAGCTGAGGCATTATGCCGGCAAAAAACCAAAGATCAAGCTGCCCCTTACCCACGGCAGCCTATTGCTGATGAAGGGCAG
>PXCO01000255.1 GCA_003565295.1 Cyclobacteriaceae bacterium
AGCACGACGCAAGCGACACACAGTGGGACGATTATAATACGTGCGAGATTCCATCTGCCCACTAAAAAAAATTAAAAACAGATGAAAAAGGAGTTTTGCTGGAGCTGGATGCTATTCATCCTGGTTGTGGCTTGCCAAGAAAAAGAGGATTATAAAATATACCTGGAATCCAGCGATCCACTGGTGCAGGCCAATATAAAGCTTACAGATGTGATGGTGCACGATATTTTCTCACCACCCGTGGCCAGTCGGAATTATGCCTATCCGGCCATTGCCGCTTTTGAGGTGGCGGCTATGGCTGACCCGGAACATTTCGCTCCACTAATGGGTCAGCTTAATGAATCCGAACCTCTAATGATGGAAGAGAAGGAGGACGTGTATCTTCCACTCGCGGCAATGGCGGCGTACTACAAGGTAGGTGCTCAATTGGTTTTCTCAGAAAAGGAACTCCTCGCTCACAGGGACCAACTTTTTGAAAGGGCAAGGAAAGAAGGGTTGTCAAAAAGAAAATTACAAGCCTCCGTTAACTTTGGGGAAAAGGTAGGTCAACATATATTGGAGTATGCCTCCAAGGACAACTATCACCAAAGCCGTTCTTTTGAAAAGTACACCATCAAAAACGACCCCAGTACCTGGAAGCCTACTCCCCCAGCTTACATGGAGGGCATAGAACCGCATTGGAACAAAATCAGGCCCTTTGCCCTTGATTCGGCCAACCAGCATCTTCCCACACCCCCAACCCCCTTCGAAATTATCCCTGAAAGTGATTTCTTTCGAGAGGCCGAGGAGGTAATGGAGGCAGTAAATAATCTTACCGAAGAGCAAAGTGAAATTGCTTATTTCTGGGATTGCAACCCTTATAAAATGAACGTGAAGGGACATGTGATGTATGCCGAAAAGAAAATTACCCCAGGTGGGCATTGGATGGGCATAGCGGGTATAGCTTCAAAGGCAAAGGAGCTGGATTGGAAGGACACTTCTGAGGCCTTGGCCTTCACTTCTGTGTTTTTGTTTGATGGATTCATTGCCTGCTGGGATGAGAAATACCGTAGCATTCTCATCCGGCCTGAAACCTATATCAACCTTTACATGGACGAGGATTGGCTCCCCCTTTTACAGACTCCCCCCTTCCCTGAGTACACTAGCGGACATAGTGTCATCTCAACTGCCGCAGCAAGGGCACTAACCGACCTTTTTGGTGAACCACTGCATATCGTTGATTCCACTGAGGTGAAATACGGATTGGGCATCAGGGAATTTCCCTCCTTTAATGTGGCCGCCGAGGAAGCTGCCATCAGCCGGTTTTACGGAGGTATACACTATATTCCTGCCATAGAAAATGGGGTAGAACAGGGGGAATTAGTTGCCAATCACATCCTTGGCAGAATTCACACCAGAAGGTCCGTCCTTGCATCTTTGGAGGAAGAAAAAAAGTGAATTAATTGATTAGATTACTGGTATAATTTTTTGTCCCTGATGTAATCCAGTGCATCCTGGGGCATCAAGTACCGGGTAGATCCACCCTTTCTAATGGTATCTCTAATAAAGGTGGCGGATATATCAATGAGCGGGGCGTCTATGTACCTGATGTTGGGGTCTTCCACCCTTTTGTTTTTACCCGGGCGGGGATAGACAAAAAGCCCGAATTGGGAAAGAATCTCCCCACTGTTCTTCCATTTGTGAAAATGGTTGAGATTGTCCCCTCCTATGATAAGTTTGAATTGATGTTGTGGATATTTATCGGTGAGGTAGGCCAAGGTGTCTATGGTATAACTTGGCTTGGGCATGTGAAACTCCGCGTCCACAGCCCTGAACTTAAAGTTATCGGCTATCGCCAACTCCACCATTCTGAGCCGGTCAAATTCGTGCAGTAATGATTTACTGCTTTTCATCGGGTTTTGGGGGCTCACCACAAACCATACTTCTTCAAGGTCAGTTTGATCCTGCATGATATCTGCTATGATCAAATGCCCAATATGGATGGGGTTAAACGAGCCAAAAAACAATCCTATCTTCAAGGCTAGGTTTGGTTAATAAATGACTCGACTAAGCGTTCGGCTTCCTTGAAGGACCTATCCAGGTCTTCGTTTAGCAAGGTCACATCAAATTTATCTTCAAACCCCATTTCAAATTTGGCCTTATAGATCCTCCTGCTTAGGCTGTCCTCTGTTTCTGTGTCGCGGTCCCTGAGCCGGTGGGCCAGATCCTCCAGTGAGGGTACCTTCACAAAGATTGCCAAACTCTTATCGCCAAAGTACCGCTTGAGGTTGAGCCCACCTTTGACATCCACATCGAAAATCACGTGTTTGCCCTGATCCCAAATCCTTTGGATTTCCTCTTTTAATGTGCCGTAAAAATTACCTTCGTAAACCTCCTGCCATTCAATAAAGGCATCCTCATCGATTTTTTGTTTGAATTCCTCAGGGGTGAGGAAATAATAGTCTTTTCCGTCCACCTCAGACCTGCCCCTTTTGTCCCTGGTACAGGCTGAAATGGAAAATCCCAGATTCGGATAAGTGTTGAGTAGGTGTCTTACTATAGTGGTCTTCCCCGAACCCGAAGGAGCGGAAAAAATAATGGCTTTACCAGATGACATGTAGTGGGCGGGGTTATTTGATTTCTTGGATCTTTTGGCGTATGGTATCGGCAAGCTCCACGGGAACCACCCGTTTAGTGCACTTGGTTTTAAGCACCTCCCTGATCACCTTTTCCAGGTGGAAATGTTCGAAACAGGGCTGACACTTTTCCAGTTTTTCGTCTAATAGCGCCTTGGACTCCAAGTCTGCCTCACCATCCAGGATGCTTTCCAGCAGTTTAAAGCATTTTCCCACATCTCTGCAATTCAGTTTCCTTTCACTGGATGAGTTAAAATTCTTGTCCATGTTAAGTGTTAGCTTCTTCTTACAATTATTATTGATCTTCCTCTGTATCGTAGCCCATATTCTGGGCGTAGCCTTTAAGCTTTTCTTTCAATAGATTTCTGGCCCTGTGCAGCCTGGACCGAACGGTTCCTATGGGAATATCCAATATTTTGGCCATTTCCTCGTAGGTAAACCCCTCTAAGTCACATAAAATGATCACCGTCCTGAAGTCCACTGCCAAACTATTTAGGGCATTGCTGATCTCATCGCCCAACATATCCTTCACCGCATCCACCCTCAGATCGGAGGTCATATTGTAATCAACGTTATCCGAGTTGTAATAAGTTTCAACTTCCTGATAATCTACCTTGGAAGGCTGCTTACTTTTCTTCCTGTACTCGTTGATAAAACTGTTTTTGAGTATGCGAAACAACCAGGCCTTCGCATTAGTGCCCCTCTCAAAGGAATTAATAAATCTATAGGCCTTCAAATAAGTGTCCTGCACCAAATCCTTGGCATCATCCTCATCAAAAGTTAGCCTGTAAGCAAAATTGTACATGGAGTCTATATGGGGCATAAACTCCTGATCAAAGATGGCGTTTTTATCCTTATCTGAATATTTTTTTCTCTGTACCTCTGACATAGGATTTAAAATTACTAATTGAAGCAATTTTTAACTAATTTTCTGGAAGAAAGTGCCGGGATTTTATTTATCTTGGCCACTACCCCACTCCACACGTAGGGAGTTTTCCGGGAAAATTCAGGTGCTAAAATATGTTCTTTTTCAAAATAATTTCCTATCTACCGATTTCTGTTCTGTACTTATTTACCGATATTTTATTCCTATTTGCCTATCATGTGGTAGGATATAGAAAGAAGGTGGTGAACGAAAACCTCGCAAATGCCTTTCCCGAAAAATCCGAAAAAGAAAGGGCAAAAATACGAAGGAAATTCTACAGGAACCTGACGGACTCCTTTGCCGAAACACTGAAACTTTTAACACTCTCCAAGGAGGAAATCAATAAGCGATATGCATGTGAAAACCTGCACCTGGTCACAGACCCCATTGCAAACGGAAAAATCATTGTGGGCTTTCAGGCCCATTTTTTTAACTGGGAAGGACATGTACTGACCATGAGCACCTATTTGGGGTCATTTTGTGAAGTGGTTTATTTAAAATTAAACACCACATTTTTCGATAAGTTTATGAAAGAACTGAGGGGAAGGTTTGGAGCCACCCTCACTGAGCGAAATCAATTTATCAAACAATTCATCGCCCAAAAAGACAAACCAAGACTCATCGCTTTGGCTGCCGACCAAAGGCCACAATTTTCCGAAATCAGGTATTGGAGCACATTCATGAACAGGGACGCCGCCTTTTTTGAAGGCGGCGAAAAACTGGCAAAACGGTTTAGCTGTCAGGTAATTTATGGAGAGGTAGCTAAAGTCAAAAGAGGTCACTACCGGTTCACCTACCATATTCTGGCCAGCCCCCCTTATGAAGGGGGAAACAGCAATGGTATCACCGAAAGATATATCAGGGCCGTGGAAAAAAACATTCAAGATTCTCCTGACCTCTACCTGTGGTCTCACAACCGCTGGAAAGAAAAAAAGCCGGTAACCCCGGCTCTAGATTAAATGATGGCGCCCCATCGAGAAAGACCTGATCAGCGATAGATCCCAAAAGCGGTCTATGGGTAGGATATAGCCGCAAAAAAAAGAGCTTCCCCTCAATAATAGTGTAGACTTAGAACAGCTATTTTGACACTTGCCAAGCTAATGGCCAGCTGGGTCAATATCTCTTCAATTAGGTTGGGCGATGGTATCCTGCTATCCACTTTCCCGATCGTTGGGGCATCATCATTTTTAATATCAATTGCAAATTTCAGCTTTTCGCCACCCCAAAGCCTTCATCTTTAAAGGTAAGCTTTACGTTTAATTAATTTTTTACTTTCTACTTTCACATAAAACTAGCATTAATAGTTAAAATAGACAAAAATATATGATAAAAATTACCTAAAATGGGCGAAAATTTTTTCTAGTCGGTGAAATGGACGGATAGATGCAGATAAGATGAGTAGACTTTGGCAGCATATGAAAATGAAATAGTAACTTTGGGATTGAATCCTAGACAAGACTGCGTTCATTCCTAGTCACACATAAGAAAATCAACAAGCATGAGTCAATATTTGGAAGGGCTTAACCCCCCGCAAAGGGAGGCTGTGGAACATACCGAAGGGCCATTGATGATCATTGCCGGCGCAGGTTCCGGAAAAACCCGTGTACTCACCTACAGGATCGCCCATCTCATCCATGCCAAAGGGGTGGATCCATTCCAGATTCTTTCCCTTACCTTTACCAACAAGGCCGCCAATGAAATGAAGCAGCGGATAGAAAAGTTGATAGGGCTGGAAGCCAGAAACACCTGGATGGGCACCTTCCATTCCATATTTGCCAAAATCCTCCGGGTAGAAGCGCACCGATTAGGGTATCCTTCTAACTTCACCATCTATGATACTGAGGACAGCAAATCCCTGATCAAAACCATTGTGAAAGAAAAGCGGCTTGATGAGAAAGTATATAAACCTAGCACGGTGCTATCCAGGATTTCAGGGGCAAAAAACCGGCTCATCAGTTGGGAAGCTTACCGGAAAGACACCTACCTGACCGCTGATGACGAGGCAGCCATGAAGCCTAGGATGGGTGAAATCTATCAAGCCTATCAGCAGCGCCTATTCAGGTCTTCGGCCATGGATTTCGATGATTTATTGTTTAACACCAATGTGCTCTTCAGGGATCATCCGGAAGCACTCTACAAGTATCAACAGCGATTCCGATATGTGATGGTGGATGAGTTTCAGGACACCAACATATCACAATACCTGATCACCAAAAAACTTGCCGCCGTCCACCAAAACATCTGTGTGGTGGGGGATGATGCGCAAAGTATCTATGCCTTCCGGGGTGCCGACATCCAAAACATCCTGAATTTTGAAAAGGACTATCCAGACCTTTTCGTGGTGAAATTAGAGCAAAACTACCGCTCCACCAAAAACATTGTGCACACTGCCAATTCCATCATCGCCAAAAACAAGGCTCAGCTCAAAAAGAACATCTGGACGCAGAACAAGGACGGTGAACCCATTGAGCTCATCAAAGCCTCCTCTGACAATGAAGAAGGACGGATTGTGGCCACCACCATATTTGAACAGCGAAACAACCACCAGCTCAAAAACAGTGATTTTGCCATACTCTACAGGACCAATTCCCAGTCCAGGGCCCTGGAAGAAGCATTACGGAAAATGAACATCAGTTACCGCATCGTTGGAGGGCTCTCTTTCTATCAAAGGAAAGAAATCAAAGACCTGATGGCTTATCTTAGGTTTGTGGTCAACACTTCTGATGAGGAAGCCTTTAAAAGGGTAATCAATTATCCGAAACGGGGCATAGGTTCCACATCCGTGGAGAAAATCCTGGTGGCGGCTTATGAGCATGATATTGAATTATGGGAAGTACTCACGAATAGCGGGAGCTTCCTTTCCGGCAGGGCAGCAGTTTCGGTAGAGGATTTTACCACTATGATCAAGAGCTTCCAGATTACCACCGAAAGGAAGGATGCCTACGAAGTGGCTTCAACCATTGCCAAACAGTCGGGAATTCTAAAGGAACTCTACGAAGACAAGACCATAGAAGGCCTGAACCGCTATGAAAACGTCCAGGAACTTTTAAATGCCATCAAGGAATTCGTGGACAGTCCCGAAAATGAGGATAAGAGCCTGGGGGCCTTTTTGCAGGAAATCGCCTTACTCACCGATGAGGATCAGAAAAAAGAAGAAATAGACACAGTTACCTTGATGACCATCCACTCCTCCAAGGGTTTGGAATTCAAATACGTTTTTGTGGTGGGCCTTGAGGAAGACCTATTCCCCAGCCAAATGATGATGCAAAGCAGGGAAGACCTGGAGGAGGAGCGAAGGCTTTTTTATGTAGCAAGCACCCGGGCAATGGATAAACTCTACCTCAGCTATGCCTTGACCAGATACAGATATGGAAGACTGCTCAACTGCGAACCCAGCCGATTCTTGGAAGAATTGGATCCCACATTCGTAAAAGTCAACAAGCGCATGGGCTCATCCCTCTCCAGCAGCTTCAGGGATACCGAGCGTGAGGGCAGCAATGGGTTTGTAGGACTAAAAAAACCTGCCGTACGCAAGGGCACCCTGGGAAAGGTGCATACTCCAAGTCCGGACTTTAAACCTTCCAATACCAATAGACTCACCGAAGGGATGAAAGTGGAACATCCCAAATTCGGATTTGGAAAGGTGAATAGAATAGAAATGGAAGGTGCTAATAGAAAAGCATTTATCCATTTTGATAATTTTGGGGATAAGACATTATTACTTAGCTTTGCAAAGCTTAGGATCGTAGACGGTTAAATTTAAGAAGATCTTTAGGCCACACATTGGTTTCGATTTCCCAAAATAATTGTATTTTTAGTAGGTAATCGTATTGGAAATTTTCAACCAATGATGTTATGGAAAATGCAAAACAGCCAATAAACAACATAATCTTGAAAGAGTACGGAAAAAACATTCAAAAACTGGTGGATTACATCAAGACGGTGCCTGATGACCAGAAAAGAACCGAATACGCATATGCCCTGGTGGAGCTGATCAAGCAACTCAACCCACAAATGAAAACGGAGAGTGACCAAAAACTATGGGATGACCTATATATCATGTCCGATTTTGAGCTGGTGGTCAATGGTCCCTTTCCCATGCCCCCAAAAGAGCTACTGGGAAAAAGGCCCCAAATGGTGGGCTACCCAGAGGGAGAGGTCAAGTTTAAGCACTATGGCCGAAATGTAGAAAAGCTCATAGAAAGAGCTGTGGAAATTGAGGACGATGAGGAACAGGAAGCCGCCATCATCTACATCGGCCAACTGATGAGAAGTTTCCACTCCACCTGGAACAAGGAAAATTTTGACGATGCCATCATCATTGATGATATCAAAACTTTATCCAAAGGCAAGCTGCACATAGACCTGGAAAAGGTGAAACAAAACGGACTATTTGAGACCTCTATGAGAAGGGATTTCAAGTCCCAACAAAGCAGCAGCGATAACAACGCCCACTCTGGGCGGAAAAACTACGGTGGAAGCAACAAACGGAGAAATGGCTCCAACCCTAAAAGGAGGAGAAATTAATGGGATCATTCAGGGTGAAAGGTGGGGTGAAGCTCAAAGGAGAAATCACACCACAAGGGGCTAAAAACGAAGCTCTGCAGGTATTGTGTGCGGTATTGTTGACGGATGAGGATGTAACCCTTCACAAAGTCCCCAATATCAGGGATGTCAATAAGCTGATAGAACTCCTGGGTGAAATAGGTGTGAAGGTGGAAAAAAAAGGACCAGAATCCTATACCTTCAATGCCTCTCAGGTAGATTTGGAATACCTGGACAGCCAGGATTATCTCAATAAAGCCTCTGCACTCCGAGGTTCAGTGATGGTGTTGGGGCCTTTGTTGGCCAGGTTTGGCAGGGGAAAAATCTCCAAACCCGGTGGGGACAAAATTGGCAGAAGAAGAATGGATACCCATTTTTTTGGTTTTCAGCAACTGGGGGCCACCTTTCACTATGATGGCAAAAAAGAATTATATCACATAGACGGCAGCCAACTGAGGGGGTGCTACATGCTGCTGGATGAGGCCTCGGTGACAGGAACTGCCAATATTCTAATGGCATCAGTACTTGCAGAGGGGGAAACCACCATTTACAATGCCGCTTGTGAGCCCTATTTACAGCAGCTATGCAAAATGCTCATTCAGATGGGGGCCAAGATTACGGGGGTTGGATCCAACCTGCTTCACATCAAAGGTGTAGCCTCCTTAAAGGGTACTACCCACACTTTGCTCCCGGACATGATCGAAATCGGCTCATTTATAGGTTTGGCCGCCATGACCAAATCAGACATCACGATCAAAGATGTGAAACTGGAAATGTTGGGCATCATTCCCGAGACTTTCCGTAGAATGGGAATCAAGCTGGAAATAAATGGGGACGACATACGTATCCCCCCTCAGGAACATTACGAAATAGAAACTTTTATTGACGGTTCAATCCTAACGGTGGCTGATGCCATATGGCCTGGGTTTACCCCCGACTTACTTAGTATCATCCTGGTGACGGCCACGCAGGCCAAAGGAACGGTACTGGTCCATCAAAAAATGTTTGAAAGTAGGCTGTTTTTTGTGGATAAACTCATCGATATGGGTGCACAAATTATTCTATGTGATCCCCATAGAGCCACGGTAATCGGGTTGGATAGAAAATACTCCCTCAAAGGAATCCGCATGACTTCCCCTGATATTCGTGCGGGAGTGGCATTGCTGATTGCCGCCCTATCTGCAGAAGGCACCTCCATTATCGACAATGTAGAACAAATCGACCGGGGTTATCAATACATCGACCAAAGGCTAAATGCGTTGGGAGCGGATATCATCCGCATTGATTGACCCTTTAAAAACGGAAACAGGGGATAATAGTGCTTCTTCTGTTTCTGTCGTTGGGGGAACCATATAGAAATGAATAACGGATGGAAATTTCATGGGATCCCCCGGATTGCATCACGGTCATTTTAGAAATGGTGAAGTCATAGCTATACCCTATATCTAAACCTGAGGGCAAGGCCACGCCCAGCAATAGGACGATGGCCTCGCTATTAGGTAGTTTATATTTTACGGGAAAACCCCTATACCAAACCCCAACCACCAGAGGCTCCAGCAAAAATTGTGTTCCGATATCCAATTGGTTAAAAGCCCCTTGGCGCTTAAAATTAAAGGAAACAAAGGCAGACCTCTCCTGCCGGGTATTGCTGAAGTAATTGTTGATCATCCCATCTCCAAGGTCAAATTTCATCCCCCCATGCGCTGACAATTTCATGGGTAATTTACTGATGTTGCCATCTATGAATGAAGTGTTGGGTTCGGACAAATGGTGCCCCGAGATCCCCAACCAGAAATCCTCCGCGTGGAAAAGCATCCCAAAGCTGAAATCTGCAAAATTATGTTTGTAATCTTCATCAAATATTTCTCCGCTGTTGTCGTTCACAATGTTTCTTTCCAGGTCAAGCTGGGAACCGAAAACCAAGTCCCCGAAATAGGCATCCCGTGCCACGAAACTGGCCTGTCCCCCAAACCTCAGGAAAAAATCCTCTCCTAAGTGCAGTTTATATGCGTAGGTAAGTCCTACCTCATTGGTGCTAAGCCGTACCTTACTTTCCCTATTGGCATTTACGATGATGCCTATGCCAGAATTAATGTCAAACATGTAATGATCCAGGTAGGCAGAATAGGAATTGAAGGAATGATTGAGCCCCGGCCACTGATTTCTATAGTTGGTGCCCACACGGGTCAGTTCGGTGGCCCCGGTAAAAGCCGGGTTCAGGTATAGAGGAGCCGCATAGTATTGGGAAAATTGAACGTCCTGGGAAAAGCCCTCCAAGCCAAGCAGGAAGCATAGGCCCAAGATCCACCCCTTACTGAATTTTCTCATATTAAACCCTTTTGCTATCATTGAATAAAAAATTAAAGCACCAATGTGAACACTCCCGTCTTACTGCCCCGCTCCCCG
The DNA here is from genome assembly GCA_003565295.1 of Cyclobacteriaceae bacterium. Taxonomy (GTDB): domain Bacteria; phylum Bacteroidota; class Bacteroidia; order Cytophagales; family Cyclobacteriaceae; genus Pleomorphovibrio. The sequence goes on from PXCO01000255.1 coordinate 10,492, forward strand.
TCTATGGAGGTATACCTGATTTTGTACACATAATTCCCGTTAGGGCTCATGGTCCCGTTTAAGGTACCGTCCCATCCCGGATCTTCTTTAGAATACGAACTATAGATCAGTTCTCCCCACTTGTTAAAAATGTGGAACTCAAAATCATCAATCCCTCTCATCTCGGGCCTGAAATAATCATTTAAGCCATCTCCGTTCGGTGTAAATGCGTTTGGTACCAAAATCCTATAGGAGGCTACCACCTCTATTTCCATTTCCGCAAATGAAATACAGCCAAACACATCCGAGGTGGTTAGTGTAACCAGATAGGTCCCCGGTCTGCCGTAGCTGTGAACAGGGTTTTGCTCATTGCTTCTATTCCCATCCCCAAAATCCCATTCCCAGGTAAAGACATTCCCCAGGGTTTGATCGTTGAACTGAACGGATTCATTGAGCAATATTTCCCCTTGTATTCCCGTAGAAATGACAGTATAGGTGAACTCTGCATCGGAAAAGGCCAAAGGCATTTCCACGATTTCGGAAAGCTCGATCTGACAGCCATTCTCATTCATCACCATCACCGAAACCATACCGTCTTCATAAAAATGAGACTCCATGGAATCTCTGTCCCCATTGTTCCAATAGATCTGGAAAGGCCCCTCACCACTTGTTATTTCCAGCCAGGCCACTCCTGTGAGTACCTTGTTTTCACAATCCACATCAAACCTGGTGAACAATTGAGCCTCCAACCTCTCCGGCTCCTGAATGTCCACAGTAAGCGTTTGAGAGCAGTTATTATCGTCCACCACTTGTACGGTATAACTACCTGCAATGAGATCTCCCCTATTTTGGGTACCAAGCCCGGGAGCATCCGCCCAATTGATGCGATAAGGCTGAACCCCTCCGGAAATACTGAGTTGTATATATCCATTATCATCTCCGAAACAGGCCAACATCCCGGAATGATCTACCTGTACTTCCAGAGGCGCTGGCTCTGCCACTGTAAACTGCCCACCCGTAGAACAGCCATTCCTATCAGTGATCATTACAGAATACGCCCCGGGGGAAAGCCCCCCAATATTTCTACTTGTAGCCCCGCTAGACCATTCATAAGTATAGGGGGCGGTGCCTCCACGTACTTCAAGATTAATGGAACCGTTGTTTTGCCCATGGCAGACCACGTCATTGATGGTTTCATTAAATTCAAGGGGTGCAGGCTCCCGGATCTGGTAGGCTACCGTCGTCACACATCCCAAGGTATCGGCCACTTCCACAGTAAAGGTGCCCGCAGACAGGTTACTCACCGAAAGCTGATTTTCCACTCCATTACTCCACCTTACCGTATATGGAGACCCAAAGCTTTCCACAAGGATGCTTAAGGCACCGTCGTTGCTGCCCGCACAAGATACCCCTTGAATGGACTCCAAAGTCACTTGTAAATCCCTGGGTCTGATGATTTCCACACTTTGCTCGATCCAGCATCCATTGGCATCGGTCACCTCTACGGTGTATACTCCTGCACTAAGATTGGAAATGGTGGAAGTGGTGGCACCGTTAGACCACCTGTAGGTAAATGGTGCTTGTCCTCCTTGTACCATGGCTATTACCTCTCCCCTGTCCTGATTGGTACACAATGCTATTTGTCCTTCCAGACTTACATCCATTGGGGAAGAAGGTGGGGGGATGTTAAATTCCTCTTCAATGATACATCCTTTGGCATCGGTAACCTGAAGGGTGTAAATTCCCGGTTCAACCTCCGATAATTGCGGGGTAGTTTCCCCATTTGACCAAAGGTAGTTGTAAGGGGCTGTACCCCCAGAAACATTCACTTCGAAGGAAAGCCTGTCATCAAAATGGCACAGCTCGAAATTGCCATTCCCTTCCACCTGCAAGGGAGCCTCCGGTTCTGCCACAGCAAAGGTGTGCGATTCAAAGCAGGTGTTTCCATCCAATATAAATACCGTATAATTCCCTGCCCTTAGGCCGGATATCTCGCTACCGCTTAATCCATTCCCCCATTGCACCTGATACTGGCCAGTGCCTCCTGTTATGGCCAGGGATATACTCCCGTCATCGCCTCCATAACAAGACACATCCTCAATGACGGCATCAAAGCGAATGGGATCCGGCTCTAGTATCTCTATGGTTTCTATATTTATGCAGCCCTTGGCATCTGTAACTGTGACTTCGTAAATTCCTCCGATTTTATCCCTGACAGATCTGGTCTGCTCACCTGTACTCCATGCATAGGAATAAGGAGCAGTACCTCCGGAAACGATTAGGTCCACGCTGCCACGGCCTTCCCCTGCGCATCTCACGTCCATTACCAAGGGCTGCACCTGGAGTGGGGCTTGTGGTTGGGTCACAACATATTCTCTCTCCAATACACATCCTCTTGCATCAGTGATCAATGCCACATAGGTACCGGCTTCCAGATGTTGTACTTGGGAGCCTGTAGCAATTTCCTCGTCAGTACCAGCATCTTTCCAAAGTATCTCAAAAGGGCCATTCCCGCCCGATAAAGTAAGCGATATGGCTCCGTCGCTGCCACCAAAACAGCTAACCGGTACTATAGTGGGATTAACGGAGATGGGGTCAGGTTGAAGGATAATAACGTTCTGTCTAACGCTACACCCAAGCTCATCGGTTACGACTACTTCATAATTCCCGGGCGCTAGATCCTCCCGGATTAGGCCATTGCCCCCGTCAGACCATCTTACATCATAAGCTCCAACTCCTCCGGTAATTTCCAACTCAGCCGTCCCATCATTGGCTGCGTAGCAACTGACATCCTCTTTGCTTATGTTCAACACAAGAAGCTCAGGGTTTTCTACCACTATTTCTTCCATGGGGCCAAGACATCCGTTTTGGTCTTCCACCTGAATGCTGTAGGTGCCTGCCTCCAATCCGGAGGCCGTGAGGCCATTCAATAGCACCCCGTCCAGCCTGAGCCGGTACCCCTGGGATCCCCCTGAGGCCTGCACTTCCACCCTTCCATCACTACCCCCAAAACAGGTGACCGGGAAAGTGCCATAGGTAAACGTAACGGGTGTAGGTTGGGCAATTTCAAACTCCTGCTCTGCCATACAGCCATTTGCATCGGTAACCACAAGGCTATAGTTGCCCTCTGCTACCCCTTCTAGGTTTCTTTGTGTACCGATCACCGTGCCTTCCCCGTCAAGCCATTGGTAGGTATAGGTTCCCGACCCGCCGGATACGGCTACTTCTATGGCCCCATCCTCCCCTTCAAAACATGAAACGTTGAACAGCGCCTCTTCCGAAATTGACAATGGAGCCGGAGAGATAAGTGTAAGTTCTTCGCTCCAATCACAATCGTTGGCATCCCGGATCAGCAATTCGTAGCTGCCAGCGGCAAGATCCCCTACGGTGATACTTGTACCGGAAACCTCATAATCCCTTCCATCAATGCTTACCCTGTAAGGTGCTGTCCCGCCCGAAATCTCTACGGACAAGCCTGTAAGATCACCTGAACAAAGAAGGTCTTCTGATACATGTGTTGCCGATAGGGGTTCTTCAGGTTCCGAAACCTCTATGCTGATGGTGGCAGACCTACATCCCTGGCTTAGCGCATAGGCAGTGTACACCCCTGCGGGTAGGCCGGAAATCTGGTAGCTGTTCAATTCTTCTCCGTCCAGGACAATGCGGTAGTTGCTGCTGTTGCCACCACTGGGGTTAAACACAATGCCTCCGTCACTTCCACCGTGACAGGACACGTCTGCGGCCATGGCTTCCAATATTATGGGAGTGGGCTGGGAAATGGTGAACGTTTCTATCAGCACACAGCCGTTGGCATCGGTGATCTCTACCTCATAGGTACCGCTGCCCTTGCCTTGGATCTCATTGCCCTGCTCACCAGACGACCACTGATAGGTGTATGGGGCCGTCCCACCTGCAACGGCCAGGGTGATGCTTCCATCCTCACCCTCAAAACAGCTTACGTCCTGCACCAGGCTTTGGACGGAAAGGGGATTGGAAGGTTCAGTAACCTCATAAGTTCGCTCTAAAGTGCAGCCGAGCCCATCGGTGACCGATGCCACATATACCCCGGCGGTAAGACCTGTTAACGCTGTACCGGTGCCCAAGCTATTACCCGTGTCCTGAGCTGTCCAGCTTACCTCAAAATCCCCGTTGCCTCCGGTAACAGTTAGCCGAATGGCACCGTCGTTCCCACCAAAACAACTCACCGCAGTGATGTCGGGAGCCACAGCTATGGGGTCTGGTTGGGTGATCAAAACGTTTTCCCTGATTACACATCCGTTGGCATCAGTGACCACCACCTCGTAATTGCCTGGTGCCATGTTTTGCCTCTCGGCGGTCTGCACCCCATCAGACCATCTGAACTGGTAGGGGGCAGTACCACCTTGAACCGTTACGCTGGCCTGCCCATCATTGGCAGCAAAGCAAGTTACCGGCTCATGTGTCACTTCCGACTGTAAAGGTTCGGGGGAAGTAATAGTCACCTCCTGACCGGGAGAAAGGCATCCGTTGGCATCAGCAACCCTGATAAAATAAGTCCCGGCTACCAATCCGCTAGCCTCTAATCCAGTCCTATATATTCCATTCACCACTAATTGGTACCCAGGTGTACCTCCGTTAGCTTCAGCTACAATGCTCCCATTCTGAGCTCCGAAACAAGACACCGGGGTAAGCTGATAGTCAAATGAAACAGGTGTAGGCTCAAGAACATCAAAAGACCTGGTATTTTCACAACCATTGCTGTCCCTTACCAGAAGGGTATACGTACCTGCGGGCACTCCTATCAGGTGTTGGAAGCTGCCCAGCACATCACCCTGCTCGTTGGACCATTCAAAGGAATAGGAACCGGACCCACCGTCTACCAACACGCTGATTTCACCGTCTTCTGCTCCATGGCAACTCACCATGATGAGCCCATCTTCCTCGATGGTTAATGGTGTAGGACCTTCGATTTGTATATCTTCCTGCCAGGTACACCCATTGGCGTCGGTAAGGGTAATGGAATAATCGCCAACAGGTAGATCCTCTAGATTGATGCTATTGCCGATAAGGTGATGTATGTCTCCATTTATGGTCAATTGAAAAGGAGCCGTGCCCCCACTCACATCTACCTGCATAGAGGAAAGGTCTCCAAAGCAGTTCACCGGACTTAAGAAATCCAGGTTAGCATCCAATGGTGCTTCTGGTTGTGCAATCGTGAGGGTGATATCCTCTGACCTACAATTTCCCCTTATGGCATAAGCGGTGTAAGTGCCCGCACTCAGGTTACTGAGCAATGGATCTCCAATTTCCTGGCCGTTCACAAAGTACCTGAAAGCCCCTGAAGCTGCTCCTGAAGCGGTAAAACTTAAACTCCCATTATTCCCCCCATAGCAGGACACATCTTCTTGCTCTGCCGAAAGTACCAACAGAGGTGGCTGGGTAATTTCAATCACCCTTTCGATATCTTCACAACCTCCATCCGATACCGTGTACCGGTAAAAACCAGCATCAACTCCTGTAAGGATTAGTTGGTCTTCCGTACCGGGAAGGGGGGTAAAGCTAGTCCCGTCTTCACTTCTTTCCCAAATGATGGAATAGGGAGTGGTTCCACCTGTCACCTGCAATTGAATGCTCGTAGTACCATCGTAGCAGGCGATTGGATCGAAGGTAGATTCCACTTGCAATGCAAAAGGCTGGGACAAGGTCCTGGGGGGTATTTCCACCACACACCCATTGGCATCCACGGCTTCTATTTGGTAGGCCAGATTGGCAGATAGGCCATCAAACACCAACATTTCACCTGGGGCGGCGGTATAGGTTTCTCCCAAAAAGGTAACGGTATAAGGAGCAGTGCCACCGGCTAGGGATAGGGATAATTCCCCATCTGCAGATTCAAAACAACTTAGATTTTGGGTATCAAATGAAGAAATGGAAAAAGGTGCATCAGGCTGCTCTAGCACAAAGGTGATTTCCTCAGACACACAACCCTTTATATTATCCACTGCATAGGCAATATATGTCCCGGCTCCTCTAATGGTTTGGTTTCCCGCTATCGGTGCCCCATTTACATAATAGGTAAAGGAGGAGGATCCGGGTGAGCTTGCCGTCAAGGTAACCTCCGCCACACCCCCAAAACATAATATAGCAGGGGCATCATAAGTGAGGTCTACCGAAGTGCCATCTGTTACCCCCACTTCTTCGGTAAATATGTTACAATTTTCGGCATCGGTAACGGTATACCTGTAATTACCCGCCGCAATGCCACTCAAAGTGGCTCCATCCTCTACCAGGGTTTCCCAAGTACCGGTTTGATCATCTTGGGCTTCCCAAATGATTGAATAAGGAGTGCTTCCCCCCGAAATGGTCAAGCTGATGCTGGTCTCCCCACCTTCACAAAGGATTTCTCCCACCTGGTGTGTGACTTCAAAGGGTTCAGGTTCTGTTAAGGTAAATGACCAAGAAGTCTGACATACATCATTATCGTCATACAATTCCAAGGTATAGTTGGCGGCCGACAACGTACCGAAGGTGTAGGGAAGATCTGCGTCTAATTCATTGAGAGAATAATTAGCCCCATTATCCCCAATAAGCACAGCCCTATATTGTGGCCTACCCCCTAAGATGGAGAAAGTAAATGTACCGTCATTCCCTTCAAAGCAGCTTATATCAGAACGCCCCAGTTCAATGATCTCCAGTGGCCGATCTGGCTGTATGATTTCAACAAGTTGAGGGGCGGATTCGCAGCCTTGATTATCCCTTATCGCAACGTAATATGTTCCAGGGGCAAGGTTGAAAAAGTCCCTCATCCCACCTTGATTTACCCCATTCACCCATACCGTAAATGTCCTTCCCGGATGAACTTCAGGGCTTATCACTTGAAGAATCCCATCATTGGCACCAAAACAAGAAATGTCCTGTGTGCTAAGGTCAAAATTCGGCCGAAGGATTTCTTGAATCTGGAAGTTCCCGACCCTTATGGGACATCCTTCATCCTCTACTTCCCATGTGTAGTTTCCTGCTCCAAGATCTTCGAAGGTAAATGTTCCTGCATTTTCCCCTGCATACTCTTGGGAAAATCCATTATCGCCTGTTAGCCTGATAGTTTTGCCAGGTAAGCCCCCTATCACCTCAATACTGAAACTTCCCCTGTCCTCCGCACAAACCGGCTGTAAAACTATTGGGGTGGTAAAAATAGCTTCAGGTTGGGTGATTACATAATCCGGTGAGACTATGGTACACCCTCCGGCGTAAGTTAATTCCATAAAATAGGTGCCAACGATGAGTTGACCCAGGTCGGAGGTGGCTATGGGTGCTTTGCCCCCTGTAGAAGTTCTTCTATACCATTGGAAATTATCTCCGGGGGAGGTGCCAGAAATGGAAAACTGTATGGCCCCATCATTTCCGCCAAAGCAAGAAACGTGTTGCTCCACCTGTGCATCATATACTGGAGGGTCGGGTTGATCGATGGTCAAAATGGCCTCATCCTGACATCCCGCAGTATCCTCCACCCTCACCGAATAATCCCCGGCTGGTAGTCCTGCCAATACCGTGGAATTGGCAGGTTGCCAGATCCCATCTTTAAATATAAAGTAACTATAGGCAGGTACGCCACCGGTAGCAGAAAGGAAAATCACCCCTGTCTCACCGGGGCAAGAGGCATCTTGCGCATTGGTTACCAAACGCAGGGGATCTGAAGGGCCGGGCACCCTGAAAATTTTAGTGACCGAGCAGTTAGCACCCGCACTGTACTCCACCCGGTAAAAACCCGGTTGTAAACCTGAAACCATGGTCTGGTTCTCAGCGATCACCTCTTCGGTGCTCACATCTATCCAGCGGTTACTTCCCTGACCCGGTGCTGCACCGGAAAAGCTCACTTCTATACTGGCATCATCCAGCGTACAGGTAGGGGCTACTATTTCTACCAAATCTATGCTGAGCTCATCGGGCTGGTTGATCACAATATCCTCCAGCCTTACACTGCATCCGTTCGCATCAGTGACGGTAACCCCGTAAGTGCCTTGTCCCAGGTTGGTGGGATTTTGGTTAATAAACCCATGATCCCAACTGTAAAAATAAACCCCGGTACCTCCGCTTACCTCTATGCCAATTCTTCCGTCGTTTCTCCCAAAACAGGACACATCCACTCGCTCTACCAATTCCACCTGAAGTGGATCCGGGCCGGTCAATGCTATGATTTCTTCCACCAAACAATCGTTGGCGTCTCTCACCAAAGCCTTATAGGTACCCAGAGAAATATTGGAAAGGGTCAACCCATTCCCAGGAACAGGTTCAAAAATCCCGAATTCATTTTCTTTCTCCCAACTGATGGCATAGGGCGAACTACCTCCTCCTACTTGAATCTCGATCCTGCCGTCCAGAGAATCATGGCACTTGGGACTTACCTGAGTCAACACATTGATTTCCACCCCCGAACTGGGCTGACTGATCAGGATATCTGTGAGCTCCTTCCAACACCCATTTTCGTCGGTCACCCGGACATTGTAAAGACCTGCTGCCAGATTTTCAATATTCTGAAGGTCTGAGATAAAACCGTTAGGTCCGGTCCAAGCAAAGATACGGGGCCCTACCCCACCGCTCACCTGAAGTGAAATTGCCCCTGTTTCTTCCCCAAAGCAGAACACATTGATGGGAGGTCCATCAAGGGAGAGTTGAAGTTCGGGTGTAGGGTCAATGGTAAACGTTTCTTGCACGTAGCAGGAAGGGTTTGCCACATCGAATACCCTCACCGTATAGTTTCCAGGTGATCGGTTGGTGAGGTTTTGTTCGGTGGAAATAACATTGGAGAGGTTGGAGGCACGAAACCATTCCACGCCAAGATTTCCAGAACCCCCATCTATGGTGATGGATATGCTCCCGTTGCCTTGGTCATAACAAGTTTCCGGAGAAATGACGGGATCCGATATGGTAATGACCGGTGGAGTAGCGATGTCAAAATTTACATTAGGGACTGCACAACCATTGGCATCCCTGATCTGTACAAATTGGTCATTTCCCGCCGCCAATCCGGTGATTTGTATATTGGGGTCAAAGGTATTGACAAAAGTGTCCCCATTTAAGGCGTAGGCATAAGGTGCCGTACCCCCCGAAACTGTGAAGGAGATACTGCCATCTGCGCTTCCAAAGCAAGAAACATCTACCGTGGTGGGGGGAGAAATTGCTAATGGGTCTGGTTCATCAATCAGGTAATCGGCATATACCTGACAGCCGTTCTCATCGGTCACCACCCACCTATAGCTTCCTCCTTCGAGGTTATTCAATGAGGTTCCGGTTTGGCCTGATAGATTTTCATAAGCCCCGCCATCCCATTTTTGCCATTGAAAACTGAGGTTTCCTGTACCCCCGTTGGCGGCAAGTCCTGAAATCGCCCCATTACCATCCCCATGGCAAAGGATATGTTGAAGCATAAGGTCGCTCTCATCTATTAGGATTTGATCAGGAGAGCCAATGGTAATGGTTTCAAGAATCACACAATTTGTCCCATAGGCGATCTGAATATCGTAATCGCCCGCTTCCAACCCGGAAAAGGTATGATGGTTATCGGTCACCGATTGCCCGTTGAGCGTAATCAGGAAGTCTGTACTGGCATCAGCAATCTCCACTTCAAGGCTTCCGTCAGTACCACCAAAACAAGTGGGGATAGCAGGGGTATAGGTGACCAATGGAGGGTCAGGTACGGGAACATCCACGGTAAATTCAGTTTCACACCCCTGGGCATCCCTTACGGTCACAGTGTTTATACCGGCAGGAAGACTGGTTGCAGTGGGGGTGGTCTCTCCATTACTCCATTCGAAGGTATAATCACCCCAGCCCCCCGCCACATTATATATCCTGGCAGAACCATCATCCGCACCTACGCAGGAAAGAGCTGAAAGCACTTCCATTTCCCCGGAAATGGGGGCATCAGGACCGTCTATGGTTAGGTTCATGGTAATTGCACAACCCCCCTGATCGGTAAGGGTGACCGTATAATTTCCCGGTGCCAGCCCCGTTGCCCTTCTGCCAGTGTGTCCATTACTCCATAGGTAGGTATATCCTCCCCAGCCCCCGGAGCGGTTTACTCTTGCAGTGCCATCTTCTTCACCATAGCAGGTTTCAGGGGTGGTGACCACCGAGGCGGTCAATGGAGAACTGGGAGCTCCCACAGTAGCCTGATATTCCAGGGTACATGCCGGGTAATCGTCCCCTCCATGCCGAACCAAAATGGTGTAAGTTCCTGCCTCAAAACCCGGAAAGGTATGCTGACCCGTGGTGGCACCTATGGGAAGTGTATGATTGGCTACCAGCACGGTGCCTCCAGCATCTAAAATATCCACCTCCACACTGGCAGGCGGAAAAGGAAAGGTCATCGATAGCCGATTCACATCCAAGGTGATGCTCCCATCGTTTTCTCCCACACAGGTAATGGGCTGGGTGCTTGGGATTACTTCTATGGGGTTGTCATTGGCGATGTTGAACACTATTTCCTCAGGGCAGTCTTCCAGTCTAAACCTATCGGTAATCTCCAGTACATAGCCCCCTGCGGTCAGTTCATCATACCTGATTTCACCTCCCGGTGCAGTGATCCAACCTGTCTCATAAGTCCCATTTGCCCTTCTGATACGGAATCTTACTTCCCCTTCGTATTCGGTAGCATTAAAGGTGACGCCACCATTTCCTACACAGGTTTCGGGAAAGGTGCCCGCTCCTTCCGCGGGGGCGATGACCATGGGGTCTACCTCCTCAATCTCCACTTCAGTGAGTTCTTTACAACCTGTGGAGTCAATCACTTCCACCAAATATTTTCCCGCAGGAATCCCGTTAAGGTCTATATCTCTTCCGGATAAATTCCTGGAAAGCACCAGGTTATTGGCCTCATCGTAAAAATTTATCGTGAAGGGGGCTATCCCATTTTCTATGGTGCCGTACACCTGACCGAAGGTCTCCCCCTCACATTCCTGCACTTCTTCGTAATCGATATGGAGAATAAAGTTGGTACTACCTGCGAAATTGATGGTTTCCGTATAGGTGTTCCCGACTGCATCCGTCACCGTCAGAGTGTAATCCCCACCTTGCGCCTGCTCTATGGTGCTGAATTCGCTTTCGCCCAGGTTGGTGTCGGTCTGTATCACTGTGCCTCCAAAACTCCACACATAGGTATAAGGGGCCACCCCGTTCCGTACCCGGATGGAGGCCATCTTTTCGCACTCCGAAAAGATAAACACATCCCGGATAATGGAGGCGTTTGCCTCCACGGCGACAAGCGATAAAAGTAACCCAACTAAAAAACTCTGAATTACCGGTAAATTTCCCTTAGACATGTATCAGTCAAAGCACTAAAAACCTACTATCTCACAACAATCCCCCCCTTAATCCATTAAAAAAGAGGCCCTTATTCACATCATCCGCACCTAGGGTGTGGACTTTCCCAACTACTAATTTGTTCTATATCTTGCCTAAAACGCAGTTCGATTTTTGATATATAATTCTATGCATTTTACATATACTAAAATTTAATTTTCATTTTAGTACTACATCAAGTAATAAATAGAATTAATCAATACAATCAAAAAAGTTAACAAAAAATCTTTCTTTTGTTTGGAGCCATCGTGTATTTGCCCCACTTGACCCCGTAGTCACTCAATTACCATTAAATTCCTGTATTCAGGCGAGTGCAATTTTCAAGACTAGTTCTATTATCCTTTTGATGGGTTTTTAAGCCATTGGTCTAGCTATTATGATCAGTGATTTTAGTTCATTAACCAATTGAATGTCAATTTGGTCAATATAAGAAAGCTTTCACCGGGTATTTTTGGCATTAAATTAGCTTACTTACGACAAAACAAACTATACCAATTAAAATTATTACTTACCATGAAAAAAGTAGCATTATTATCAGTGATGATTCTAGGAGTTATTTTCCATTCCAATGCCCAGCAAGATCCGCCGAGTGAAGGCAAGGGGAGTTTTGGTATTCGGGGTGGAGCCAATTTCTTCAATTGGGGAGGCTCAGATATCAGCA
>PXCO01000051.1 GCA_003565295.1 Cyclobacteriaceae bacterium
AGACTTTGGGCAGCAGATCCAGCCTGGCAAAAGGCAGCTTCGCCGTATCAAGGACGAGCACTTCTTCCTGCTCAAAGCGCTTTTTCTTGTCGCCCGTCAGAGTATAAAGCCCTTTCCACTTTTCCTCTTTTTGGGGAATGACAGGCACCTCTATTGTTTCCAAATCAATATCTTCCCGGTTGATGGCCTCCAGAAAACGGGTCAAATAATCTGCCTTAATCCCATAGATGTTGAGGGTTTCCAAAAGTTTAACTGGTCCTGCTACACCGCTGCGCTGCAACGACATGGCCCTTCCTTTAAGCCGGACCCCTCTTCCAAAAAGCTGAACAATCTGAGGCCCCTGGCCGGTTCCGATATTAAGAAGGGCCATAGAGGATACCCTCCAGGTATCCCATCCTTCGATAAACTTCTTGGATCCTAAAAGGACATTTATAGTGGAGTCATTTTGTTTAATGTTGTGAAAAAGGGAGCTGCTAAGGGCATCAAGTCTGACTTCAAGGCCCACTTTTCCCAATTCTTTTTTCAAATCTGCAACACTGCCAATGTTAATGACACCGAAATACGGCCTTTCACCTGCTTTAAGGCCCAGTTCTCCCTCGGCGTTTCGCAGTTCGTAAATACCGAAAGGTCCACTGCCGCCGAAAACCCTGCGGTAGATATCCTCAAGCATTTCAGCCTCACGGCCTGAAAAAGCATTTTCCAAGTATTTAAACCTGTCCTGGAATATATCTTTTCCATTTTCGTCGTGCAGCCCGCTTTCCCGTTTTAAAATCTGTTTTATCTTTCCCTTTATCCATGAAGGGTCCCGAAAAATCCGTTCTAAAAAAGCAATGATCTGGACTACATCTGAATGTTCATCTTTTCCGGTAACAGTAGTACCAACAAAAACCCATAGCGGTTTCTCCAGGTTGTTCTCCTGTGCCAGGCGCCTGTTGTTCTCATAAGCCAGCAGTTGTTCATAATAGGAAAGCAGTCCTGCAACAAACATGGTTTCCTGAAAGAGCCCTTCAGAAAGGCTGGAATCTTTACGAACATTGAGAATGGAAAAATCCTTACCGTAGTTGTCCAGGTAAAAATAGCGGTAGGAGTAGTTAAAGATGATGGACTTGCCGTATTCGGCCAGCACAGCTGGATTTTTTTTGCTCAGAATTTGACCAAAGGTAGCGCTGTATTCAAAAACAAAACCGTCTTTAGCAAGCATATTTCGTCGATGAGCCCATTTCTGGTCTTCTGACTTCTTCCCCTTGTGGCCCTCATCTACAAAAACCAGGTTTGGACCTTCAAATTCACTGACCAGCCGGGTTACGCCACCACCGCTTTTTTCTTCCACCAGTTTAGTGATCTCCATAACCAGAACTGTATGCTCGTTTGCTATAGCTCCGTGCACTCCAGGGTTGCTACCATCGTAGAGAATGGCAGGAATACCGCTTAAAAGTAATTCATCGTAATGCTGCCGGGAAAGGCCTTCGTTGGGTGTAAGCATAATAATGCCGTTAGGGTCGAAAAGCTTGTAGTGGAAAAACTGGTAGTAGTTTATATGAGTAATGAGGGTTTTCCCAGAGCCGGTAGCCATCCAAAAAGCTAGCTTGCGCAGGTCCTTTTCAGAGAAAAGAGAAGACAGTTCTACCTTGTTTTCCTTGCTGAACTCGTAGTAGAAGTCATTTAGCTCAAAAAGAAACTCAGAGGCACGATTTTTTAGGGCATCAAAGACAATTTCCGTAAATAAAACAGCCATGTACTGAAAATACTTCAGGGTAACAGGCTCCCGCTTGAAATTAATCCGGTCCACGTAGTTTTTAATGTTTTCATCGTACACCAGCAATAATTCTTCTGGCAGCCGTTCCCTGTTCAAGTCTTTTTGAGCTGCCAGCACCGCTGCAAACCGGCTGCGTCCGTCTGCCCCCTGTCCGGGTTCTACACCGGTCAGGGCTGCCTGAAGTTCATGAGTCTCGTTAAAGCCGAACAGCGACAGTAGGTAGCAGTTTAAAACCAGGTGTTTTTCAACGCTCATGTTTTGGATCACCTCATTAATCTTTGAAACTCCGGTTCAATATAGCGCAGATCAACCCTGGCATCGCCCAATTCGGGGGTAAGAATGCTCTGCCCGTTTATATAGACAACATGGGGGTTCCAAGTTGCGATATGTTTTTCAATGAACTCCTTGTCTTTTTTATATGCTTTTTCGTCCCAGTCATCCTCGTATTCACGCCACACCACGACAATATCACGGCTATTTTTCTCGCCCAGGATAAACATGTATTTAATAGCTCCGCTTTTCTTGAACTTAAGCTTTTTGATTTTAAGGCCAAGCAGATAATTAAAGGTCTCCGGTATATCGGCGACTGCCTCCTCCGGCTCGCCTACTTCTTCTAAATTCACCCTTAAACGGTAGGAAAAAGGCTTTTTCAAGTGTTCAATGTTCAAGAGAGTAGCATTTTCCCTGGTTTCCATCTCCAGGAAATACTTCAGCAGGTATTCGTCCGTAAATAACTGCTGGGCCTTTTGGTCAGGTATCAGTTCTATGTTGTCAAGGGCATCTTCGTACTGCTCAAGATACTGATATTTAAAGAATTGGCTGATGCCCTTGTTATCTTGTGGCTCGCCATTTTTCCAGTTAAACGTATAACTCACTTTTTTCAGCCTGGGTATTAATACTGTATCAAAGTAATTGGCCATTTCTACCAGGATGTATTTGCGGTTCCCAGCATCTTCGTGGTTCAAGGACATTACAGCATGTCCAGTGGTACCGGAGCCGGCGAAGTAGTCAAGTACATAATCGGTTTCACCAACCAATCCTACTCTTAGGCAATCCTCAACGAGAATAACAGCTTTTGGGTAATCAAAAGCTCCAAGCTGTCCAAAAAGATTCTTTATAGTTCTTGTTCCAGAATCCGTAGCAGAATACTCTTTTTTATCCCACCATGTTGGAGGTGTCCTTCCCTCGGATGGAATTCTTGCTTTTATGTATAAAGAAAGATTGCCAGTCCTATCCCGATCAACTTTAACCTCATCTATATTAGAAAGTAATCGTTTAACACCCCATTTCCACCTTCTCGGTTGACCAGCTTCATCAAGCGGCCAAGCTATGTCTTCATTTTCACTGGGATGCTCAAGAACAATCCATTCATTGCTCGCTTCGCTCCACTCCATTTTTGGTATTCGCCAATGATCTCTCGATTTATTAATAAATATGGGATAATACATCTGAGGTGCTTCTTCCTTTAAGCCACCGTGTTTTCTAAAATTGACCCATTCAAAAGGTCCTATTGTATCTTTTTGGTTGTATCGTGCTATTTGTTTTTCTGTATGCCCCAAATGCCCTGCACCTCTATTGTTACTACCATTTGTAGCAAATACAGCATATTCGTGTTGAAGTGAGAAACCCTTCGGTGTGGAACGACCAGCTGGATTACTTCTAACAACCACAGTTTCCACATCGCCTGAAAAGATATTTAACAGAATCTCTCTTAATTTTGAGTATTCGTGGTCATCAATAGCAACTACGACTGTTCCAATCCTTTCAAGCAAGTGTTTAGTAATTTCCAGTCTATCAAACATTAAGCTCATCCAGCTAGAATGTTTGTAATTATTTTTATAGATGATTTCCGTGGAAGGAGAATTATAAGGTGGATCAATGTAAATACATTTAACTTGCTCCCGATACTTTTCCTGGAGCAAATTTAATGCCTGCCAGTTTTCGCTTTTAATGAGCAAGCCATCTAACAGGTCATCAAGATCGGCCTCTTCCGTCAGTTTTTCCAGCAGCTTTTCTTTAAAATCCTGGGTGAAATGGCGTGTATCTACTGGATAAAAATGGTCAGCGAGGTCTTTTTGTGTCTTGGGAGGCTCTATGCCCAGGGATGTCCAGTCAGCTTTCTGCTCGCTATTGGACATGATTTCGCTGTATAAAGCTTTGGGTATGCGGTCGGAAGTAATAACGTATTCCGTCTGGAGCACAAATTTTTTCTTCTCCCAAAGTCTTTTCTGGAAGTCTTCGATCTGGGCCAGGAAGCTGATAATATCTTCTCCTATGCGGCGAACTGCCCGCGCACGGGCCAGGTTTCTTTCAAGATTATTCCTTTCTTCTATCACTTCCAGGGATATAATCTCTGATTTGATGAAGTAGTCAAGTTGTTCTGCAAGGAATTTTTTTATGTTTTTATGTATGAAATAATCCCTGGTATTCTTGGCTGTATAGCGGGCCATATGCTGCTGGAGAATGCTGCGGCCGCTATTATTGTATTCCTTGCTCAAAAATCCTTTAAGCCTAACATCACTTATTTCTTTAAAAATTCTTTCAGCGGATGCATTATTCAGCTTTTCCTGTTTAGAACTTATACTTCCTCCACCGACATTGTAAGTTTGGACTTCCTCATTGGTCAGTTCACGGTAATGGAAGCGTATAATTAGGGTGCCATCTTCTAACAGTTGCACAGGCAGCTCATGGGCAAGGATGAAAAACCTTTGCTTGGTAGCCTTGTTGGAACTAAGCTCTTCACGTGCCTCCACCGTACGGAAAACGACCTTATATTTCCTGGCAGCATCAGCAAAAAAGGCGTAATCCCTGAAAAGGATCCCTGTCTTAATGTAGTACTGGTCGCTGTTAGCCCAGTAGAACTTTACTTCTTCTCCCTGGTAGGGAATAGCATAGCTGTTGCCTTTAATGGAATAGCGATACTGAGGGATAAAATCACCTTCATCGTAATAGCGGGAAAAATAATCAAATAAATCATTAAAAGTCTGCCCTTTTATATTTTCAAGGTCGGAGGCGTCTTTTTTCCGTTCCAGTGCCCGTAGATAGTCCTTACAAGCATTCAAGTTTTGGTATTCTTCCTTAATCCCTCCGGAGGGAGTAAATGCATCAGGTGTCACACTGCTAATAACGGCTTGCTTTGCCTCGGCAAGTTCCTGTTCTATCTCTGCCAGAGCGTCTTTTTGGAGATCCGCAAAGACTTCCTCTACCTTTGTTTTTAAGTCTTCTTGTATGTATTTGTCGATCTGTTCCCGTTTAAAGTTAAGAATGCGGTAAATGCCAAAGTCAAGGTCGGGCCAGTCGGACTGAAATATTTCTTTTAATAAACCTTGAAACTTTGTCAGGCTGTTATCCATTAATTAAGCTCCCTTCAGATACTCAAAATGATGATGGGGTTAAAAGGCACTAATAATTTATTTCCCGAAAAACACAAATTATCCTTCTTTTGATAGTTTCTCCTTTTGCCCTTTCCATTAAACAATGACAATGATTTCCCTTCCTTTAAAAATGTCAGGCAATGTCGAAAGCAAAATATTAAAAAAGTGCTGGCATTCTTGCAGTATTTAAGGCGGCGCTACCAGGGAGAAAAGCTGTATATTATTTCAGATAACTTCACTCCCCACAAGCATAAGAAAGTGACAAAATGGGCGAAAGAGAACAATGTCGTTTTAGTCTATACACCAACTTATGCTTCGTGGCTGAACCGGATCGAATGCCATTTTGGACCGTTGCGCCATTTTGTACTCAAAAACGTAAATTATCAAGACCATGAAGAGTTGGCCAGTGTAGTTCGCAAATACATCCGCTGGCGGAACAAAAATGCAAATAACGATAAAATTTTAAAAGAGCAAAACAAGATCAAAGTTGCTTGACAGAGCACTAGAGACCTGCGAAATATGGGCTAAGCCAGTTCCTTTATTAAGCGCCGGTTTTCTTCTTCCATAGGACTGATCTTCTGCATAGGAC
>PXCO01000222.1 GCA_003565295.1 Cyclobacteriaceae bacterium
CCCATTTGTAACCTCGTTGATAAGGTGGTATGTGGTAGAATTTGGAATTGTATTGAGTGAGGCAGCCACTGGGTGTCTCTCCATTGAAGATGTCTTTTATATTGAATACCAGCTCTTTCATAATCAACTCACTTTTATCTTACCCGTTACCGCACTGTCTATCAACGTCACCTTATATTCTTTCAGCTTCTCAATTTGGGTTTGCTGTAAAGAAATGGCTTGGTCTATTTTGGTGGATTGGGCTTCGATGTGGGCGACGATGGCGGTTTGTTCGGAAATTGGGGGAATTGGCATTGGAAGCTCTCCGAATGTATCTTTACTTACATATTGAATAGTAGTCATTGTTGAATTATTAGAAAAGAAGTCTTTTGAGATTCGAACTATTTGAATAAAATACTTTGGATTTAATTTAATTTGTGTATATCCCTGAACTTGCTGGTTTATTATACAATCAAAATCATTTATAGATGCAATACCAAAATTCCCAACACATGTAGCAAGGATGCTACCCTTCTTTATTACTCTTGAACCTGCTGTTTTAGCGTTTTTGGGGCTTACAAAATATTTAACTTTGTCAATTTCCAAATTGTCATTTCCGAGTAAGTCAGTCGTAATCCAAGGAAAACCATATAACTTGTCTTCCTCTAATTCTGGTTTCGTTCGCTCTGGTACAAATATTTTGGAGTAAAACTTAGATTTTGAAATCCCCCACTCCTCAGGAATCTCCCCAATCCATTCCACACCAGAGTCTTTCATTTTCACATTCGGGTCTAAGCCTTTGGTTACCGCATTTTGAATGATGATTTGCTTGCGTTCTTTGAGCAGGGCAATAAGCTGCTCTTTTTGGGCAATGGCACGGTCTATTTTGGAGGTTTTGTCGTCTAGGAAATTGGAGATGGCTGTTTGTTCAGGTGGGGTGGGAATAAAAAATGGAATTTCCTTCATACGACTCTTCGATAAATCCCATTGCCCTATTCTAACTCCATCAGAAGCCCTTCCGAAAAATGCTACGTAATTCTTACTGCGAATCGCAAAATGAAAAAAACGAGGATCAATTTCACTTGTAAAGTCAAAAACGTAGTAAGCTGGACTTACAATTCCTGTGAATTGTGAAATACCATAAGAGCCTTGCCATGCCTTCATCTTATTCATTCCAAACTGTCCTTCCTGAATTACCTTGTAACCAGACAAATCATCAGGAATAAAATTGTGATTGCCTTCGTCTTCATCTAAATTTCTTTCAATAACTCCAAGTTCTCGAGTAATAGAAAGCAAGGGCAAATCTGAATGACCCTTAATTGATATCGGTTTAAGTAAAGTTCCAAGCTTTCCTAAAGTCCACCCCTCAGGAATGTCCCCCAACCACTTCACGCCCGAATCTTTGTAAGCGGGGTATTTTCGGAACCTCGCTTGTGTTGCTGTTTCCATCATTCCATCAATTTTTTAAGGGTTTCGGCATCGGGAAGTGCGTCTTTCAACTGTGGTGGTAAAGTGTCTGAGGTTTTGTAGGTGGCTACTCCCAGGGGTTTGCTCAAATCTCTAAAACTGTACTCTACCTTTTTTTGGTCTTTTTCTTTGCAAAGTATGATGCCTATGGAAGGGTTTTCGTGTGGCTTGCGCACCAAGTCATCTAGGGCAGAAAGGTAAAAGTTCATTTTGCCAATGTATTCAGGCTTAAATTTTCCACGTTTCAATTCAAATGCAATCAGCGATTGCAATCCCCGGTGAAAGAAAAGCAAATCGATAAAGTATTCGTCTTCCTCAACCAAGATGCGGTACTGATTGCCCATAAACGAAAAGTCGTTACCCAAGGACATGAGGAACTTTTTGATGTTGAGCACAAGCTCCCGCTCCAATACGCGTTCATCTATTTCATCATCCCCATCCTCCACATTTACATAATCCAACAGGTATTGATCCTTGAAGGCTCGAATGGCTTTATTTGAAATTTCAATGGGTAGCACTTTTTTAAAATTATTGCTTTCATTGACTTGCTTTAGATGACTTTTGTTGACAAGCTCTGTACGCATATGTTTGACCGTCCAGAAGTTTGCTGCAGATAGATGTATATAGTACCATCTGTCTTTCACCTCTGCTGTTTTTAAAATGATTTCTATGTGGTGGGTAAAACCAATCGAAATAAACCTGGAAAAATCAGTTTCTTGAAATTGGTTCGTTAGTGACGAACTAATTTCAAAATTACGACCATCCAGTTGGTTCGTCAATGACGAACTAATTGCTTTAACAGGCTCCCAGGCATTGTAAAAAAGTCTCATTTTTTTGAGATTGGAAGCAGAAAACCCTCTTAGCCCAGGCAATTCTTGTTGCAAACGAGCTGCAATAGAATCCAAAATTTTATCGCCCCAAGCATTCTTTTTTATTGCTGCATCTAAATCGTGCCCTATCGTAAAATACAAACGCAAGGATTCCGCATTGGCCATTTTGGCGACTAAGTAGCGGCTGATAAGAATGCGCTGTTTGAGTTGTTTGATGAGCTCGATGGTTACTTCCATTGTCTGAATCAGGATTTTCTTGATTTTTGCATGTCAGGATTTTTTATGTTGTATTTTGGGTTAAATACCTTTTTAAACTGAAGGCTTTTTGATCCAAAATTAATGAGTAATCCTATAGGTTTATCAAAGGCTACCACATAGTTTTTGGCTTGTGCCAGATGGACATCTTCTAAATTGATGTATGCCTTTAATTCAACAATTACCAGATCTTCTATTACAAAATCGGCTCTTCGTGTACCTACTTGAATACCCTCATAAAAAATGTTGTGTTCCTGTTCTCTTTGAAATGAAATAGATGCTTTCTCTAATTCAATAGCCAGACAACGTTGGTAAATAACCTCTTGAAAACCATTGCCAAGTGTGTTGTGTACCTTCATGGCACATCCATTGATTTTATAAGTCAATTCGTTTAATTCTATCATAGCATTTATTTAATCCTGAATATCCCATAATCCTACAAATCCTGATTCAGACATTTTTCAAAATATCCATAATCAAGCCTTCGCTTTCCTGTTCTAAAGCCAGTATTTCCGCACTTACTTCCTCAATGGAACGCAGCGGCTTGTGCTGGTAGAAATACTTGTTAAAACTGATTTCATAGCCGATTTTGGTCTTGTCCAGGTCAATCCATGATTCGTTTACATGGGGTTTTACCTCCCGCAAGAAATAGTCGTGTATGCTTTCCGACAAGGGCACGCTTTCGCTATCCCTCAGATCCGATTGGCTGTCGTAAACGAGGTATTCATTGGGCTTTCCGCTTGGGTAGTAACCATAATCCGGCAATTGCTCCTGGGTACAACCCAAATGGTGCATCAGTTGATCAAGCTTGTCTCCACTGAGCTTTTGGGTTTTCTTGATCACCTTTTTGGCAGCTTCGTCATACCAACTCACCGCTTGCAGGATGGCATTTTTTTCAGCAGCAGACAATTTGCTTTTGCTTGCTTTCAGTTCCTCATCTACCCGTTTGGAGAATACATTAAAATCACTGTATTCCTCGCTTCCAATGGCATCCATTAGCCGGGTAGCTGTGTCCAACAATTCCTTTTGTTTTTTCCAGGTAGCGGCGGAAGTAAGGGCCTTGCGCTTTTTGGCATTCAAATCCAGGTCATTTTTCTCACACCAATCCAACAGTTCCTTTTCAATGGACTTTAAATCGGTGTAAACCTGTTCCCCATAGGTTTCATAGGCCCATTGCATGGGTTCTTTCAGCGTTTTATCGTACCGGAGTTCGGCAATACGTTCCGAAGTAAACTGCGCTTTAAGTCGGGCCGGTCGGTCGATGGTCACCTTGAAATAACCGAAATCGCTATTGCTGAATACTTTGGCAGCCAAACCGTCCTCCCCTTGTCGCTCAATACTTTCAAAATTCAGATACGCATCTTGAATCTCCTTGATATGCACGGGAGCCAGCTCACAGTTTTTGTTGCCCAGGTTTTTGCGCAGTTTGGCATAGCGCTGCGAAGCATCAATCAACAGCACTTTTCCTTTCCGTTTCGCTTCCTTGCGATTGCAAAGGATCCAGATATAGGTGGTGATGCCTGTATTGTAGAACAGGTTATTGGGCAACTGAATGATGCAGTCCAGCAGATCATTTTCGATGATATGCCTTCGGATATTACTTTCACCCCCTCCGGCATCACCGGTGAACAAACTGGAACCATTATGTACCGAAGCGATACGAGAACCCAGGGAGCTCTGGCTCAAATCCTTCATTTTATTGACCATTTCCATCAGAAAGAGCAATTGCCCATCCGACGACCGGGGCGTGGCATCTGCTTCTTCGGCATTGCCCCAATAGTCTTTCAGGGTCACCCGAAACCGGGGGTCTATGATATCCTTACCGTCTTTGATGTATTTCACCTCGCTGCTCCAGGATTTGCCATAAGGCGGATTGGAAAGCATAAAGTCAAAGGTATGGCCGGAAAATTCATCCGTGGAAAGGGTGGATCCTACCCGGATGTTTTCCGGGTTGTTTCCTTTGATCATCATGTCCGACTTACAAATGGCATAAGTCTCGTCGTTGATTTCCTTGCCATACAAATACACATCGCCCATAGCCCGGATCGCCCCTTCCTCATCTTTGATAAAGTTCTGCGATTCCGTCAGCATGCCTCCCGAACCACAAGCCGGATCATAAATGGTCATCACCGGGGGCAATTGGTCTTTGATGGGGTCAAAAACAATATGGGTCATCAGGTCAATCACCTCACGAGGCGTAAAATGTTCTCCTGCTTCTTCATTGTTTTCCTCATTGAATTTTCGGATCAGCTCCTCAAACACATAGCCCATCCCCAAATTGGAAAGCGCTGGCAATTTCCTGCCATCCGGATCTTCCTTTTCATAAGGCGTCAGATTGATGTGTGGGGAGGTAAACTTTTCCAATACATCCAACAGCACATCCTTGGATGCCATATGTCGGATCTGGCTTTTGAGTTTGAACTTGTCAATGGTTTCTTTGACGTTCGGGCTAAAGCCATTCAGGTAATCCTCAAAGTTGGCTTGAAGGATTTGCTGACTGTTGGTCGCCGTATCATAAAGTCGTTGCAGGGTCCACTCGCTGGTGTTGTAAAACACATAGCCGCTGGCGTCTTTCAATCCGGTCTCATCCCATTCGGTAAAGCCTGCTTCTTCTTTCTGGAAAGTCAGTTCTTCCAACACCGCTTCCTTACTGGGTTCGAGCAGGGCATCCAATCGTCTTAGGACTACCATGGGCAGGATCACATCCCGATATTTGCCCCGGACATACACATCCCGGAGACAATCATCAGCAATGGACCAAATAAAGGATACTAATCTATTATGGACGGTGGTGTTCATGTAAAACTTTTTTGATTACTTCACCTCGCAGGTAAAAAATCTATGCGGTAAAACTAAATTTTGGGTTAAGATATTACTTTCTAGGCTTTCATAAAAACCTTAAGGTTGGTTTTTTGATTGTCTACCTACTCATCCATTGAATCCCTCTTTCCATCTGCCATGCTGGATGTTTCCTGCTTTTTGCTTGATTACCTTTTTCAGTTCCTCCGGGGCATCCACCCTCACTTCGTCCCCGTGGGAAAGGATTTCGGAGAAGAGACCGGGTTACCGGGAGCTTTTGATGACGAAAAGTGGGGAAGGTCAAGGGCTGGGGTTAGATTGTGTGGAAAATTGTCCCCATTCTCTCAAGCCGGACGGGTTATAGGACACATCACC
>PXCO01000259.1 GCA_003565295.1 Cyclobacteriaceae bacterium
AGGATTACCTGACCGGATCCATGGAGTTTACGTTCGACAAAACAGTAGGCGAAGGCTCTATTGACAGCCGGCACATTGAAACCATTGTCGGTAAAATGACAACAATGGCGAAGGTGTTGGATCCGGGCGACTCCTCTTACACAAAAGGGCAACAGGTGGACAGAAATGAACTGATTAAGTGGAACACGGAAAATACCGGCCCTTACAGCGCGAAAAAGCAGAGCGCCCTTGGTGTAGCAAGCATTGAGGGCAAGAAAGCCGCTGATGTGTATAAGAGCACCGGTGGCAAAACCATCGTTGCTGAAGGCGAAATCATCAACGACCAGGCGGCACGGGAATTAATTGAAGCTGGGCATCGCTCTATCAAAGTAACGCCAAGGCCCATTGATTTCCAGGATGACTTAAAGACAAACCATCAGCTAATCGGTCACGGTAACGAGCGATGGTTCAGCAACCTTGGCACACAAGACATTGGAACACAGATCGCCAAAGGCGTGTCCATGGGTGAAACGGATCCGATGGACGACAACCGGGGGCGCATCATGAGTGGAAAGGTGCCGCAACTCGGAAGCGCGTTTAAACTACCCGGAAAGGTAAGGAACTCTATTGCGGACCGAATGCAAAATTTCTTCTCTCGGGGCGATTAACCAAACTAATTCGGAAAAGCTCTTGTATAGAGCTTTTCCGAATGATATACTTAGAAAAGACCAACAAAGACAGAAAGGGTGTTTTGATGAGCCAACCAACACAAACCTTACCAACGAGACAAGTGATTATTAACCACAAAATCGATGAATCGAGGCAAAAACTGATTGCCTCTCAGCTGCATGTACAGTTTTTGGAGGAGTACCTGAAAGCGCTGCAAGATGAAGACAACATGGAAATCACCGAAACGTACTTGACCCGCAATTCAGCAGAATTAATGGACGAGGTTCAACTTGGAAAAGAAAAGAATCAGTATCTCTTAGCGGAGATGCTTTTCTACAAACGGCTTCGCGATGAAAGCATTGAGGCGAGGCAAAAGAAAGATGAGGAAGTGGCGCTGGAAGCTTATAAGAAAGCGCCCGGCAAGATCAAGATCAAAAGCCCTGATTCCGATCAGGGTGATGTAATGGTTGTGAAAGGAGCGGACCTTCTCAGCGCCGATTCGTCGGCCGAGGAGTGAACCTCTTTTTTGCAATAGTGTGTGTTTCTCAGCCTGCGTAGTTAGGCCAAACCACGCCACTCTTTTAGCGGCCGCAAAGAGCGTCAAGGGCTGAGAGCTCACACAACCTTAATAAAAGAAAGGATTTTGGAGAACAATGTCAAACAAGGTGAACCACCGCGACATCGTCAAAGAGGTATCTGCTGTTTACGGCGCCCCTGAAAAACAAGTCCGAACTATCATTGATACATACTTGGAAATCATAAAACGAAACACGCTTGACGGAATCGCCACTCACATGGCCGGCATTGGGTCCATTATCTTAACGGAGTCACAAGAAAAAAGAGCGTGGAGCTTTAAAGACAAAGCGGTGAAACTCTACCCGCCTCGCCAAACCATGAAGATGAAATTTTCCAGAAAGCTTATGGATGAAATCAAAAAAAGATAACCGCCCCGAGGGGCGGTTTTTTAATTGGCGGTGATGCGGTCTTTGTTCGTTGTTAGCCGATTGGCAGCTTCGCCTATTTCTTCTAGTGTGACAAAATTGTTCATCCCACCCGTATAATCTTTTTCATTTTTCGCCGTTCGAATCAAAATGTTATTCAGGTTTGCTTTTGGGCGAACGTCGGAAATACTGAAGTAAACGTATTTTTCTGTTTCTTGATTGTAAAGAAACCCTGAGAGGTAATAATGCCCCCGGTTCCAGTTTCGAATTTCCAGTGGGTAAGGTTTAATCTTTCGTTTGAGCGTAGTCCGAAAGTCCCGGTTAAATTGTTTAAAATCCTCTCCCGTATAAGGACCGGAAGAAAATTCGTGGTTAAGCCATTTTTTCATTATTTACTCTCCTTTCAAAAAAGCTTCGATTTCTTCGATCGTCCTCGCCCCTCGTTTTTTGTAAGGGAAAGATTTGAAAATCTTTGTTTTATAAGAGGCACTCGACAACCTTCCGTCCAAAATAGCAACCACACACCTGTCATTAACGGACCGGACCCCTCTTCCAACGGCTTGCTTCAATGAAATAATCATTTCTGGGATGAAAACCTTCTGAAACGAACGAGAACCATATTTCTCGTTGAGTTTGATCATGATAGGATCCACAGGACTCGGAAAGGGAAATTTGTCCAGTATTAAGGCTCTCAGAGAGTCGCCAGGAACGTCCACGCCCTGAAAAAAACTTTTTGTTGCTAATACGCATGAATCTGGATCATTTCGAAATTCTTCCAGGATTCTCATCTTTGGCATTGTGTTTTGTTCCAAAAATCGAATCTTACTTAACCTTCCATTTCGTTTTGCTTCCTTGATAGCACTGCTCACTTTGTTCAGATTGTAGTACGACGTAAAAAGGCAGAGTGCCCCGCCATTAGTTGCCTCAATGATACGAACAATTTCTGATGGCAGGTAGTCCGGGAACGCTTTGTCGTTTCCGTCCATGGCATTTTCCGATAAATACCAAAGTTCCTGTTCCGACAAATCAAACGGGGATTCACCGATAAATTCATCAATGCCACGATCTGGGTCGTGGTCTTCTAAGAGGCTTATTCCGACGGCTTCTTTTAGGTAATTGAAATTTCCCCCAACACTCAACGTCGCAGAAGTGAAAATGCATGACGTTTCCGAGGATAAAAACCCTTTTAGCATATCCTTTGCAACAGAAACAGGTTTTGTGTGCACAGAAACACCATACAGTCCTTTTTCCTGCTTTTTGGAAAAGTCGTAGGGGGAATTCCGCACCCACATTGCCATGTTGTCATCTTCCAAAAGTGTCTCGTGGCTTAGGAGGGTTTCCCAGACTCTCCTTAAGCTTTCCTTCGCCGCTACGGCCTTAAAATAATTTTGAATTACGGTCGGGTCTTCCTTGTTACCAGATTCTTCACACTGTTCTTCAATGTTGTTAAAGATCGACATCAAACTTTCAACAGCCTCAGCCATGTCTCGCTTTCCTTCGTCATACATACAAAGGGGGATGTCTGCTTTGATTAGTTTCGATTCTTCTTTATTTGGGTCGAAAAAGAGTGTGCGCTGGACATGCTGAAAATAGTTTGTCACTTTTTGAACGGTGTAATTTAATTGCTCCCGACTGAAGAGATGAGAGAGACTGTCGTCTTTTCGAGCCATCTCCACCAATTTTCGGTTTAAGTTCTCAAAGGTATAGATGGAAATTTTTTCTTCCAAAAAGTCCCTGAAGACGTTTTGAATGTCGTGCGCTTCGTCAAAGACTAAAATATCGTACTCGTCAAAAAGGCTGATGCCAGATTTATAGCCAGTAAACAGCATGTGGTAATTGGTAATTACAATGTTGCTGGTTTTTGCCCTTCTACGGTTAGCCTGGTAGGCGCACTCCCCATAAAAGCCGCAATCTTTACCGTGGCACTCTTCTGCATCAACGCACGCAATGTCTTTCAGCGTGCCAAAATCTGGAACGTAATCAAAAGAAGAAATGTCCAGATCCTCTGCTGAAAGAGAACCGCTTTCTTTGTAACGCCTTACCAAATCCCGCGTCTCTGGTGTCATTGGCTGGTGCGTATGCGCCAGTTCTGCGATTTTCGAGAGACACACATAGTTGGATCGGCCTTTTAAGAGCGTGTAGCTGATCTTTTTTTCCGGGTGAATCGACTGAAAAAGGCTGATGACGCTTGGCACATCCTGATAGTACAGCTGTTCTTGCAGGGAAATGCCGTTAGTTACCAGGACAGCTCTTGGCGCTTCATCGTGGTCGCACATGTGTTGAACAATGGGTGCGAGATAAGCATATGTTTTTCCGAATCCACAGCTTCCCTCTAAAATAAAGTGGCTAGAATTGTCAAGAGCACGACGAATTCGTCGTGCTGCTTCAATTTGGCTGGGGCGCGGTTCATAATTTGGATTGGCGATTCGCATGATCTCCGGCGAAAAGACAAAATCCATTGGGTTTTGGTAATCTTCCATTCGTAATCAACTCCATTCATTTACTGGCTCGTGAATCGCCTCAAAGACACCGGGTTTGAACGGGAATAGCTCCCCATTCGGCCCCTTGATGATCCAGTCGCCTTCGTACAACCGGTACACCCCTTCTTCTGTTGAAACGGTCAAATATCGACCATGAAGCGGTGCGATGGTTTTATATTCTGTAAACAGGACAATTTCTGATTCGTTCTCGCCATTATACTGAACAGCTTCAACGTCAATGGGCTTGATGCGAAACTTTGTCATTGATTGCCCTTCCTCTCTGTTTCATACCAGTAGTGAAACACGGCGCACGCGTCGCTTTCGTCGTCCGTTTGGAATTGAACGCCGTAGATTCCATAAAGGTCTTCCAGATAATACCGGATGACGCGCTTGGTCACATCTGGTATTTGCTGCACTTCTGCTTCTGTGTGGTCTTTCAAAAACTCCCGCAAGAGATCGTTTACGGGGATAATCTTTCGAACCTGGTTGACCGGGTATTCCTGTACAGGCGCCCCACTGGCTCCAGCAACACCAAGAAGCGATCCCATGACTTTCGCCAGAAGCACCGTGGTGAGCATGCCGTTGAAAGAGGCGTTTTTCTCCACTAAGATTAGGTCCGGGTTAATGTTGGTGATTAGGTGGCTCTGCTCTTTAGAGATATGATCCAGCAAGAACAAATCTTTATCGGCTCGAACCTTTCGATCTCTTTTTTCTTTTTCAGCCTTGGTAATAGTTGTTTCTTCTGGGTATAAATAACTGGTGAGCTTTTTCCCTGTCGGAGTAGAAACTTTTTTCTTGGTTTTTAAAAATCCGCTAACGCTTGGATCGTACTTAGGCGGAATGATCGGGCATGAGCGCATCTTTTGTATCTTTTCCCCTTCTAACTGCGCTGCCAATACCCCAATAACGGAAGAGGAAAGGTCAAAGGCAAGTAATTTCAAAATTGGTCCCTCCTTATGATATACTTAGGGCACCTCCCTTCATCCTATAGATATGGTTTTCGTGAAGAAAAAATCCCGTTCTTTCCCTTCGGGATTTTTTCTTTGTCTTTATCCAAATTGTCGAAGCAACTCGTGCACTTCTCTTTCATAATGCGCGTTAAGAAATTCTGTCAATAGGTGTGTTTCAAAATCCGTAAAACGCATGGATTCATCTCTTTTTACCAGTTCCACCATCGCTTTTCCCGAAAAGTTCTCCAAGCTTTTATATGGCAAATCTTCTTTTACATCATATATTTGAAGTGCTGCATAGTGTGCCTTGTCCATAATGTTATTTGGGGCATAAGGCTTGTTGTTTTCTTTGTTTGCCCGAAAATAAAGCGCGCAGGAAGACGAGTTAATGTAGTTGTATCCGTTTTTGAATACGTAAGGAATTGCTGAGGATTGTACAATAACTCCGTTTCTTTCATAACGGTCTAAATCCACATGGTACAGGTCTTCTTGAAAATGCGTCACGTTTTTCAGGATCTCTCCGAGCAGCGCTGCAGAATAGTTGTTTAGATAAAAAACCGTACCAATTTCATCGTCTTCGTCAAGGTAAACACATCCGAGCTGCCTCTGCTCCCCAATAAAGATTAGCTTTCGGTCACCGATCAAACTCTCTG
>PXCO01000068.1 GCA_003565295.1 Cyclobacteriaceae bacterium
GCAGGTTACCAAAGGTTTTTTCTTTTGGGTCCAGATACCCAAAAGCCTGGTAATTCCTGAAGTTATGCCTTCCTGTCATTATTTTTACCCTGGAGGGTGTGCATAGTGGCTGGGAATAACAATGCTCGAATTTCACACCCTCATTGGCCATTCTATCTAGATTTGGAGTGTGGTAACTATTGCTTCCATATGCACCTAAACATTCATAGCCCATATCATCCGCCATGATTAATATTATATTTGGTGGAGGTTCCTGATTGGGTTTTAAAATGAAGTTCGATGCTAATAAAAGAGAAATGAGGACAAGTACCAGGTTCATTTCAGGTGAATGGTTGATGATGTTTGAAAAATTACAAGTAATTCATCTATCAAACAAACAAAAAAGGCACTTCCTTTAGAAAAGAGCATGAAATCAAGCTTGAGGCAAACGATGGAGGGTTGTCCCGCTATCGGGGAAAACATGCGAGATTCCTCCCGATTGCCATTTGGATGACGGCTGAAAAGAAAATATAAACAGATAAAATATTTAAAGCATATTTAATACTATGAATTAAACCTACCCGAAGACTTTTGAGAAAGCAAAAATATTGTAGAAAGGCAGATACCAAGGCAGGCAGGGATTCCCACCCTGGTAAAGCCTTATTTTTTAAAAATAATACAATGGAAATCTCAGCCCCACATGAAAACTCAAGGAAGCTGGAATTTCAGTCTGAACGATCATGTTTCCACGCTGATTGGCGGGAAGGTTGGCCTTTACATCGCCGAACAAATAGGCAAAAAGCAAGTCCACCTCTGCGCCTATACCCAAGTTTATCGTTAGGTCGGAAAAGTTTTCCCTAAAGCCATCCTCCTTTCTGGGCTTAAAGTTTTCCGAATCATATTCTCCAAACGAGGTACGCGAAGGGGCCATAAGGTAGCCAGCTTCCGCTATTCCGTAAATCCCAAATAGCTCTTCATAATCGCCAAAAAAGTAGTATTTAGCTCCAATATAAAACTGTTGAAAGCCTATCCTTCTATTGGTGGGTACAGAAACTTGTGAGCTAGCCATTGCCGAATTGGTTCGATAGGCATAGATGGAACCTTCATCGTTGTGTGGTAAATAATAATTGAAACCACCGATCACAATAATCTGATTATCAATGGAATACTCCAAACGTGCACCCCCACCAAAATTGGTGATTCCTGAATTCTCGCCCAACCTAAGATGAGAACCATGACCTGATAAACTAAACTGGGAGAATGCAGGACCACTCAAAACCAAAAATAGCAGCCCTAAACAAAAACAGATAACGTTTTTCATAATGTTAAAATGATTGAGTTAAACAAAAACCTATAAAATTATCCCTGAATTAATATTCACTCGATTCAAAAAACTTGTTCCCCTTTTCTCTTCTTGCCAACTTCACTCAATAAAAAGACCTAATAGTCCCTGAAACAAAAATCAAAAAGCAACCTTTAGTTTTATATGGTCACAAAGTTAACAAATAAAATTTACAAACCTAATTTTTTGTATTTTAAATATTTTTTTATGTATTTCATAACTAGGTCATTTTATTTACAAATTTTGTTTTTAGATTTTCTCAATTAATAAAATCCAGATCAATCGTGTATTTTTGTTGCTTTAAAACTTTGTTATGAGGCAAGTATTGTTCATTATAATTGCAGCTATCCTCCAATCTGCATGTATTTCCCAAAAGGCCTATATGTCGGCAACCCCCTCCTCTCATATCCTGGATATTCATCCATTTGAGCCTCTGGCCTATATTGCATTTGTTGATAAAGGTAATCAAATGGCACCCAGTGACAGTTTATCCAGAGAATTTTCAAATCTCTGGATTCAACATGTTGGCAAAGGATAAAGCATTCCCTTTGAGAAAGAAATATTGCTTCCTGAGTTTGTGGAAAATGAAGCCATAACCTTTGAAATAGAACATCTTTTCACATTGGCCGAAGAAGCCAGGGGCAAGAACCTGCATGCATTTGATCTGCCACCTAACTTGGTGGCGGTAATTGATTTGTATGACCAAAGATTTTATTTGCTGACCCTCAGCACCGGGTTCACTAGGAGAATAGGCAATTACGGGGGCCAAATTGCAAAGGGAGTGGGAATTGGCATATTGACTTTGGGCATGTTTGCCCCGATACCGGTTAAGGCAAACTCAGGGGTCCGGGTAATGATCTTAGACAATCAGCTTGGGGAAATTGCCTATTATAAAAGTTCCTTTAACCCAGAGGGCGAACCACTGGAAGAAAAAACCTTATCAAAGCACCTTAAGTACTTATTTAAAGGCTATTTATGGTAAATACTACTGAAGCCTTTCCATGTTTAAATATGGAAAGCCAAAATCTTCACTCCATCAAATACCAGGTTTCCTCGAAGTCGTCCTGGCGTTTCCCTTCCATCCTGTGAAAACAACATTAATTGTAACTCTTTGCAGGACATGGGCTCATTGATGTAAAATGTTATGTTCCCACTTCCCTCAAGGGGCCCCTTCGTTGGAATCATCATCATCACAAGAAAGCAAGAACGAGGTGGCAATCAGTAACCCCAAAAATCGTAGAATTTGAGGTTTCATAGCTTTTTTATATACATCTGTGAAAACAGGGAATTATCATCAGATTCCAAAAAAAATCACAGTAAAAAAGACCGTTTATTCCACCCTAAAAAAGAATTCAGATTACAAACCTATCATATCCCCTAAAATTTCAACCCACAAATCACCCCTTCGTATTTTAATAATTCGTAATTCAGTCATTCGCAATTCCCCCATCACTCCCCTATCCTCTTTTCCAAATTGCTCGGGACTTTTTCCACTGTAGCTTTATGAGCTTCCACCATTTCTTTAATTTCAGCTATGATATCCGGATGATCCTCAGCCAGATCAAACCTTTCCGAAGGGTCGTGCTGGACTTGATAAAGTTTTTCTTTTTCCAGCTCCCTCATCCGTTCAGGGTATCCGTCGGGATTATTTTCATAAAAATGTACCTTGTAATCCCCTTTTCTAGCACCAAAGATCCGGGTGCTGTGATAATAGATCAAAGCTTCCCTAGGGGACTTTTCCCCATAAATCAAAGCATTGGTGAGGTCGTGCCCATCATATTCCCTATCATCCGGAAGCGAACCTCCCGCAAGATTTACCAAGGTGGGCAAAAGGTCCAAGGTGGCCCCCATTTCAGTGACCAAGCCCGGCGAAATAGTACCCGGCCACCAAACTACCCCAGGTTCACGCACCCCTCCTTCATAGCTGGTTCCCTTGGCACCGTAAAACAATCCGGCGCTACCTCCCTGATCATCAAAAACCACCCATGGGCCATTATCTGAGGTAAACACCACAAGGGTATTCTCATCCAGGCCGGAATCCCGCAGGTAATCCAAAATTTGTCCTACGCCCCAGTCAATTTCCTCAATCACATCACCATATAACCCCCTGTCGCTTACACCGGTAAAGTCCTCGCTCACGAATAAGGGGACATGGGGAAGGTTATGGGCCAAATACACAAAAAATGGCTCATCTGTATGATCGTTCATAAAGCTGATGGCTTCCTGAGTATATCGCTTGGTAATGGTATGTTGATCTGCTGGTCTTTCAATGATTTCCTCATTCCTCATCAAAGGAACATTGAAATAGTCAATCTTGGCATTCCAAAAGGCCTCTTGCCTGTCCACATCGTTCACCCTGTCCATATCATTGGAATAGGGTATGCCGAAATAGTAATCGAAGCCATGACTTGTAGGCAGATATTGGGGAAGGTGGCCGAGGTGCCATTTTCCAATGGCCGCAGTGGCATACCCTTCCTCCTTAAGTAATTTGGCAATGGTGTTTTCAGTGGTTGGCAGCCCACCATCAGAATCCGGGAACAACACCCTTCGCTTATCTGAGCACATACCATTACGTATGGGGTACCTTCCTGTAAGCAAGGCCGCCCTTGAAGGTGTGCAAACGTTAGCAGCAGAGTAAAAATTGGTCCACTTTTGTCCTTCAGCCACCATCCGGTCTAAATGTGGGGTCTTTATACTGGGATGCCCATAGGAGGACAAATCCCCATACCCCATGTCGTCAGCAAAAATGATGATGAAATTGGGCTTTCCTGGCTCCGAGGCTGTGCCCCCGTCTGGTTTTTGCTGGCAAGCCGAAAAGCATAAAAAAGAGATGATCACAATCCATAATAATAAAGTAGATTCTTTTATATTCATATCAAGATGTGGGTTTTTGGGCAAAATTCATTTTGAACCATGCAGTAAAACTGTAAAGCTTTGGATAGATTTGTAGGATTCCCGTTAAGGTACAGGATATTGATTTCCTGGCAAATTAAGCATTCAACCTTAAAGTTATCAGAATATCAGCTAAAACCTATTTAACCTATGAAAATATTGAAACTACCAGTGGGGTTTTTGGTTATGCTAACCATGCTAGTAAACGGAGGCATTTCCCCGGCAGCAGCACAGGAAAAGTACAGGACCGTGATTCTGACGGACATGACCCATGATGATGGTAATTCCCTCATTCGATACCTATATTATGGTCACCTTTTTGATACAGAGGCCATAATTGTCACCCAACAATTGCCTGATTTTAACTACCACCATGATGAACCCTGGGAGAAGGCACAGGACATTTTATCTGCCTATGCAGGAGAATTTCAACAGATAAGTCAACATCAGGAGGGTTACCCTACCTATGAGGACTTATCCGCAGTGACCAAGAGAGGCAGGGGTGCACTGCCCATCATTTGGCTCACCAATGAGAAAAAATTCGCCAGTGAGATTGCCGGAAGGTATGTGGAATCTGAATGGGGGGATATCCGATTTGCTGATTGGATTGGCGAGGGCACCAACCCCAACGGGGAACCTAAGGACTCAGAAGGCAGCGAATTCCTGGTTCAGGTCTTTGAGAAAGACGACCCTAGGCCCATTTTTGTTCAGGCATGGGGAGGGCCGATTACCTTTGTTCAGGCACTGTATAGGTACAAACAAAAACACGGGGAAGAGAAGCTAAAATCCCTGATGAATAAACTTCATATATTCGGCATTCTATTGCAGGACATCACTTTTGATTTTATCATTGACCTTGACAAGGTAAAGGAATTGGACTGCACCAATATGGGTACCGTCACTTCCACCTATGATGGGGAACGCTATTCTCCCGGGTGGATGCTACATGATGGGGGGCATTTCTGGAAATACATTACCGTAATGAAACAAGAGGAAGTCAATGGGCATGGGCCCATGTCGGACATTTATGACCATGGTGGGGAAGGCGACACCCCGGCATTTCTTTATTTAATTAGTGCAAGTCTTGGATTAAACGACCCATTAGATCCCACGCACGGGAGTTGGGGGAGCCGCTTTGAGCCCATGGGTGCGGAATTCCTGGAAAATTACTTCCACACTTGTGGGGTAGATAGGGAAGAGGCACTGGGAAAATGGATCCCAGCGGCTAAAAATTCCTTTTTAAACCGACTTCAATATAGCCTTAAATCCCCTGAAGAAGTCAACCACGAACCTGTTGCCGCATTGAACAAAGACAGCAGTAAGGAAGTAATGCTTATCAAGGGTAAACCTGGGAGTAGGATCCGGTTAGATGCCTCAGCTTCCGAAGACCC